>JACPUY010000328.1 GCA_016192025.1 Pseudogulbenkiania sp. | reverse complement strand
GTCGGTGGTGATGCCGGTGTAGAGACTGCCGCCGCGGCATTCCAGCATGTAGAGAAACCAGCTCAATCGGGTCCGCCGATGAAAAACCCCGCTACGGTAATGCAGCGGGGCGGTTTTTGCCAAGGCGGAACGCCGTCAGCTGGGCACCAAGACCACGCCCGGCGCTGGGCCGGGCGTGGGGAGTACGAGGTTGGCCGAAAGGCTGCGGCCAACCTTGGGGGCGTTACAGCGTGCCGTAGGAATGCAGGCCGGACAGGAACATGTTGACGCCGAGGAAGGCGAAGCTGGTGACGAATACGCCGATCACCGCCCACCATGCCAGCGGCGTGCCGCGCCAGCCCTTGACCAGGCGCACGTGCAGCCAGGCGGCGTAGTTGAGCCAGACGATCAGCGCCCAGGTTTCCTTCGGGTCCCAGCTCCAGTAGCCACCCCAGGCATCGGCCGCCCACATCGCGCCGAGGATGGTGGCGATGGTGAAGAACAGGAAACCGACGGCGATGGCCTTGTACATCACCTCGTCCAGCAGCTCGGCCGACGGCAGCTTGCCCTTCAGCCAGCCGTGGCTGACCATCAGCTGGGCGATGCCGAGCATGGCGGCGATCGAGAACGAACCGTAGCCGACAAAGTTGGCCGGCACGTGGATCTTCATCCACCACGACTGCAAGGCCGGGATCAGCGGCTGAATCTCGTGTGCCTGGCGGTCGAAGGTGTACCACAGGATGAAGCCGACCGAGGCGGAGATCACCAATAGCACGAAGGCGCCCATCTGGCGCGCGGCGAACTTGGCCTCGTAGTACAGGTACATCAGCGCGGTGATCAGACAGAACAGCACGAATACTTCGTACAGGTTGGACACCGGGATGTGGCCGATGTCGGTACCGATCAGGTAGCTCTCGTACCAGCGCGTCAGCATGCCGGCAAAGCCGAGCAGCGCCGCACTCCAGGTCAGCCCGCTGCCCATGCGGCCGAGCAGCTCGGAGCGCGTCAACAGGCCGGCCCAGTACACCGCGGTGGCGAGGTAGAACAGCGTGCACATCCACATGATGGCCGACTGGCTGGACAGCACGAAGCGCAGCCAGAATGCGCTCTGGCCGCGCGCCAGGTCGCCCTGGTAGAGCTGGATCGCCGTGAGGGCGATGGCACCGGCCAGCGGCAGGAACAGGCGCCAGGCCTTCCAGAACCAGCCGAGGGCGATCAGGCCGACGGTGCTGCCGGCCAGGATGGCCTGCTCGTAGCCGTCCATGTAGGCGCCGTAGCGGTAGTAGGCGGTGGCCGCCGCCACGAACAGCAGCACGGCGAACAACCAGTCCGCCAGGTTCAGCCGCTTCAGGAGCGGGCGGTCGTCGAAGGAATAAGCGAGTTCCATCAGGCACTCCGTACAAGCTGTTGAATGGCGTCGCGGTGACGCCGGAAATCCTCGTCCAGATCGCGGTTGTGGCGGTTCGAAGTCATCGCCAGCCGTACCCGGCCATGACCCAGCCTAATCCACAATCTCACCTCGCGGATATAGAACATCAGTACGATACCGATCACCAGCATCAGCGAGCCGAGGTAGACCAGCGTCTTGCCGGGCGAGCGCGTCATCTGCAGGCCGGAGGCTTGGACCTGGGTGAAGCCGTCGAGTTGCAGGAACAGTGGCGCGCCGTAGTCGTTGAGGCTGCTGGCCGCCACCAGGCTGTCGAGCAGGAAGCGGTAGTGTCGGCCATCCTGCGGCAGCGGCTTGGCGCCGGCGCGCTCGTTGGCCACCTCCATCACGTCCACCACCGCGCCCTGCAGGATCTTGACGTAGGTCTGCGCCACCGCCTGACGCTTGTCCTGCGGCACGCGGGCATCGAGGAATTTTTCCAGCGCGGCAAAGCCGCCTTCACCGAAGCGCACCAGGATCCATTTCACGCTGTCCTGGAACTGTAGGCGCATCGCCGGGCTGATGGCCGAGCCCTGCATCGCCTTGGCGGTGCTGCGCCGGGCGATCTCGTCGTACAGCGCCGGGTTCTTCAGCGCCGCCCTCAGGCGCATGAAGCTGTCGATCGACAGCTCGTCGTCGAGCGGGAGGCGCAGGTACTGGAACGGCTCCGACACCTGGGCACGCACGCCGCTGACCAGGTAGCTGGCGCCGTCCTGCTGGATCGGCGCCATGTAGTGGTGGAATTCGCGCGCCTGTCCCTGTTCGTCGCGCAGCTTGAAGGTGATCGACGGGCCGACGTTCTTCAGGTTCTTGTCGCGCTTCACCTCCCGCGCGTCGTGCATGCGGTCGGCCAGCGACTTGGCGCCCTGCGGCCGGGCGCTGTCCATGTTCTCGATGTTGAACTGGCGGAACTCACCGAACTCCAGGTTGTAGGGGCGGCCGTTGGCGCGCAGCGGTTGCGCGCTCAGCGACACGCCTTCAATCTTGGCCGGGGCCATTTGCGGGGCGTCCAGGTTCCACGCCTTGAAGCTCAACGGTGATCCGCCGTCGCCGAAGCTGGCCTGGTAGATGGCCACGCCGTCGACGATCAGCGGGTGGTTGACGCGCACCGTGGCCGGCGTCTCCTTGCCGCTGGCCTTGTCGGTGACCACGATGTCGCTGGCGAACAGCTTGGGCATGCCGTTGCTGTAGTAGTCGACGTGGAACTTCTTCAGCGTGACGATGAACGGCAGTTCCTGCACCAGGTAGCCCTGGCCGGAGTTCAGGAAGATCACGTCGGCGCTCTTGTTCTCGGCCACCGTTACGTTGCCGCGGAACGACAGGTTACGGGTGGAGAGCCGGCTGTGTTCGGGAATCTGCGACTGCGGCAGGTCGCGCGTTTCCGGCACGATGCGGCCGAACAATTCGCCCAGCTTGAGCGGCAGGTTGCCGTCCAGCAGGCCGCCGAGACAGATCACCACCATGGCGATGTGGGCGAAGAAGTAGCCGAGCTTGTTGGCGGCCCCCTTCTTGGCGGCCAGCACCATGCTGCCGTCGTCGCGGCGGTGCTGGCGTACGCGGAAGCCGCGGGCTTCGAGGTAGCCCTGCAGCCGTTCCGGCTCGGCGCGGGCGGCGTCGAGTTCCTCGCTGTGCTGCATCGCTGCCAGCGAGCTGTCGGTGGCCTTCTCGCGGAACGCCTTGATATCCTTGATGAAGCCGGGGCCGTTGCGCAGGATGCACAGGCTGGTCGAGGTCACCAGAAAGGCCAGGATGGTCAGGAACCAGGCCGAGTGGTAGACGTCGTACAGTCCCAGCCAGTTGAAGGCGATGAACCAGAACTGGCCGAATTCGAAGGCGTAATTGGGGTAGGGTTCATTCTGCTTGAGCACGGTGCCGATCACCGAGGCGATGGCGATGATGGTCAACAGGCCGATGGCAAAGCGCATCGAGCTGAGCAGCTCGTACAGGGAATAACTGAGGCTGGCGTGGCGGCTTGGTTTTTTCATGGGTTTCGCATACAAAAAGGGAAGCCGTCAAGGCTTCCCTTTTGAGTAAGGCATGAGGCAAAAGTTGCGCTTAGCGCAGGCCGGAAATATAGTCGGCCACCGCCTTCATTTCGGCATCGCTCATGCGGGAAGCCACGTCCGACATGGTCGGATGCTGGCGCTCGGTGCCGGCCTTGAAATCGTTCAGCTGCTTGACGATGTAGCCGGCGTGCTGGCTGCTCACGCGCGGGAACTGGTCCGGCATGCCGGCGCCGTTCGGGGCGTGGCAGGCCATACAGGCCGGCACGCCGGTGACAGGGTTGCCGGCGCGGTAGACCTTCTTGCCCAGCGCCTGCAGGCTCTTGTCGGCGGCTTCGCGCGGCTTGACCTTCTGCTGGCTGAAGTAGGCGCTCACGTTCCACATGTCGTCGTCGGACAGCGGGGAGGCCATGCCCATCATGATCGGGTTCTTGCGGGTGCCCGCCTTGAAGGCCTTGAGCTGATCATACAGATACTTCTGGTGCTGACCGGCCAGCGTCGGATTGGCCGAAGCCACGCTGTTGCCGTCCGCGCCGTGGCAGGCGGCACATACCTGGTCGACGATCTGCTTGCCCTTGACCGGGTCGCCCTTGCCCTGCGGGCTGGCGGCCAGCGCACTGCCGGCCAGGGTCATGGCTGTCAGCGCCAACAGCATCTTGCGTTTCATGGTCGCTCCTCGAGAGAGATTTCGTAAATATCTGTAAAAGTGGCAATTTCAAACCTGTTATTCTATACCAACTGCTTTCACCGTTACTACTATGACGATTTTCCAGAACGCGCGCTTTTATACGACCGTCAACCATCTGAAGGATCTGCCGCCGACCCGGGCCGAGGTGGCCTTCGTAGGGCGCTCCAACGCCGGCAAGTCCAGCGCCATCAACACCCTGGCCAATCGTACCCGGCTGGCTTTCGTGTCCAAGACGCCCGGACGGACCCAGCATATCAACTTCTTCGACCTGGGCGAAGAGCGCTACATGGTCGACCTGCCAGGCTACGGCTACGCTGAAGTGCCGGAGGCGGTGCGCACCCACTGGGTGGCCTTGCTGGGGCGTTACCTGCAGACCCGGCAGAGCCTGATCGGCCTGATCATGATCATGGACAGCCGCCGTCCATTGCTGGAACTCGACTGGAAGATGCTGAAGTTCTTTCGTGATACCAGCCGGCCGGTGCACATCCTGCTGTCGAAAAGCGACAAATTATCACGGATGGAACAGCAGAAAACCTTGGCTTCGGTCAAAAAAGCGCTGGCGGATTACCCGGCGGTCAGCGTGCAGCTGTTCTCCAGCCTGAAGAAAACCGGTGGCGACACGGTGGAAGAGGTGGTGACGCGTTGGTTCGACGACTATCTGTCCCAAGGGGCGGACGAGGTGCCACCGGCATGACGGAACTTTGCCCAGGGTGGCCAGCCTAACCGGCAGGTGAGTTTCACCTCCCGCTTGCCTCCCTGAGCGGGTGCCTTTTGCTGACACTAAAGGCTGTTTGCCCCGGCATCGACGTGCCGGGGTTTTTTATGTCTGCGCTACGGCACGTCGACAAAGAAAAAGGCGTGGCCGCGGGCCAACGCCTGGTGCTGTCCGGGCCAAGTCAGATACCGCCGCTGAGTACCGTGTTTTCCACGTTCAGCGCTTCGGCCACGGTGCGGGCCGCCTTCTGCGAGCGGAACGGGCCGAGGCGCACGGTGTAGCGGCCATCCTGGTTGACGATGCCGAGCTTGGCATCGTATTTGGCGTCCAGTTCCTTCTCCATCGTGCTCATGTGCGCTTCGGCATTGGCTAGACGGCTGAAACTGCCCAGCTTCAAATAGGTATCTTCGTTGCTGACCTTGAGCATGGCCTCCGGGCGGGTGGCGGCACTGGTGTCGTCACCGCCGTCGGGCCAGACTCGCTCGACCTTGACGGTGGCGCTGCCCTGCCGGACGTAATCGAGCTTATAGGCGGCGGCGTACGACAGGTCCATCAGGCGTCCTTTGTGGAACGGGCCGCGATCGTTGATGCGCACGATCACCGACTTGCCGTTTTTCAGGTTGGTGACCCGGGCGTAGCTAGGGATCGGCAGCGTCGGATGGGCCGCGGTCATGGCGAACATGTCGTAGCGCTCGCCCGACGTGGTCTGGCGACCGTGGAACTGCTTGCCATACCACGATACGCGACCCTTGGCTTGGTAGGGCTTGTCGCGGGTGTCGGGGCGGAAACTCATGCCCAGTGCCGAGTAGGGCAGGTTGGCCGCCTTGATCAGCGGTTCGTCCTGCGGCACGGCGTCCGGCAGCAGGTCGAGGTTGGCCGGGATATGGTCGGCCGGGCCGTCGTGCTGGAAGTACTTGCCGTTGCCGGCGAGGGTTCTTTTGGTCGACTTGGTCGACGCTTGACTGGTGGCGCTGGCGTTTTTGACGGTGGTACAGGCCACCAGCGCGAGACTAATGAACACTAGCCACAGCCATCGGAATACAGGTTTCA
This sequence comes from Pseudogulbenkiania sp., assembly GCA_016192025.1. Lineage (GTDB taxonomy): Bacteria > Pseudomonadota > Gammaproteobacteria > Burkholderiales > Chromobacteriaceae > Pseudogulbenkiania. The sequence goes on along the minus strand of JACPUY010000328.1, from coordinate 28,825 downwards.
TAAGACCTCCCTATGCTGTTGGGCCAACCAGTGAACGCTCAGCTTCCTCCCGCAAAATCGTTCTGCCGCCACGCTTCGAACACCATGACGGCGACGGCGTTGGACAGATTCATGCTGCGTGACTCGGGTTGCATCGGCAGGCGGACACGTCGGTCCGCTGGAAACGAATCCAGGACTTCCTGCGGCAGGCCGCGTGATTCGGGTCCGAACAACACTACATCTCCGGGTCGGAAAGCTGTCTGGTCATGCCGCGTTGCCCCCTTGGTGGTGGCCGCAAAGATGCGGCGGCCGGAGAGGGCGGTGCGGCAGGCTTCCCAGTTCTCGTGCACCACCAGCCGAGCGTACTCGTGGTAGTCGAGGCCGGCGCGACGCAGCTTGGCGTCGTCCAGCGGGAAGCCCAACGGTTTGACCAGGTGCAGTTCACAGCCGGTGTTGGCACATAATCGAATCACATTGCCCGTATTGGGCGGTATTTCCGGCTGAAAGAGAACAACTGTGAACATCGTTGGCAGGTTGGATTGTTCCAAGGAATCAAAAAGTTGGTCAAGTTTTTAGGCTGATTGCCCGTGCCAGCACCCACGCTTCGACCCGTCTGGCCCCCTGTTTCTTGAGGGCTGAAGCGAGCGAAGAGAGGGTCGCGCCGGAGGTCGCCACGTCGTCGACGATGGCGATGCAAAGCCCGTCCAAGCTGCGTTTTACGCCAAATGCATCATTCATGTTGCGATGGCGTTCGGCGCGGTCAAGCGTCGCCTGGGCGCGGGTGTTGTATTTTCGCCAACACAGATCGGCGGCAAACCGTGCTTGCATTGTAGCAGCGAGTGTGCGCGCCAGCTCGTGACTTTGATTGAAGCCGCGTGCGGCAAGTCGTTCTTTTGCCAGCGGAACGGGAACGATCAGGTCGATGGCGGCGGGCGAAACGGGCTCCTCCCGTGCCAGCAGCCGGCCCAGCGCACCGGCCATTTCCAGCCGTTTCCCGTACTTGAAGGCGTGGATCAGGCCGTCCAGGGGGTAGTCAAAACGGTAGGAAACGTGTAGCGCGTCGAACGCCGGCGGATGGTGCTGGCAGGCTCCGCACAGGGTGCCCCCGGTCACCGGTTCGGCGCAGCGCGGGCAGCGTTCCGCCGGCAGCCGGGGCAGGCTGGCCTGGCAGTCCGGACACAGGCCAGGGGGCGTGCCCGGGACGCCGCAGAGCAGGCACGATTGCGCAAAAAATAAGCTATTGTCAACTAATTGGCTGAAAAGGTTTGACAGCATGGCGACCCCGCGACAAGATGCGCTCAGCAAAACTTCTAGTGACCTTACACCCTATGTCAGCCGCTGCCGGGCGGGAAGGGAGCGCGGTTGGCCGCGGCTTCCTGCCGACGGCGAGCGGGCGCTACGGATCGAGCCCCATGCAACCGTCTACCATCGAATTCAAACGTCCTGCCTCCCCGCATCCCGAGTCCGCCACCTGGACCGTGGACGAAATCGAGGCGCTGCTCGCGCTGCCGTTCATGGAGCTGGTGTTCCGTGCCGCGGAAATCCACCGCCAGTTCTTCGATCCGACCAAGGTCCAGCTGTCGACGCTGGTGTCGATCAAGACCGGCGGCTGTCCGGAGGACTGCGGCTACTGCCCGCAGTCGGTGCACCACGATACCCCGGTGGAAAATCAGCCGATGATGACGGTGGACGAGGTGGTCGAGGCGGCCCGCCTGGCCAGACAGAACGGCGCCGGCCGCTTCTGCATGGGTGCGGCCTGGCGCGGTCCGAAGGATGCCGATCTGGACAAGACGCTGGACATGGTGAAACGGGTGAAGGCGCTGGGCCTGGAAACCTGTGCCACCTTCGGCCTGCTCAAGGATGGCCAGGCGGAAAAGCTCAAGGGCGCCGGCCTCGACTACTACAACCATAACCTGGACACCGCGCCGGACAAGTACGCCGACATCATTCAGACGCGCGACTACGAAGACCGCCTCGACACGCTGGGCAAGGTGCGCGGCGCTGGGCTGTCGGTGTGCTGCGGTGGCATCGTCGGCATGAACGAGACCCGCACCGACCGCGCCGGGCTGATCGCCCAGCTGGCCAACCTCGAGCCGCAGCCGGAGTCGGTGCCGGTGAACAATCTGGTCAAGGTGACCGGCACGCCGCTGGACGGTGCCGAACCGCTCGACTGGACCGAGTTCGTGCGCACCATCGCGGTGGCGCGCATCACCATGCCGAAGAGCTACGTGCGGCTGTCGGCCGGCCGGCGCGAGATGCCGGAGGCGATGCAGGCGCTGTGCTTCCTGGCTGGCGCCAACTCCATCTTCTACGGCGATAAGCTGCTGACCACCGGCAACCCGGACGTCGACGCCGACCGGGCGCTGATGGAGAAGCTGGATCTGGCGCCGCTCTAAGCCGTTCTTTCCATGAACAACGTTGGCCGAAGCCGCGCGGGTCGAGATGCCCGCCGCTTCGGCCAAGCTTTTATATGGGATCGCCATGCTGCCGCAGCAACTGTCCGCCGCCTTGCTGGAACTGGACGCCAGCCACAGCCGCCGCACCCGGCTCACGCTGGATAGCCCGCAAGGGCCGCTGATCCGCGTCGACGGACGCGACTACCTGGCGTTCGCCAGCAACGACTACCTCGGCCTGGCCAACCATCCGGCGCTGGTCGAGGCCGCCCGTGGCGGGCTGGAACGCTGGGGGCTGGGCGGCGGCGCCTCACATCTGGTGGCCGGCCATTTCGGCGCGCACCAGTCGGCCGAAGATGAACTGGCCGCCTTCGTCGGTACGCCCGCCGCGCTGCTGTTCGGCTCCGGCTACGCCGCCAACCTGGCGGTGATCACCAGCCTCATGGGGCGTGACGACGCGGTGTTCGCCGACCGCCTCAACCACGCCTCGCTCAACGACGCCTGCCTGCTGTCGCGCGCCAGCTTCAAGCGCTTCCGCCACAACGACCTGGACCATCTGGAAAGCCTGCTCAAGGCCACCCCGGCCAAGAGCCGGCTGATCGCCGTCGACGCGGTGTACAGCATGGACGGCGACGAGGCGCCGCTACGCGAACTGTTGCAGCTGGCCGAACGCTACGACGCCTGGCTGTACCTGGATGACGCGCACGGTTTCGGCGTGTTCGGCGACGGGCGCGGCAGCATGGCCGAACAGGGCATCGCCGGCGAGCGGGTGATCTACATGGCCACGCTGGGCAAGGCGGCCGGTGTGGCCGGTGCCTTCGTCGCCGGCTCGTCCGAACTGGTCGACTGGCTGGTCAACAAGGCGCGCACCTATATCTTCACCACTGCCCAGCCGCCGGCACTGGCCGAGGCGGTGCGTGCCAGTTTGAGCCTGATCGCCGGCGAGCCGTGGCGGCGCGAGCGACTCAAGCAGCATATAGAAATGCTACGGCATACCCTATCTGCCATTAAATATCCATTACAGGCTTCACGTAGTCCGATCCAGCCGCTTATGATAGGCGGCAACGAGCAGGTCATGACATTGTCCACCCAGCTGCGCGCGGTCGGGTTGTGGGTGCCGGCCATCCGCCCGCCCACGGTGCCGGAAGGGAGTGCCCGTCTGCGCATTTCGCTGTCGGCGGCACACGATGCCGGGCAGGTGCAGCGTCTGGCGGACGCCATCGTCGCCATGTCATGAGTCTCAGCGGGTAGCCTGCCGTGTTTTGCCGGATATCCCGGCCGATACCTACTACGATAATGACATGAATAGCACGGTAGACTATCTTTATACACCGCAGGCCGCCGCCGAGGCGGCCTTGGCCTTGCTGGGACGGCACGACAGCCCCTCCCTGGTGGCGGTCTGGGCCCGGGTCGGCACGGTATGGCAATGCCTGGCCTCGCGCGGGCCGGCCGAGGCGCTGGTGTCCCCCGAGGAACTGCAGCGGGGGCGGCTGCCCGGGCCCGACGGTGGGGCCGAAGCGCTGAAGAGCGGCAACGATCTGCTCGGCTGGCTGATCTGGCGCGGCCCGCGTCCAGACAACTGGTCCGAGGTGACGCTGCTGCTGACCGGGCACTTGCTGGCCGCGCGGCTACACTCCGACCAGACCATTTCCCGCATCACCCATGACACCATGCTGGAGATGAGCCGGCTGGCCAGCGAGTGCGCCAGCCTGGAGGGCTTCCTGCCCGGGCTGCACCGTCTCTTGGGGCGGCTGCTGGACGCCCGCAATTTCTATATCGCGCTGCTGGACGAGCCGGCCAACGCGCTCAGCTTTCCGTTCTACGCCGACCTGTGCGAGCCGGCCAGCGAGTGGCCGCGCCCGGAGCAGCGCTTCCCCTTGGGCGAACAACCGCCTTCCCTCACCGGCTACCTGATGGCCGGCGGCAAGCCGCTGGTACTGTCGCGGCGGACGCTGGAAGCGTTGCAGCGCAACGGCGACATCCGGGTCCACGGCCCGCTGCCGGAGAGCTGGATGGGGGTGCCGCTGAACAACATCGCCGGCCAGCCGATCGGCGCGGCCGCGCTGCAAAGCTACCAGCCGGGACACAGCTACAGCCCGGCCGAGCAATCGCTGTTCCAGTTCGTGGCGCTGCATGTCGGCCACGTGCTGGCGCGGGTGCTGGTGCGCAATCAGCTGGAGCAGCAGGTGTGGCTGCGCACTTGTGAACTGGAGGGTGCCAATGTCCGGCTACGCAGCGAAGTGGCCGAGCGGCAGCTGGCCGAGAAACGCCAGGGCGTGCTGTTCCTGATCGCCGAACTGTCCAATACCAGCCTGTCGCTGGAGACCTTCCTGGGCGGGGTACACCGCCTGCTCGGCGAATTGCTGCCGGCGCGCAACTGCCTGGTGGCGTTGTACGATCAGGACCACGACCTGATTTCCTTTCCGTATTGCCAGGACGAGCGCTGTCCGACGCTCAAGGCACGCAAGCCGGGCCAGGGCTACATCGAACAGGTGCTGTACAGCGGCCAGGCGCTGCAGGTGAATTCCTCGCGGGCGGGCGGAGACGACTCGTCGCTACCGCGCAGCTGGCTGGGCGTGCCGCTGTACCACGGCCATGAGCTGCTCGGGGTGCTGGCGGTGCAGAGCTACGACGAGCAGGTGCAGTACAGTTTTCGCGAGCAGGAACTGTTGGAATTCGTCGCCAACAACATCGGTGCGGCGCTGGCGCGCATCCATGCCATGGAGGCGCTGCAGGCCGCCTATCTGGAACTGGAAGAGCGGGTGCGCGAGCGCACCTGCGAGCTGGACGCCGCCAACGCCCAGCTGGAGTTCGACAGCCTGCACGACCCGCTGACCAAGCTGCCCAACCGCACCTACTTCGCCCGCGCCCTGCGCCGCAGCTGGGAGGCCTACGTCAACGGCAGCGGCGAGCGCTTCGCCGTGTTGTTCATCGACCTGGACCGCTTCAAGCTGGTCAACGACACGCTGGGCCATCTGGCCGGCGACCACCTGCTGTTCGAGGCCGGGGCGCGCATCCGCAGCTGCCTGCGCCACAGCGATTTCGTCGCCCGCCTGGGTGGTGACGAATTCGCCGCGCTGCTGTTCGGCATCGAGGCGCCCGGCTGCGAGCAGACCGCGCGTATGATCGTCAACGAGTTCGACCGCCCGGTGGTGCTGATGGGGCGGGAAGTGTTCACCACCGCCAGCGTTGGCGTGGTGATCGCCGACAAGTCCCACTACCAGCGCTCGGAAGACGTGCTGCGCGACGCCGACCACGCGATGTACCGCACCAAGCAGCAGGGGCGCCATGGCTACACCCTGTTCAACCACGAGCTGCGCCTCAACCAGGCCGACCAGCTGGCGCTGGAATCGGAACTGCGCCGGGCGCTGGAGGTGGAGGATCAGCTGGTCCCCTTCTTCCAGCCGTTCATCGACGCCAGCAGCGGAGCCCTGCAGGGCTTCGAGGCGCTGGTGCGCTGGCAGCACCCGACGCGCGGCCTGATTTCCCCGGCCATCTTCCTGCCGATGGCCGAGGAGAGCGGCCTGATCATGCGCGTGGACCGCTACATGATCGAGGTGGCGTCGCGCCAGCTGCGCCAGTGGATGGACGAGGGACGGCTGGCGAGCGAGGTGTCGCTGCATATCAACCTGTCTTCGGCCAACTTCCACGATCCGGAACTGCTGGAGTGGATGGAGGCATTGATCCGGCGCTACGCGCTGCCGGCCGGCATGCTGCACCTGGAGGTGACCGAGAGCGCGCTGATCGACGTGCCGGACGTGGCGGCCGAGGTGATCCAGTCGCTGCACGACATGGGGGTGCGGCTGGCGCTGGACGATTTCGGCACCGGCTATTCGGCACTGTCCTACCTGCATCGCTACCATTTCGACGTGCTCAAGATCGACCAGTCCTTCGTCGCCGACCTCGACCAGAAACAGGAGTCGGCCGCCATCGTGCGCGCCATCCTGGCGCTGGCCGAGGCGCTGGACCTGGACGTGGTGGCCGAGGGGGTGGAGACCGGCCGGCAGCTGACGGTGCTGCGCGACATGGGCTGCAGCAAGCTGCAGGGTTTCTACTTCGCCACCCCGGCGCCGGCCTCCCGCCTCGACTGGGACCGCCTGGCCGGCTTTGCCAGCAGTTTCCGGAATGTGGCCTGAGTTCGCCACCCGCTACAACCGCTGGCGCTACAACCTGTATGCGCCGGTCTACGACCGCGTCGTGGCTTCCTTCTTCGCGGCGCGCCGACGCCGCTCCATCGAGCTGTTGGCACCCGGCCCGGACGAGCGCATCCTGCTGCTGGGGGCCGGCACCGGGCTGGACCTCGACTACCTGCAGGGCTGCCGCGGGCTGACCGCCATCGACGTCTCGGACGGTATGCTGGCCCGCTTGCGCCGGCGCGCCGCCCGGCTCGGCCTGACGCTGGACGTGCGGGAGATGGATGGCCAGCGGCTGGACTTTCCCGACGCCCACTTCGACGCGGTTATCCTGCACCTGATCCTGCCGGTGATCCCCGACCCGGTGGCCTGCCTCCGGGAGGTCGAGCGGGTGCTCAAGCCCGGCGGGCGGGCCGTGGTGTTCGACAAGTTCCTGGCCGACGGACGCCGTCCCGGCCTGTGGCGCGCTTCGGCCAACCTGCTGACCCGGCTGATCGCCACCGATATCGACCGCCAGCTGGGCGTCATCGTCAATCAGACCACTTTGCACATCGAGCATGACGAATCAGCCGGGATGGGAGGTTTCTTTCGCATCGTACTCTTGCGAAAATAGCGTTTTCCCCTCATCTGGCTTCGCATGAGTCTGTACATCGAATCGCTGGGACGCGGCCCGGACGTGGTCATGCTGCATGGCTGGGGTCTGCACGGCGGCGTGTTCAGCCGTGTTGCCGAACGGCTGGCCGACCGTTACTGCCTGCACCTGGTCGACCTGCCCGGCCACGGCGCCTCCGCCAGCCGCCACCCGTTCGACGCCGACGACATCGCCGACCTCTTGGCGGCGCAGTTTCCCTGGCCCGTGCACGTGGTCGGCTGGTCGCTCGGCGGCCTGTTGGCCCAGCACTGGGCGGCGCGCCACGCCGAACAGGTGAAAAGCCTGGCGCTGATCGCCAGCAGCCCGCGCTTCGTCAAGCAGGACGGCTGGCCGCACGCGCAGGACCGCAAGGCCATCGAGGGCGTCGGCGCCAGTCTCGACGGCGCCTTCGAGCAGACGCTGGAGCGCTTCCTGGCCTTGCAGATGCTCGGCGCTCCCGGCGCGCGCGACACGCTCAAGGCGCTGCGCGAGGAACTGTTTGCTCACGGCCGGCCGCAGGGCCTGCTGCCGGCGCTGGAACTGCTGCTGCTGGCCGATGCGCGCGCGCTGGCGCCGCGCATCCGCTGCCCGGTCGGGCTGTTCTTTGGCGCCAAGGATGCCATCACCCCGCTCGGTGCCGGGCGCTGGCTGGCCGAGACGCTGGCCGACGCCACCCTTTACGAATTCCCGCAGGCCTCGCACGCTCCCTTCCTGTCGCACGAGGAAGAGTTCGTGGCGCGGCTTGCCGATCATCTGGACCAACACGCATGAGTGAAGCGTTTTATACCGACAAATCCCGCGTGCGCGCCGCTTTCGAGCGCGCCGCGCCGAGCTACGACTCGGCCGCGGTGCTGCAGCGCGAGGTGTCGGACCGCATGGCGTCGCGCCTCGACTACATCAAGGTCAGCCCCAAGGTGATCCTCGACGCCGGCAGCGGCACCGGTTACGGTGCGGCCGAATTGCGCCGCCGCTTTCCCGAGGCGCGGGTGATCGAACTCGACCTGGCCGCCACCATGCTGCGGGCCTCGCGCGAGAAGCAGCAGGGCGGGGGCCTGCTCGGCAAGCTGTTCCGCCGCGCCCAGCCGTGGCAGCTGTGCGCCGATGTCGAGTGCCTGCCGCTGGCCGACGCCAGCGTCGACATGATCTGGTCCAACCTGGCGATCCAGTGGGTCAACATCCCGGACAGCGTGTTCGCCGAGTTTCAGCGCGTGCTCAAGCCGGAAGGCATGGTGATGTTCTCGACGTTGGGGCCGGACACGCTGCTGGAGCTGCGCAGCGCCTTCGCCGGCATCGACGGCGCCACCCACGTCAACCAGTTCATCGACATGCACGACCTGGGCGATGCGCTGTTGAACAGCGGCTTTGCCGAACCGGTGATGGACATGGACAAGATCGTGCTGACCTACCCGCGCGTGCGCGACGTGATGCAGGATCTCAAGGCCATCGGCGCGCACAATGCCACCGCGGGGCGCGGTCGCGGCCTGATGGGCAAGCACGCCTGGCAGAAGGTCGAGGCGGCCTACGAACTGCGCCGCCAGCACGGCGCGCTGCCGGCCACCTACGAAGTCGTCTACGGCCATGCCTGGAAGGGCGAGCCGAAGAAAAAGGCCAATTTGCTGCCGGATGGCCGCCAGGTGATCGAATTCATGAAACCCGGCGCGCGTCCGGGCGTCAAATAGCACGGTTTCCTGTTTTGCCGGGCGGCGTTGCCGCCCGTTTGTTTTGAGGTGAGGTAAAGCATGATTGCACGCAGTATCAGGCGGTTTGTACCACTGCTGGCGCTGGTGACCCTGAGCGCTTGTTCCGCGTTCGGGCCGGCCAAGACCGGGGTCGCCCCGCCGCCGGTCAAGCCGCTGCCCAAACCGAAGATCGCGCTGGCCCTCGGCGGCGGCGCCGCCAAGGGGTTCGCCCATATCGGCGTGATCAAGGTGCTCGAGTCGCACGGCATCGTGCCGGACATCGTCACCGGCACCAGCGCCGGCAGCGTGGTCGGCAGTCTGTACGCCGCCGGCTACAGCGGACTGCAGCTGCAGAGCCTGGCGATCAAGCTGGACGAAAGCAACCTGACCGATCTGACGCTGTCCACCAGCGGTTTCATCAAGGGCGACAAGCTGGCCGCCTTCGTCAACCAGGCGGTCAACAACCGCCCGATCGACAAGCTGGCCAAGCCGTTCGGGGCGGTCGCCACCGAGCTCGATAGCGGCCAGCGCGTGGTGTTCCGGCAGGGCAACACCGGCCAGGCGGTGCGTGCCTCGGCCAGCATCCCCAATGTATTCCAGCCGGCACTGATCGGCGGCAAGCGCTACGTCGACGGCGGCCTGGTCAGCCCGGTACCGGTCAGCGCGGCGCGCGAGATGGGCGCCGACTTCGTCATCGCGGTGGATATTTCCGCCCGGCCACGCGCCGGTTCGGCCACCGGCTTCCTGTCGATCTTCGACCAGAGCATCAACATCATGAACGTGACCGCGCTGGCGCAGGAGCTGAAGCAGGCCGATGTGGTGATCCGGCCACAGGTACAGAACATGGGCTCGACCTCGTTCGATGAACGTCACCAGGCCATTCTGGAGGGCGAAAAGGTGGCACTGCAGGCGCTGCCGCTGATCCAGAAACTGGTGCAGCAAAAGGCGGTAGCGATGGCCGCGGTCAGGTAATGGCATGGCGCCCATTTCATTAGGGGGCGGCGCCTTCGTCCCTTGGGCACCGAGGTGGCCCGACCGGCCCTGGCTCGCTCGCCTACTGAAATGGGCTCATAATGGGCGCTCATGGTGGTTGCGACCGTCATGAGCCGCCCGGCAGGTGATGCTCCATGGTGTCACCGCCGTTCCCCACGCCGCGCAGCCGCCTGCCACGACGACAGGAGAACCCGATGATCACGCTCTACGGTGTCGCCCTCTCCCCGTATTACAACAAGGTAAAGATCGCCCTGATCGAAAAAGGGGTGAACTTCCGCGAACACCCCACCGCCCCGGCGCAGACGCCCGAGGTGCTGGCGCTGAGCCCGATGGGCAAGATTCCCTACGTCGACATCAACGGTCACGCGCTGGCCGAGTCCAGCGCCATCCTGGAATGGCTGGAAGACGCCTACCCGACCGCCGCGCTGTTGCCGCCCACGCCCAACGGCCGGGCCCATGCCCGCGAGCTGGCCCTGCTGCTGGAGCACTACGTGCTGACGCCGGCCAACCCGCTGTGCAACCACATGCTGTTCGGTTCGGCGCTGCCGGACGCGGTGCGGGAGGCCGCCGCCCCCGCCATCGAGCGCGGCCTGGCAGCGGTGATGCGCCGCGCCGTGCTGGCGCCGTGGCTGGCTGGTGAGGACTTCAGCCACGCCGACATCAGTGCCGCGGCGGTGTTGCCGGTGGTGTCGGCGGTCTGTCGCGACACGCTGGGCTGCGACCCCGTGCTGGCCGTGCCGGAGCTGGCCGGCTATCTCGAGGTGCTGGCGCAACGCCCGAGCGTGGCCCGCACCTGGCAGGAGCGCGACGCGGCCATCACCGCCTTTCTGGAAGCCCGCCAGGCCCGCTGAGCCGGGTTTCGGCCAACCTTTTTCTTCAGCAGTCCGGTTCGTCGGCGCCGAACAGCGCCAGTTGCATCGGCTCGGCGTGTTCCCCGGCCATCCTGACGCCCACGCCCAGCAGCCTTACCGGTTGCGCTCCGCGCGCATGGCCTACGCGCAACAGCGCCGCCATGGTGTCGGCGTTCAATTCCTGGCCGGATTGTTCCACCGTGGTCTGGCTGAAATCGGCGAACTTGATCTTGACGCTCAGGCCGCGGAACGCCGGCCGGCCGGCGCGCTCCAGCCGGTGCGCCAGCCTGGCCAGCAGTTCCGGCAGCTTGGCCTGGCAAGCGGCGAGGTCGGGCAGGTCCACAGGGTAGGTTTCCTCCACGCTGAGCGACTTGCGCTGGCGCTCGATGCTGACCGGGCGCGGGTCGATGCCGCGCGCCAGCGCGTGCAAGCGCTCCCCGAAGCGGCCGAAATGGCGTACCAGTTCGGCCAGTTCCCGCGGCTGCAACTGTTCGCAGCGCTCGATCCCCAAAGCATGCAGCCGGGCAGCGGTAACCGCGCCGACGCCGGGAATCTTCTCCACTGCCAGCACGCGCACGAAGTCGTCCACGTCCTGCGGCCGGATCACGAACTGGCCGTCCGGCTTGTTCCAGTCGCTGGCCACTTTGGCCAGGAACTTGTTCGGGGCGATGCCGGCCGAGGCGGTGATGCCGACCTCGTCACGGATGCGGCGGCGGATGGTTTCGGCCATCAGCGAGGCGCTGCCGCGGCAATGCGGCTGGCCGCTGACGTCCAGATAGGCCTCGTCCAGCGACAGCGGTTCGACCAGCTCGGTGAAGTCGTGATAGATCGCCAGGATTTGCTGGCTGGCCGCCTTGTAGCGGGCGAAGTCGGGCGGCACGATCAGCAGCGAGGGGCACAGATGCAGAGCACGCGCCGAGGACATCGCCGAGTGCACGCCGTAGCGTCGCGCCAGGTAGTTGCAGGTGGCGATGACGCCGCGGCTGTCGGGCTGGCCGCCCACCGCCAGCGGGAGGTTGCGCCAGGCCGGCTGGTCGCGCATTTCGACCGCGGCGAAGAAGCAGTCGCAGTCGACGTGGATGATCTTGCGTTGCGGTGGGGCCATGGTTGTGGCCGGATGCGTGACTCAGGACGACTGTTGCGGCGTGGCGTCGCTGTGACCGAGCGACTTGTCCGGGGCGACGCGGTCGCGTACCCGCTGCTTCAGCTCCTTGATGTCGGGAAAGCCACCGTCGTCCTTGCGGTCCCATAGTTGCTCGTCGTCCAGGGTGATGCGGAACACGCCGCCGGAGCCGGGCTTGAGCGCCACTTCGGCCAGCTCTTTCTCGAAGGTGGTCAGCAGTTCCTGGGCCATCCACGCTGCGCGCAGCAGCCAGCGGCAGCCAGTGCAGTACTGGATGGTGAGACGGGGGAGTTGGTCTGGGGTGAGTGTCATGGCAGGCGCATCGGGGTGATTGAATACGCCGTACAGCATAGCGGAAAGCCGCTGCCGCAGGGAAAACCGCCGGTCCCTTGAGTCGCTTTATTGTATGACGGGCCCGAGGGCCCGCTCCTCCATCGTTGACTTCTGTCGGGTGCAAACTTGACGCTACGTTGTATGAGGACCGGCGGCTATAAACTTATTCCCACGCCGAGTGTGCCCATGAACGGGGCACCGGTAAAGCAGAAAGGCTGTCCGGTGATAATTGGTGCACCGCAATGTGTCACATAACTACAACGTGGACGGGGTTTGCTGCCCCCTCGGCGCCGGCGCGGCAGTCTGCGCCAGGTAGCGGCTCATGGCGTGCTGCTCCAGCGGCTTGCTTAGATGGAAGCCCTGCGCGTAGTCGCAGCCGATCTCGCCGAGGAAGGCCAGCTGCCGTTCGTTCTCTATGCCCTCGCCGGTGACCACCGCGCCGAGCGAATGCCCCATGGCCACGATCATGCGCACGATGGCGGCGTCCTGATGGTTGTCCGGTACCTGGTCGAGAAACTGCTTGTCGATCTTGATCTTCTCGGCCGGGAAGCGGCGCAGGTAGCTGAACGAGGCGTAACCGGTGCCGAAGTCGTCGATCGCCAGGCTGACCCCGAGCGACTTGAGCCGGCGGATATTCTCCTCGATGCTGCCCGACTGGCGCAGCGCCAGGGTTTCGGTGACTTCCAGCTCCAGTGCCGAGGGAGGCAGATGGGCAGTGGCCAGAATACCGGCGACCAAGTCGGCGAAATGCGGGTCTTCCAGTTGCAGCAGCGACACGTTGACCGAAATGGTGAAGTCCGGCTGCGGGCCTTGCCGCCACTTGGCAGCCTGCTGGCAGGCTTCGCGCAGCACCCACTCGCCCAGTGGCACGATCACGCCGCTGTCTTCGGCCAGGGGGATGAATTCCCCCGGCGAAATGAGGCCGTGCTGGGGGTGGTGCCAGCGCAGCAGGGCCTCGGCTCCGCGTGTGCGGCGCGTCTTCAGTTCGTGGTAGGGCTGATAGCACAGAAACAGATGACGGCTGCCGATGGCCTGACGCAACTCGTTGACCAGCAGGTGGCGGCGGTGCCAGTCCGCGCTCATTTCTTCGTGGAAGCGCACCCAGCCGCCATTGAGCGAGTTGCGCGAGATCTGCATCGCCAGCTCGGCATGTTCCAGCAGACGCAGTGGTTCCTTGCTGTCCTGCGGGAACAGCGCCAGCCCGGCGTTGGCGCGCGCGCTGATCAGCTGGGCGTTGACATCGACCGGCAGGTTGAGCGTTTCGGTGATGGCGTTGACGCGGCGGTTGATGCTGCTCTCATCCTTGCCGAACAGGATCAGGCAGAAGCGGTTTTCGGCCACTCTGGCCACCAGTTCGCCCGGCTCGGCCAGGCGGCCCAGGCGCTCGCACAACTGCAGGATGACCTGGTCGCCGTGGTCGTGGCCGTACAGCTCGTTGATATTGGGCAGCCCGTCCAGCGCCAGGATCAGGCAGCCGAAGATCGGCGCCTCGCTGCGGTTCATTGCCAGCTCGTCGAGCTGCATCAACAGCCGGGCCCGGTTGGGCAGACCGGTGAAGCGGTCGTAGTAGGAGTGGCGGTGCAGTTCCCCTTCGGCCTGCAGCCGGGCTCCCGACTCCATCACCAGCGCTACCACATCGGCGCTGGAGCAGATGAAATTGATCTCGTCCGGATGCCAGGCCGCCCGGCGCTTGTGGTCTTCCACGCAGATCACCCCGTAGTGGATGCCGGCCAGCGTGACCGCGGCGTCCAGTATCGAGCGGATGGTGTTCTCCAGCAGGTAGTCCTGCATGCTGGACAGGCGCGGATCGGTCGCTACATGGCTGGCGCAGAGGTAACGTTCCTCATGCAGCGCGGTGAAGTAGTCGGGATGATCGGAGAATTGCAGCAGGGCGCCGGAAAAGTGGTGGCCGGCGTCGCGGTCCACGCCGGTCAGGCATACCAGCGCCTGGTGGTCCGGCTGGTAGCGCCAGACGCTGACCCGGGCGGCGTCCAGGGTGATGGCCAGTTTCTGGCACAACAGCTTCAGGTAGGCATCGAGCGGCTCGCTCTTGTCTTGGCGTTCGGCGACCAGTTCGCGCAACACCTGTCCCTGACTGATCAGCCGTTCGGTGGTGCGCTGGTGGCGCAGGGTCAGCTGGCGCGACACCCGCAACAGCAACAGGGCGATCGCCGTCAGCAACAGCAGCAGGACCAGCGCCCGTGGCAGCAAGCTGGCCTGCAAGTGGTCGCCGGGCAGCTCTTGTTGCCAGCTGAGGTAAGCCAGCGGTTCGCCCTCCTGGCCCTTGACGGCTATTGCCGAGGTGCTGGGGGGGGCCGAGGCGTAGTCCAGCTGCAAGTGCGCGAGACGCAGGTCGCCGGCGATTTCCTCCAGTAGCGCGGGGTCGATGTCCTTGGCGAACAGCAGGTAGCGCGCCGGCAGCGCGCTACGCGGTTCCTCGTTTTCCGGCACGATGCGCTGCACGGCCAGCATCAGCAGCCGGGGTTCTTTCTGGCGGGTGAGCGGGTTGGGCGCGGTGTCCTTGAAAATCGTGGTGGGGTAGCCCTCGCTGCCGCGCGGATCGTAGCGGGCGGTCATACGCACCAGCCGCTGCCATTGTAGTGCGGTAAACGGCAGCGGCAGGGTCGGTGCTTCTTCGATGGCCCCGTTGCGCACGGCGTACAGCGGTTTACCGCTAGCATCGGTGATCACGCCGAGCTGGATGTTGAGGGTGCGGTAGATCGAGCCGGTGAGGTTGGTGTGCAGCCACTCGGTATCGAGGGTGGGAGAGCTGACCGCGCGGTACATGTCGTCCCAGGAGTTGTACTCGGTCAGGTTGTGGCCCAGCGTGTTGCGCTGTTTGAGCAGGCTGCGCTCCAGCAGTCCGCCGGTCAGCTGGACGTAGCCCTGGTCGCTTTGCGCGATGGTGCTTTCCAGCAGGCGCCAGGTGCCGAACAAGCCCGAGACCATGAGCAGCGTCATGAGCAGGGCAGGGTTGCCAAGGCCGTGTGCCAGTCGCATCAGCAGGCGGTGCAGCATGGATATCAACTCTTGATGTTTAAGCACATGTGAATAATAGGGCGGTTTTATTTAACAGTAGAAGCTGTTTTTATACCCTGGCCCGCTATTTGCAGTGCAATGTCATGTTTTACCGATACTACTTTAGCATTCTGGCCTGAGCAGGGCGAGCAGGGAGGGGCATGCGGCGCTGGCGAGCGGGCGTGGCGAGGCCGCGAGGCGGAGGGGGCGCTACGGGGGAGGGGGAGTGTCGCGGGCGGCCGCTTTGCCGGGCCGGCCGCCGGGTGACGCTCAGGGGGTGGGCATCAGACCGTCTTCGATCTTGACCTCGACCTCGATCTTGCCGGCGCGGGCAAAGCGCAGCGTCAGCGGAAAGCGCTCGCCGGCCTTGAGCGGAGCGGTCAGCCCCATCAGCATGATGTGCAGTCCGCCGGGCGCCAGCGCGATACTTCGGCCCGGCGGCAGCTCGACGCCGTTGGGGACCGCGCGCATGCGCATCACGCCGTGGTCGTCGAGGTGCTGGTGCAGTTCGGCGCTGGCGGCACGCGGGGTGCTGGCTGCGAGCAGGCGGTCGGCGCTCGGGCCGCGGTTGTTGAGCTTCAGGTAGACCGTACCGCTGGTCGTGGCGGCCGGCATGGCGCGGCTCCACGGGTGGCCGATATGCAGGGCGCCCAGGGTGTAATGGTGGGCCAGTGCCGGCAGGGCCAGCAGGGTGCTCAGCAGGGCGAGCAGGAGGCGGGCAAATTTCATGTCTTCATATCAGTGAGGGTTGACGGCATAACCGTAGCATAGCGTCGCCTGTCGGTACTGCGACAGATTGCCGCAGCGCCGCGCCCGCTGGCAAGCCGCCGGTAAGCGGGTAGAATGACGGCCCGACATTGTCGACTGTTGCCCATGCTGAAAGCCCTGTACCTGCAGTTCCTGTTTGGTGGTCTGATCAGTCTGATCACCATCACCAACCCGCTGTCGAAGATTCCGCTGTTTATCACGCTGACTCGCGACATGAGCGAGGAAAGGCGGGCGCACCAGGCGCGTCGCGCCTGCCTGTTCGCTGCCGGCATCATGCTGGTGTCGCTGTTGGCCGGCAACCTGATCCTGGAATTGTTCGGCATTTCCTACGGCGCGTTGCGCATCGCCGGCGGCTTCGTGGTGGCGGTGCTGGGCTACCGCATGCTGTTCCTGTCGCAGGACCCGAGCATGGCGCCCAAGACCTCGGATGGCAAGGAGGATTACGCCTTCTTCCCGCTGGCGATGCCGGGCATCAGCGGGCCGGGAACGATCGCGGTGGTGATCGGCATCGCCACCGAGATCGCCGAATTGCACGGCGTGCCGGCCAAGGCGCTGGCCATGGCGATGACGGTGCTGGCGATCGCACTGGCCTGTCTCGGCACCTGGCTGGTGTTGCGCTCGTCGGTGCTGATCTCGGGGAAGCTCGGCCGTTCCGGGCGCGAGGTGATGACGCGGCTGATGGGTTTTCTGCTGATCTGCGTCGGCGTCCAGTTCATCGGCTCGGGCGTGCGCACCTTCCTCGCCGGTTTCTGAGCCCTGCCGAACCGATCCCGGCTGGGCGGTGGGGCAAAAGCAGGTCGCCGCAATATCGATCAAGTCGCACCGGGCAAAACCGGGCAGAATGACAGGCACCACTTGCCAGGGCCGCCATCGCGCCATGCACCAGCACTCCGAATATGCCCGCTTTTTCCGCGCCGACGATCTGGCGCCGCTGGAGTGCCTGGACGCCCGCTACGTCGATCACGTGTTCGCGCCGCATTTCCACGAGGAATACGTGGTGAACACGCTGATCCAGGGCTCGCAGCGCTATCACTACCACGGCAGCGCCCATCAGGCCGGACGCGGCCAGCTGATCGTGATCAACCCGGGCGAGGTGCATACCGGCGAGGCGGGTGAGGAGAGCGGCTGGGCCTACCGGGGTTTTTACCCGTCGGCGGCGTTCATGCGCCGGCTGGCGCAGCAGATCAGCGGCCGCGCCGACGCCGTGCCGTACTTTCGCGCCACGGTGCTGCACGACGCCGAACTGGCCGAAGGGCTGAACCAGTTGCACCTGTTGCTCTGTTCCAGCGAGGACCGGCTGCAGCGCGAGTCGGCCTTGTACGCGGTGTTCTCGGCGGTACTGCAGCGCCACATGAGCATAGGCAGCCAGCCCTTGTCGCCCCATCCGCTGGCGGTGGAGCGGGCGCGGGCGCTGCTGGCCGACCGGCTGGCAGAAAACCTGTCGCTGCAGCAACTGGCGGATGCCGTCGAGCTGTCGCCCTACCATCTCAACCGGCTGTTCCGCCAGCGTCTCGGGCTGCCGCCGGTGGCCTGGCGCAACCAACTGCGGGTGGCGCGGGCGCGTACCTTGCTGGCGCGCGGCTGGCGGCCATCCGAGGCGGCCGCCGAGCTGGGCTTTGCCGACCAGGCGCATCTGACGCGGGCCTTCCGCCACGCGCTGGGCGTGACGCCGGCCGCCTACCAGCGCGCTGTCGGCGCAAGATCGTTCAAGACGCATCCCGGCGCGTGAGCCAGACTGGTGCGTCTGCGACTTCCTTTGGCTGATCTGATGAAACCTTCCGCTCTTGTGCTCGCCGGCGCGCGCGATTCGCTGCCGATGCTGGTCGGCGCTGCGCCATTCGGCCTGATCTTCGGCACGCTGGCCGTGGGCGCCGGGCTGTCGGCCGGCGCCGCGCTGGCGATGTCGGCCTGCGTCTTCGCCGGTTCCTCGCAGTTCGTTGCGGTCAGCCTGATCGGCGCCGGTGCGGCGCTGCCGGTGATCTGGCTCACCACCTTCGTCGTCAACCTGCGCCACGCGCTGTACAGCGCCACGCTGCTGCCCTACGCGCGCGGCTGGAGCGCGCGCTGGCGCTGGCCGCTGGCGTTCTGGCTGACCGACGAGACCTTCGCCGTGGTGGAACACCGCTTCCGTTCGCAGGGCGCGGCCGGCGGGCAGTGGTATCAGCTCGGTTCCTCGCTGGCGATGTACCTGAACTGGTTCCTGTGGAGTGCGATGGGGGTGACGCTCGGCAAGGCGGTGCCGGGGCTGGCCGGCTGGGGGCTGGACTTCGCCATGGTGGCGACCTTCACCGCGATCGTCGCGCCGCAGCTGAAACAGCGCCCGGCGCTGGCTGCGGCTGCTGTGGCCGGGGCGGTGGCGCTGCTGGCGCGCGGGCTGCCCTACAAGCTCGACCTGATGCTGGCGGCGCTCTTCGGTGTGCTGGCCGGCGTGGTGTGCGAAAGAGTGGCCGGAAGGAGGGTACCGGCATGACGATCTGGCTGACCATCGCCGGCATGGCACTGTTGACCGTGCTGATCCGCGCCAGTTTCCTGGTGTTCGGCCAACGTTTGAGCTTCCCGCCCTGGCTCAACCGCGCGCTGCACTACGTGCCGGCGGCGGTGCTGACCGCGCTGGTGGTGCCGATGGCGCTGGCGCCGCAGGGGGCGCTCGACCTATCGCCGGCCAACCCCTACCTGGTCGGCACGCTGGTGGCCGGGCTGGTGGCGCTGCTGACCCGGCGCACGCTGCTCGCCATCGTGGTCAGCTTTGCCGTGTATGGCGCGCTGCGCTGGCTGGGCTGACGCTTCAGCGCCGCGTGTTGCCGATACTCATCAGCATGCCGAGCCCGAACATCAGCGTCAGGGTGGCGGTGCCACCGTAGGACACCAGGGGCAGCGGCACGCCGACCACCGGCAGGATGCCGGCCACCATGCCCATGTTGACGAAGGCGTAGACGAAGAACGACAGGGTGATCGAGCCTCCCATCAGCCGGCCGTACAGCGTCTGGGCGCGGGCGGTGATCATCAGCCCGCGGCTGACGATCAGCAGGTAGAGCGCCACCAGGATGGCGTTGCCGAGCAGTCCGAACTCCTCCGAGTACACCGCGAAGATGAAGTCGGTGGTGCGTTCCGGGATGTAGTCGAGATGGGTCTGGGTGCCGTTGAGCCAGCCCTTGCCGAACGGTCCGCCGGAGCCGATGGCGATCATCGATTGGATGATGTGATAGCCGGCGCCGAGCGGGTCTTCCATCGGGTCGATCAGCGTCAGCACCCGTTTCTTCTGGTAGTCGTGCATCAGATTCCAGATGATCGGCAGGCTGGCGGCAAAGGCCAGCGCGCCGCCGATCAGCACCTTCCATGACAGCCCGGCAAAGTACAGCACGAAGAAACCCGCCGCCATGATCAGCGTGGCGGTGCCGAGGTCGGGCTGCTTCAGCACCAGCCCCCCGGGGATGACGATCAGCACCACGGCGATCAGGTAATGCCACCAGCGCAGGCTCAATTCGAAGCGCTGGAAGAACCACGCCACCATCATCGGCAGCGCGATCTTCATGATTTCCGACGGCTGGATGCGGGTGATGCCCAGTTCCAGCCAGCGCGTCGAACCGTTGACCGTCACCCCCTTGAAATGCACCGCCACCAGCAGCAGCACCCCCAGTGCGTAGACCGGCGGCGCGAAGTTCATGATCGACTGCGGGCGCATCCGCGCCGCACCCCACATCACCGTCAACCCGAGCAGGGTGTAGACCAGCTTGTTGTCGATCTTTTCGAAGCTCTGGTTCGAGGCTGAATACAGCACCAGCATGCTGAGCACGAACACCAGGCCGAGGAACAGCATCAGCCAGCCGTCCAGCGGTTCACGCACGAACTGCCAGAGGCGTTTAAGGAGCGGGGTTTGCATCGTGGCTCTCCTGCTCTTCGGCGGCGCGCTCGGCCTGGGCCCGGGCAATTTCCGCCGCGCTGCGGGTTTCTGTCTTCACCGTCTGCAACTGGCCGGCAAGATCCGCCGGCACCTTGCCGGTGAGGTAAAAGTCAGTCAGGGCGCGCACGATCGGAGCCGCCGCGGCCGCACCGAAGCCGGCGTTCTCGACGATCACCGCCACGGCGATCTTCGGTGCCTCGACCGGGGCGAACGCCACGAACCACGAGTGGTCGCGGTAGCGCTCGGCCAGTGCGCCGGCGTTGTACTTGGCGCCCTGCTTGATCTGCACCACCTGCGCGGTGCCGGTCTTGCCGGCCATGCTGTAGGGCAGGTTCTGGCCGATGCGCGCTGCGGTGCCGCCCGGCTGCAGCACCGCCTGCATGCCGCGTTTGACGTAGGCGAAGTGGGCCGGCTTGAACGGAATGTGCCGTACCGGGCGGGTATTAACCGCGGTCGCCTGGCCGTGGCGGTCGTCCACCACCTGCTGCACCAGGTGCGGCTTGAAGACCACGCCGTCATTGGCCAGTGCCGCAACGCCATTGGCCATTTGCAACGGGGTGTAGGCGTTGAAGCCCTGGCCGATGCCGATGCTGACCACGTCGGCCGGGTACCAGCGGCGCACTTCCGGGCGATGCTTGGCGAAGCGCCGGGCCTTCCATTCCTTGCTCGGCAGCACCCCGGCCGCCTCGCCGTCCAGATCGATGCCGGTCTTGCTGCCGAGCCCGAACTGGCCGAGCAGCGGGTGGATGCGGTCGATGCCCATGTCCCATGCCACCTTGTAGAAGAAGGTGTCGCTGGACACTGCGATGGCGCGTGCCAGGTTGACCATGCCGTTGCCGGACGGCTTGCTGTCGCGGAACTGGTGACTGCTGCCGGGCAGGGTGAAGTAGCCGGGCGCCGGGCGGATGTCGTTGGGGCCGACGGCACCGGCTTCCAGCGCCGCCATCGCCATGAACGGCTTGAAGGTCGAGCCGGGCGGGTAGAGGCCGCGCAGCGCTCGATTGACCAGCGGCTTTTCCCAGTCCTCGTTCAGTTCCTTCCAGGTCTGGCTGTCGATGCCGTCGATGAACAGCGAGGGGTCGAAGCCCGGCTTGGACAGGAAGGCCAGCACGCCGCCGTCGCGCGGGTCGATCGCCACCAGCGCACCGCGGCGTTTGCCGAACAGCTTGTCGGCTATCTCCTGCAGCCGGATGTCCAGCGCCAGGTGCAGGCTCTGGCCGTTGACCGGCGGGGTGCGGGGCAGCGTACGGATGGCGCGCCCGCCGGCGGCGGTTTCCATTTACTCGAAGCCGACCGTGCCGTGCAGCGGATCCTCGTAGGTGTATTCCAGGCCGGTCTTGCCGATATAGCTGGTGCCGCGGTAGTTGGTGGTCTTGCCGTCCTCCTCCAGCCGTGCCACGTCGCGGGTGTTGATGCGACCGATGTAGCCGAGCACGTGGCTGGTCAGCTCCTTGAACGGGTAGTCGCGGAACAGCCGGGCCTTGACCTCCACGCCGGGAAAACGCCAGGCGTGCGCCGCCATGCGTGCCGCTTCCTCCTCGCTCAGTTTGACCTTGAGCGGGATCGCCTCGAAGCTGTGCGTTTCCGCGCGCAACTTCTTGAACAGCTTCAGATCGCGCGGGGTGATGTTCACCAGCGTACCGAGTTGGGTCACGGTGGCGTCGAGATCGGCGATCTTGCTCGGGGTGAGTTCCAGCGTGTAGGCCGAGTAGTTCTGCGCCAGGATCACGCCGTTGCGGTCGACGATCAGCCCGCGGTTGGGCAGAATCGGCACCAGCGAGATGCGGTTGTTCTGGGCCAGCGTGGAAAAGTGTTCGTGCTGCATCACCTGCAGCCAGACGAAACGGCTGACCAGCAGCAGGAACAGCAGCAGCATGAAGGCGTAAGCGACCAGCAGCCGTAGCTGGAACTGGCCTTCCTCTGCCTGGGCGTTCTTGAAACGGGGGGGGCGGGGCATGCCGGGCTACACCGAATGCTGCCGGTACGGCAGCAACAGCAGCTTGGTCAACAGCGGCCACAGCAGCGCGGCGATCAGCGGCGGCAGGAAGTAGCTCCAGCCGACAAAGGCGGCGCCGGTGATCATGCGCGCCACTACCATGATGGCCTGGTTGGCCAGCATCAGCCCGAGCACCGCCAGCGCCTGCTGGCCGAGGTTGAACATCACCAGCTGGCGCTGCTGCATCAGCGCCAAGTAGCTGGTCACCGAGTAGGCCAGCGCGTGCTGGCCGAACAGGCCGGCGGTGGCCACGTCGGCGATCAGGCCGAGCAGGAAGGCGCTGCCGATGTTGATGCGGCGCGGCTGGTTGATCACCCAGTACAGCAGCAACAGGCCGATAAGGTCCGGCAGCCAGCGGGTGGAGCCGGCCGGCAGCGGGATCAGCTCGACCAGTATGGCGATGGCGAAGGTCAGGTAGATGAAACGGCGCTTGACCGGCTTCAACAGTTCTCGGGGGCGGTCGAACGACATGCTTACTCCGTAGCGTTCTGCTTGGCGTCAGCCGTGGCCGGGCGGGCCGGCACGTGCTGTTTCTGGTTCAGCACCAGCACGAAGCGGCTCTGCTGCACGCCGGCCATGGGGCTGGTGGCGAGACGGGCAAAGGCGGCACCGGTATTGCGCTCGACCTTGCCGACGCGCGCCACCGGCAGGCCAGCCGGATACAGGTCGTCGATGCCTGAGGTCACCAGCAGGTCCTGTTGGTGCACGTCCGCCTGGTTGGACAGGTAGCGTACCTCGACTCCGCCACCGTAGCCGTACAGGATGGCGCGCGCGCCGGTACGTTCGATCATCACCGGTACCATGTGGTTCTTGTCGATGATCAGCGTTACCTCGGCGGTCAGCGGCTGTACCCGCGTTACCTGGCCGATCAGTCCCTGGCTGTCGATCACCGGCTGGCCCGGACGGATGTGGGCGTCCTCGCCCTTGTCGATGATCAGCTTGTAGGAGAACGGGTCGCGCCCGGTGTACAGCACCTCGGCCAGCTGGCCGCCCTCGGCGCGTGACGATTTGATGTCGTTGAGCTGGCGTAGTTCGCGGTACTCGCGTTCGACGGTGGCGAGGCGCAACAGCTGCGCCGACATCTGCAGCCGCTGGTTTTTCAGCGCGTCGTTTTCCGCCTTCAGTTCAGCCTGCGCGGTGAAGAAGTCGATGACATGGCGCGCGCCGGCAAACGGCACGTTGACCGCGCGCTGCAGCGGGTACAGTACCACCGACAGGCCCTCGCGCAGGTGCTCCATCAGGCTGAAGCGGCTATCGCCGATCAACAGCGCGACCGACAGCAGCACGCACAGCGCCAGGCGCACGCCGGGGCGCGGTCCCTGGTGGAAGAAGCTGGGGTTATTGGCAAAGTCCATCTGGCAGAACATCCGGCCGTGTCAGGCCGGACGCGGGTCCGATTCAGGGTACATTGGTGAAGATGGTGCCGATCTTGTCCATTTTTTCCAGCGCCCGGCCGGAACCGCGCACCACGCAGGTCAGCGGCTCTTCGGCGACGATCACCGGCAGGCCGGTCTCCTCGGCCAGCAGGCGGTCAATGTCCTTCAACAGTGCGCCGCCACCGGTCAGCACCATGCCCTTGTCGGCGATGTCGGCGCCCAGTTCCGGCGGGGTCTGCTCCAGCGCGATCTTGACTGCGGAGACGATCTGGTTCAACGGCTCGGTCAGCGCTTCGAGGATTTCGTTGGACGATACGGTGAAGGCGCGCGGAATGCCCTCGGCCAGGTTGCGGCCCTTGACTTCCATTTCCTTCACCTCGGCGCCGGGGAAGGCCGAACCGATGGTCTTCTTGATCTCTTCGGCGGTGGTCTCGCCGATCAGCATGCCGTAGTTGCGGCGGATGTAGTTGATGATGGCTTCGTCGAACTTGTCGCCGCCGACGCGCACCGAGTTGGAATACACCACGCCGCCCAAGCTAATCACGCCGACCTCGGTGGTGCCGCCGCCGATGTCCACCACCATCGAGCCGGTCGGTTCTTCCACCGGCAGGCCGGCGCCGATCGCCGCGGCCATCGGTTCCTCGATCAGCTCGACACGACGCGCGCCGGCGGCCAGCGCCGAGTCCTTGATGGCGCGGCGTTCGACCTGGGTCGAGCCGCACGGCACGCAGATCACGATGCGCGGACTGGCCGAGAAGAAGCGGCTCGGCGTCACCTTCTTGATGAACTGCTTGAGCATCTGCTCGGTCACCGTGAAGTCGGCGATCACGCCGTCCTTCATCGGACGGATGGCCTGGATCGAACCCGGCGTGCGACCCAGCATGCGCTTGGCTTCCTGGCCGACGGCCAGGATCGATTTCTTGTTGGTCGGGGCGTCGCTGTGAATCGCCACCACCGACGGTTCGTCCAGCACGATGCCCTTGCTGCGCATGTAGATCAGGGTGTTGGCGGTGCCTAGGTCAATAGCGAGGTCGTTCGAAAAGTATCCGGTGAGGGAACGAAACATGGGGGTGATCCTGGTCATTGTTCGTATGTGTCGGGACGTGGCCCGCAGCGGTTCGGTTCGAGGTTGGTCCTGCAGGCTCCCCCTGCCGCCGGAAGGACGGAAAAGGCCGTCAGATGACCTCCGGTCGGGGCGTGTGGCGAAGCGGCGAATCTTGGGTGAATCAAACGGTCTATGATACCCTATTGCCCTTGAATTATTAAAGATTTTAACGAGGACACCATGTCGCTGACGCATCAGGATGTCGCGCGGATCGCCAAGCTTGCCCGCATCGCCGTAACCGACGCAGAAATCGAGGCTGTCGGGGCCCAACTCAACAATATTTTCGGCCTGATCGCACAAATGCAGGCCGTTGATACCGACGGCATCGAGCCGATGGCCCACCCGCAGGACGTGAGCCTGCGCCTGCGCGACGACGTGGTGACCGAATCGGATCGCCGCGAAGCCTTCCAGGCCATCGCGCCGCAGGTCGAGAACGGCCTGTTCCTCGTGCCCAAAGTCATCGAATAACCAGAGATTGATTCCGGCGGAGTTGGTTCCCGGCGCGCTGCGCTTTCCGGTCAACCTGCCGAGCTTATCCGGACATTACGACACCATGATTAACGCCACCCTCAAGGCACTGTCGCAGCAACTGGCGGCAAAAGCCGTGTCCAGCGAGGAACTCGCCGGGCTCTACCTCAACCGCATCGCGGCGCTCAACCCGGTGCTCAACGCCTTCATCACCGTCGACGGCGACAAGACGCTGGCCGAGGCGCGCGCTGCCGACGCGCTGCGCGCCGCCGGCCAGGCCGGCCCGCTCGCCGGCGTGCCGATCGCGCACAAGGACATCTTTTGTCAGCAGGGCTGGAAGACCAGCTGCGGCTCGAAGATGCTCGACAACTTCATTTCGCCCTACGACGCGCACGCGATCGAGCAGTGCCGCGCCGCCGGCCTGGTGACGCTCGGCCGTACCAATATGGACGAGTTCGCCATGGGCTCGTCCAACGAGAACAGCTTCTACGGCCCGGTGAAGAACCCGTGGGACCTGGCGGCGATCCCCGGCGGCTCGTCCGGTGGCTCGGCCGCGGCGGTGGCGGCGCGTCTCGCGCCGGTAGCCACCGGCACCGATACCGGCGGCTCGATCCGCCAGCCAGCCTCGCACTGCGGCGTGACCGGCATCAAGCCGACCTACGGCGTGGTGTCGCGCTACGGCATGGTGGCCTACGCCTCCT
The DNA here is from genome assembly GCA_016192025.1 of Pseudogulbenkiania sp. GTDB lineage: Bacteria > Pseudomonadota > Gammaproteobacteria > Burkholderiales > Chromobacteriaceae > Pseudogulbenkiania. The sequence continues at coordinate 3,377 of JACPUY010000328.1, read as the reverse complement.
CGCTCGATCAGGGCGGCCCGCTGGCACAGACCGCCGAGGACTGCGCGTTGCTCTTGAACGTCATGGCCGGCTTCGATGCGCGTGACTCGACCAGCCTCGAGCGCACCAAGGAAGACTACACCCGCGACCTGAATAAGCCGCTGAACGGGCTGAAAATCGGCCTGCCGCGCGAGTACTTCGCCGAGGGCCTGGCCGAAGACGTGGCCGGCGTGGTCGACGGCGCCATCGCCGAGCTGAAGAAGCTGGGTGCCGAGGTGGTCGAGATCAGCCTGCCGAATACCCAGTTGAGCATCCCGGCCTACTACGTGATCGCCCCGGCCGAGGCCTCGACCAACCTCAGCCGTTACGACGGCGTGCGCTACGGCCACCGTGCCGCCGAGTACAAGGACCTGGTCGACATGTACGAAAAGACCCGCGCCGAGGGCTTTGGCGCCGAGGTCAAGCGCCGCATCATGGTCGGCACCTACGTGCTGTCCCATGGCTACTACGACGCCTACTACCTGAAGGCGCAGAAGATCCGCCGCCTGATCGCCAACGACTTCAAGGCCGCGTTCGAACGCTGCGACGTCATCCTCGGCCCGGTGGCGCCGACCGCGGCGTTCAATCTCGGCGAGAAGTCGGGCGACCCGGTGCAGATGTACCTGTCCGACATCTATACGCTGTCGGTCAACCTGGCCGGCCTGCCCGGCATGAGCGTGCCAGCCGGCTTCGCCGCCAACGGCCGCCCGGTGGGTCTGCAGATCATCGGCAACTACTTCGCCGAAGCGAAGATGCTGAACGTGGCGCACCAGTTCCAGCAGGTGACCGACTGGCACCGGAAGGCACCGGCCCTGTAAGCCTGCGGCGGCACGACCCGAATCCGGCGTTGGGCGCTATGCTATGTACGGTCTGCGCCCGCCCGCCCGCCCGCCTTGCCTTCGGTCCATTTGCCTGCAGGCTTGAAGTTTACGTTTTCGCAGAGCGGTGCTGTTGCTCCGCTCTTTCATGTAGAAGGATTTTCCGACCATGAAATGGGAAGTCGTCATCGGTCTCGAGGTGCACGTGCAGCTCAACACCGCATCGAAAATTTTCTCCGGCGCCTCCACCGCCTTCGGCGCTGCGCCCAACACCCAGGCCTCGGCGGTCGAACTGGCCTTCCCCGGCGTACTGCCGGTGCTGAACCGGGCGGCGGTCGACAAGGCCATCCGCCTCGGCCTGGCGCTGGATGCCACGATCAACCAGAAGAACGTCTTCGCGCGCAAGAACTACTTCTATCCCGATCTCCCCAAGGGCTACCAGATCAGCCAGATGGAACTGCCGATCGTCGAGCACGGCAAACTGGCGATCCAGGTCGGCGACGAGGAGAAGGTCATCCGTGTCACCCGCGCCCACCTCGAGGAAGACGCCGGCAAGAGCCTGCACGAGGACTTCCAGGGCATGACCGGCATCGACCTGAACCGCGCCGGCACGCCGCTCTTGGAAGTGGTGTCCGAGCCTGACATGCGTTCACCCGACGAGGCGGTGGCCTACGCCCGTACGCTGCACACGCTGGTGACCTGGCTCGGCATTTGCGATGGCAACATGCAGGAAGGCAGCTTCCGCGTCGACGCCAACGTCTCGGTGCGCCCGTTAGGCCAGGAGGCCTTCGGCACCCGCCGCGAGATCAAGAACCTCAACTCCTTCCGCTTCCTGCAGCAGGCGATCGAGTACGAGATCCAGTGGCAGATCGATACGCTGGAAGACGGCGGCCGCGTCGAGCAGGCTACCGTGCTGTTCGATCCGGACACCGGCGAGACGCGCATGATGCGCAGCAAGGAAGACGCGCACGATTACCGCTACTTCCCCGATCCGGACCTGCTGCCGGTGCGCATCGACAGTGCGCAGATCGACGCCATCCGCGCCGAGATGCCGGAGCTGCCGGGCCAGATGAAGGCGCGCTTCGTCGCCGAGTTCGGCGTGTCCGGCTACGATGCCGGTCTCTTGACCGGTTCGCGCGCGCTGGCGGCCTACTTCGAGACGGTGGCCCGCGCCAGCGGTCAGGGCAAGCTCGCCGCCAACTGGGTCAACGGCGAGATCGCCGCACGGCTGAACCGCGACGGCAAGGACATCGGCGATTGCCCGATTTCCGCCGAGCGGCTGTCCGGGCTGGTAGTGCGTATCGCCGATGGTACCCTGTCGTCCAAGCTCGCCAAGCAGGTGTTCGAGGCGCTGTGGGACAGCGAGCTGTCGGCCGACGCCATCATCGAGCGCGACGGTCTGAAGCAGGTGTCGGACGTCGGCGCCATCGAGAAGATGGTCCTTGATGCCATCGCCGCCAATCCCAAGGCGGTGGAGGAGTTCCGCGCCGGCAAGGAAAAGGCGCCCAACGCCCTGGCCGGCCAGGTGCTGAAGGCTCCCACGGGCAAGGCCAATCCGGCCCAGGTGCAGGAGATCCTCAAGCAGAAACTGGCCTGACGCCGAGCGCGGCGCAGGCCGGGGCCGGACCCGGCGACAGGCGGCATGCCACGGCATGTCGCCTGTATTTTTTTTGCCGTTTGCGGCTGTTGTATTCCCCCTTTTCACAGCCTACTTTCAACGCTTTTTTTAAGCTGCTGATTTAATAGGGTTATTCCTTGTGAGGTGTTTCTAAGCCCTTGTCTTAAAAGGAGGTTGTGCTCCGGCTCAGGTTGACCCTATGACGCTTCTTTCTTATAGTGGCGAAAAGTGGGGTGAAGTGGGTAAAAGTGGGGCGCACACCCCTAACCAGAGGCTTAATGTCCGAATCATGATTGGTGGCGTCAACGTCGTGTCTCTTGATAGCAAGGGGCGTCTGGCCATTCCGGCCCGACACCGCGAGACGCTGCTGTCCGCTTTCGGCTCCAAGCTGGTGGTGACGCTGGAAGCGCGCGACCATCTGCTGCTCTACCCCGAGCCCAACTGGCACCCGGTGGAGGCGCGGCTGTTGGCGCTGCCCTCCGGCAACCCCCTGCTCAAGCGCTACCAGAAGCTGGTGCTCGGCCATGCCGAGCAGATCGACATGGACAGCGCCGGCCGCATCCTGCTGTCGCCGCGCTTGCGCGGCCTGGTCAACCTCGACAAGGACGTCGCCTTGGTGGGCATGGGCAATCGTTTCGAACTCTGGGATGCCGCCGACTGGGATGCCCAGACCAACGACGCCCTGGACATCGACCCCGCCGAACTATCTCAGCATCTCGGAGATTTCACGCTGTGAGTACCCCCGTTTTTTCGCACCTCACGGTGCTGCTCAGCGAAGCTGTCGCCGCGCTCGCCGTCCGTCCGGACGGGGTGTACGTGGATTGCACCTTCGGCCGCGGTGGGCACAGCCGGCTCATTTTGTCGCAGCGGGGCCCGGCCGGCCGGCTGATCGCCTTCGACAAGGACCCGGAAGCCATCGCCGC
>JACPUY010000327.1 GCA_016192025.1 Pseudogulbenkiania sp. | reverse complement strand
TTGATGGTCCATTTCAATGCAACGTCTCGCGAAGCCATTGGACCGCTTCACCTCGGGTCGTCAGGCCATGTTTTAGCAGTTGCGTCCCGTGGAACACACCAAACAGACGCTGGACGCCAAGGAAATCAACATGATAACCCAGTGGGATATCATCCACATTGGCGTGCAGGCGAGGGAAATCCACTTTGTAAAGCAGGCTGACGTGGGCGAATTCCCGTGCGCATTCACGGACGAGCAGAATCGCGAAATAGGAGTCGTCAGCAGGGTGGATTTCCAGCTGGTCGTGGACATGGAATTTAAAAGCGGCATTCCGCCAAGCATCGGCGCACAGACAATCATCGAGTGTCACACCGGGCTGCAACTGGACGTGGTACACGAGGTGGTGCGCCTCAGCTATTACTACGTCATTAGCCGGAATGGGGCGCAATTCTTTCAACGGAATTCCGTCGGGAACGGCATCTAGCGGGTCGTCTCTGGTCATGATAAAGCCCTCCTGATAAGTTCTCCAACTCATTCGAGCTTTTTCACGCCACATAGTTTTGAGCCATCTGGCAGATGCATTATTTAATTTCGAGCGATAACCGGTAGACGATTTCCTTGACCCTGCTACGGCGTGGCATGGCGGTCAGCGCGTAGAGGCAGGGCCGCAGCTTCAGGGCATTGGCCAGTTTCTCGCACAGGCGGGCGGTACGGCTCCGCAACGGCAGGCTTTCCAGAAGGCGCTGATGGTCGCGGTAACACTGGATGATGGCATCTTCAATCCGGCAAGAACGGACTTCCCGTGCATGCGCCGTCGCGGCCCGGTAGCGTTCAAGCTCCGCGAACAATTCCAGCGCCTTGGTTCGCACTGGCGCTGGCCAGATGCTGGTGTAGGTGTCAACGTCATCTGTACTTGCTTTCGTCGTCTGCATCATTCTTGCCTCACAAATGCCCGTAGCGGCGTTCTGGCACCAAGCCTGTGTGGTGGCCTTGCCTTCATGTTGATCGCGCCGTGACGGCCCTGCGTTCCGGCCAGTACGGCAGCACGGGCTCAACCACCAGGGGGGCCACGCCTAGATAGTGGGTCAGTTGGTCGAGCGCTTCGGCCTTTAAGCGCCAATACAAGGCCTTCTGCAGCATGGACAAATGAGGCGTGGCACCGTCGAAGCCGATCACAGCAATGCACAGGGCTTTGTTGGTCAAATCCGTCGAACAGCAGATGCACGCATGGTGCCCACCCACATCGAGCGCAATTTCCATGGTTTTTCCTCCATTTTGTAGCAATAAACTGCCAATTCCTTTCCAAACAATTGGATGTTTATGGCTGGTTTTGGTGGTTTCGTAGCCGTTTCCGGTCGTTTTGCCGCGCCATAATACCGCGCAAACCATCCACCACGGCGTGGTAGAAAACCGTGGTAAAACCGGCAACGAAACCCGTGAAATCCTTTGCTGGCAAGGCTTTCAGGCCGCCAATAAGGGCGCTACATCAGCAACCTCATTCAGTTTTAGCGGCTCTAATGGGCCAATATATTTGACCTGTCTGGGATTCTGGGCTTGACGTGTCTGAAAATTCATTTGTGTGTCTCTGTCTTACTCTCGTTGCTAGACGGACTGAGCAAGCGCTCGATCAGTTCGGCGATGCTTTCTCCTTTCCGTTGCTGCGCGTGCAATTCTTCAAACACAGTGCCAGGAAGGAAAACATAAATCGGACGAAACCCCTGTTCCCGCTTGCGCTGCCGGAAAGCTTCGGTGTTTTTCGTATGCCGGGTATGCGGTTTTGACTTGACCACGGTCACCCAGCTACCTGATGCCAGCAGCCGTTCCGTGTCAGGTCCAGGCGTCATCTCACGCGCTGCATTTCTCGGCGCAATTAAAATTGGCTTTTTCACAGAGCACCTCCTCAACATTTTCACCAGCGGGAAATCATTTTTAATTCTTTTTCACAACGGCGTGTAACGCGTGTAACGCGTGTAACGCGATACTCCCTATTGTTTTCCTCTAATATATCTTTTCTCTAATTACTAAATAGCTAAAAAAGGTTGAGAGTAGTGCGTTACATGCGTTACAGCAGCCGTGTAAAACCCGCCACATAAGGCTTTCAGCTGTAACGCGATGGTCTCTTCCGGCGCGTTACGTAACGCGTTACACCTCCACTACAGCAACAGTTTTGCCCTTCGCGCTTGCTCCCTGTGGACCAGAATGTGCTGGAATTCTGCCGGCAGTGCCTGAGCAATGCCAAGTCCGATATAAAAACGTTTTAGTTTTCCGTCTACCCGAAATTGTTTAGTCTCGATTTCAGGCAGCACGGTGCGGATATTATTTCCGAATTGTTGCTGGGTGCCGACCTCCTTTCGCCCATTGCCGAGACACCACATTTTCCATGACTGATAAAGGTGATCGCATTCCGTCTTGAGGTCAGGGTCCACAACACATTCGTCGCGCAGAAATACCTTGATGGGTGAGCTCAGTTCGGTAAACTCCTGAATGAGTCCCACACCCGATGCCGGCTGCTGGAAATGACCCCGCTTCCGTAGCCGTGTCAGTCCTTGCAGCGCCCAGTTAAAGATGCCAGGCAACTCCCGCATGAGGCGATCCGATAGCTCCACGTCCTCGCGGCCAAGCCACGATTCCGTGAGCCTTAACAAGATGAAGCGCGAAGCCAGCGCACCGCTGGCGTCTTCGAGACTGGGCAGCTCATTACTGCACAGCATGAAGCGCGTGCGCAGCCGACCGGTCCATGCCCCTTTGTATTTGCAGTCGATGGTCATCTCATCCTGCCCGGAAATGGACAGCAGGCGCTCCGTCACCACGTCCGAGCCGAATTTGAACCTCGCATCGGAGACGACGGCCAGCGATTTGCCGATCAACGGCTGTAAGCCAAACGGGCGGCCTAAGCTATTCAACGTCGGCCCGATGCAGTTCGCGCCGCCGAGCATGCCTTGCAGTACCTTGGCGATGACACCCTTACCGGCGCGCGGCGGACCGATCAGCGCGAGCATCTTCTGCTGTGAAGCGTCGGCGGCCAGCAGATAGCCCATCCATTCCTGAAGCGTCTCAATGCTTTCAGGATCGTTCGGCCACAAGGCGCGCAGGAAAGACAGCCAGTCCGTAGGCAGCTCGGCATGCGGATCGTAGGCATACGGTAGTGCCGTGGTGGTGAATAGCCGGGGATCGTGGGCGCGCAAGGTCAGGCTCGGCAAGTGCAGCAGGCCGTTGGCCATCGCCAGCATTTCCTCGGGGTCGGGGTCGGGGTCGGGGTCGCCGTCCCGGCGATCCAGCCAGCACGGCATGTCGCCGTTGCTGGCTACGTGTGTGATCCTGCCCAATGTCTTGCGCACGTTCTCGATGCCAGCGGACGTCGGGTTGTACGGTTCGCGCTTGCCCTTGTCCTTGGGCCTGAAGCAGTGACCGCCTTCCAGGTAGGACTGAGTTTTCGCCTCAATATCGGCAGCGTCGCCCGGTTGCCAGGCACGGCCGGTATAGCGGTAGAAATCGCCTCTCCAGTGCCGCAGCAACAGCGTGCCGTCGTCTTGGGTGAAGCATTCGGCCAGCAGCCGATAGGCCGTCCACGACAGGTTAGCGCGCACCAGCACCCGGCTCCGGCGTGCCAGGGCAATCATGGGTTTGATATAGTCGTCGCTGCGCCCGTCCTGTACCACCTTGCCAGGCCTGAAGGCATGAAGCACGGTCGTGATTTCAGCATCATTGAAGCCCCGGATCACCATCATCGACACCAGCGACATGTCGAACCCGCTGCGGCTGGCGTCCTTGAGCCCGTCCGTGTCGCCTTCCCAGCGCTTGCGCAGCGCGTCGTCGCCGGGCAGCAGTTCGTCGAAACGCGGTAGCCCGCTTTCCGCCGTAGCGCGAGCTACCTTGCTCATCTCGGGCGTGACCGTCACGACCGGCAGGAAGTCGAATGCCCCCCACCGATAGGCCGCGTCATTCCGATCCAGCAGCCGCGCCGGCACCGGCACCCGACCCCTGGCTTTCTTGCGGTAGTCGGGCAGGTTGATCGTGCCGGGCAACCGCATGATCCGGTCGACGTTGTGGCAATGGTCAGCCTTGAAATACTGTTCCAGCCGTTTGTTGAGTGACTCCAGCTCCTCAATGTCGCCAGCTACCGGGATCGGCACCTCCAGGCGCCAGAACAGGCCCAAGCCGTTGCCCGAGTCGACCAGCTCGGACGGCGGAACGGAGAAGCACTTTGCGTCGGCAAGCAGGCGCTCACGCGCTTCGGTCAACGGCTCGCCGTCATGTGGATCATT
>JACPUY010000326.1 GCA_016192025.1 Pseudogulbenkiania sp. | reverse complement strand
CGAACAGCGTGCCGATCAGCGACACCGGCAGGGTCAGCCCGGTGATCACCGTGCTGCGCCAGCTGCCGAGGAACAGGAACACGATCAGCACCGTCAGCGCCGCGCCCTCGATCAGCGTGGCGCGCACGTCGGCCAGCGAGTTCTTGACGTCCTGCGACTTATCGTAGGTGTAGGTGACCACCGTGCCCGGCGGCATCTGGCCCTGCTGGGCTTGAATCACCTGCTTCACCCCGTCGGCCACCTCGACCACGTTGGCGCCGCGCGCGGCGCGGATTTCCAGCCCGACCGCCGGCTTGCCGTCGATCAGCGACACGCTGGAACGTTCGGTCTCGGCATCGCTGACCTCGGCCACGTCGGCGAGCCGCACCGGGTTGCCGTTCTTCCAGGCCAGCGGCAGCGCGGCGAAGTCGGCCGGCGATTTGAGCTTGCCGGCCACTCGTACCGACAGCTCGCGGCTGCTGGTGCCGACCTCGCCGGCCGGGTAGTCTTGGTTGGCCTGGCGCAGCACCGCCGCCACTTCGGGCAGCGACAGCCCGGCTGCTTCCAGCCGGTACGGGTCGAGGTCGATGCGCAGCTCGCGCTTGACGCCGCCGACCAGCTTGGCCTCGCCGACGCCGGACACCGTCTGCAGCCGCTTCTTCAGCACGTTGTCGACCCAGGTGGTCAGCGTGCGCGGGCTGACCGCGGGCGAACTGAGCGTGATCGACAGCAGGGGCTGGTCGTTGGGATTGAACTGCGACACCGTCGGCGTGGAGATTTCGCGCCGGAAGCGCCCCTGCACCGAACCGACGCGGTCGCGCACATCCTGCACCGCGACGTTAGGGTCGGTGGAGAGCTCGAACTCCACCACGATGGTGGAACTGCCCTCGAACGAATAGGAGCGGATGTGCTTGATGCCGTTGATGGTGTTGATTGCCTCTTCCAGCGGCCGGCTCACCTCGCTTTCCACCACCTCGGGCGAGGCGCCGCTGTAGGTGGTGCTGACCACCGCCACCGGGAAGCGGATGTCGGGAAACTCCTCCACCGGCAGGCGCCAGGCGGCGAACAGCCCCAGCACCAGGAGCGCCAGCATCAGCACCGTGGCGAAGTAGGGATTGCGGATACTGACGCGGGTCAACCACATGGCAGCATCCTCATCGTGCGCCGGCGAGCGTCACCGCGTCACCCGGCGCCACGCCCAGCAGATTGGCCGCCAGCACCGTCTCGCCCGGCTTGACGCCGCCGACGGCGACGCGCCCGGCACCCTCGGCCAGCAACCGCACGCTGACCGGGCGCTTGACGATCCGGCCGCGCTCCAGCAGCAGCACCGACGGCTTGCCGCCCAGGTCGTGCACCGCCGCCAGCGGCAGGCTGACCGCGTCGCCGACCTCGGCCAGCACGATGCCGCCCTTGGCGAACTGGCCGGCGCTGAGCCGCCCGTCCGGGTTCGCCACGCGCAAATACACGGTGAAGCTGCGCGTGCCCCCGGCCGCGACCGGATTGAGCCGCACCAGCTCGGCGTCGAACTCCTCGGCCAACCCTTCGACGCTGAACCGGGCATGCTGGCCGACATGCAGCTTGCCGATCAGCCGCGCCGGCACGCTGGCGGACAATTCCAGCACCGACAGGTCGGCGATGCGGAAGATCGGCGTATTGCGCTGCGCCAGTTCGCCCGGGTTGATGGCGCGCTGGTACACCACGCCGTCGATCGGCGCGGTGAGGCGGGTGTCGGCCAGCGATTTGCGCGCGCGCGCCAGCTGTGCCTCCTGCGCCTTCAGTTCGCCGGCGCGCACCTGGAAGTCGCTCTCCACCTCGTCGAACGCCAGCCGCGAGATGAAACCCTTGTCGAACAGCTCGCGCTGCTTGTCGAGCTTGACCCGCGCCAGCGCCAACCGCGCCCGGCTGTTGGCCAGCTGCGCCTCTTGCTCGGCCACGCTCTGTGCCAGCGTCTCGTTGTCGAGCCGCGCCAACAGCTGGCCGCGCCGCACCCGTTCGCCCTCGCGCACCGCCACCTCGCGCACCACCGCCTCAACCTCGGCCGCCACGGTGCTGCTGTCGAGCGCGTTGAGCGTACCGGTGAAGGTCAGCGTGTCGGCCAGCGGTGCGACCTTGGCGACCAGCACATCGCTTTGCGCCAGTTCGCGCGGCGGCGGCGCCTTGGCCGCATCGGACGCCGTGGGGGACGAGGAGGAATCGTTGCAGGCGGTCAGCGCCAGCAAGGACAGCACGAGGAGGAACAGGGTTGGCTTCATGTCGGGGTCCGCTTCAGAGGGCACTCGCCTGGCTGGGCTTCATGCCCTTGGGCAGCAGGATCCACAGGCTGCCCGGCTGCTTCATGCGCCCGGCGTACATGCCGGCTTCGGTACCGAAGCCCCAGAAGAAGTCGGCGCGGATCGCCCCGCGGATCGCCCCGCCGGTGTCCTGCGCGTGCACCAGCCGCACCAGCGGCTGGTTCGACAGCGGCCAGGTGGTAGCAAGATACACCGGCGCGCCGAGCGGGATGTAGCGCGGGTCGACGGCGATGCTGTAGCCGTCGGTCAACGGTACGCCGAGCGAGCCCAGCGGCCCGCCCTCGGCGTGCGGCAGCACCTTGAAGAACACGTAGCTGGGATTGACGTTGAACAGCTCCTGCTGGCGCGTCGGGTGCGCCTTGATCCAGTCCTGGATGCCCTGCATCGAGGCGTCGGCCAGGGTCAGCTCGCCACGGTCGACCAGCCAGCGGCCGATCGACTGGTAAGCGTAGCCGTTCTGCTCGGCGTAACCGACACGCAGGAAGCTGCCGTCCTCGAGCTGGATGCGCCCGGAGCCCTGTACCTGCAGGAAGAACAGCTCCACCGGGTTCTCCACCCAGGCCAGCACCGCGGCGCTGTTGACGCCCAGGCCCTGCTCGACCTCGGCGCGGGTGTAGTACGGCCGCAGGCGCTGGCCGTCGAGCCGCCCACGCAGCTTGCTGGTGCGGCCGTCGATGACGAAATCGGCCAGCCGCACTTCCACCTCGCCGGCGCCGGTCGTGGTCGCGCCGGGCCGCAGCGTCAGCCGGTTGCCCGGCCCGCGCCGCGCCACCAGCACGCTCTTGCTGCGTTCGGGCGCCGGCAGATCCAGCGTCAAGAGGTCGGCCGGCACGCCGTACAGCGGGTACGGCGTACGCGCTGACTTTACCCGGCTGCCGTTGAGCAGCGGCTCGTAGTAGCCGGTGATCAGCCCGCTGTCGCGTGCGCCGTCGCGCAGCTTCCAGGCCTGGAAGTGGGTTTCGAAGAAACGGCGCACCGCCGCCGCATCGTTCGCCGGCACGGCGGCGGCGGCCCGGCACGCGCCGGCCCACTCCGCCCGTTTGGCTACCGCCTTGCAGCTTTGCTGCAGGGCCGGCAGCGACTCGCCCACCGCCTGCTGCTGCCATTGCGGCAGCTCGGCCACGCTGGCGGTTTCGAAACGGACCGGGGTGTCGGCTGTACGCGGCGCCACGGCGCACGCCGCCAGCAGCACCAGCGGCAACAACAGACTGAGTTTTCTGGAAATCACGCTTGCGACTCGATGAATGCTCAATGCCCGCATCGCTCAGGGCACGGGCAATTTATACACAAAGAAACACGTCAACACCGATTGTAACCGCGCCGGGCCGACGTGAGCAGAAGTGAAGGTAGACCCGCCGCCTCCACGGCAAGTTCGCATGGGCAGCTGGAACGCCGCCCAGGACGCCAAGCCACTACTTGCAGAATGGACAATTTCAGCTAAAACACATTAGCAGTCAACCATTTAAATGCCAAAGAAATAATCAGTTTACCGCGGCACCAAGCCGCTTGGTTTTTCCATTCATTCCGCGTCAGGGGGCAGGTCATGCGTCAGAATCTTCCGGTTACCGAGCAGGAACTGTTCCTCGACCCACGTCGTCCCATCGTCACCAAGACCGACCTGAAGGGCCGCATCACCTACGCCAACCCGGCCTTCATCGAGATCAGCGGATTCAGCGAGGCCGAGCTGATCGGCCAGCCACACAACGTGGTGCGCCACCCCGACATGCCGCCGGCCGCCTACGCCGACCTGTGGGACACCATCAGCGAGCGGCACCCCTGGCAGGGGCTGGTCAAGAACCGCGCCAAGAACGGCGGATTCTACTGGGTCGAGGCCTACGTCACACCGCTGACCGACCGCGGCCGGCACGTCGGCTACATGTCGGTGCGCTCGGCCCCGGCGCGTGACAAAGTGCTCGAGGCCGAGCGGCTGTACCGAGCCATCAACGCCGGGCAGATGAGCTTCCCGGCCACACGGCACACGAAGGCGCCGTCGTGGCTCGCGCTGCAGCTCACCATCTTCGCCACGACCCTGCTTGCCGGCATCGTCTGCGTGTCCTGGCTTTCGCCAGGCGGGTGGCAGTATGGCACCCTGCTGCTGGCATTCCTGGCCGGCTGCCTCGCCACGCTGGCGTTGCAGCAGCGGGTCAGCCACACTCTGCGCGCTGCCGACGCCGCACTGACCCGCTTCGGCGAGGGCGATTTCAAGGAGCACGTCGGCGAGCAGGGCCCGCGCGAATGCGCCGTGCTGCTGCAGCGGCTGGAAACCACCCGCATCAACCTGCGCACCATTTTGGCCGATGTGGTATCGGCCACCGAGCGCATCGGTCAGGATGCGCAACGCATCGGCCAGCAGGCCGAGACGCTGCGCGAACGCGCCAAGGACGAAAGCAACGATATCGCGCAGGTGGCGGCCGCGCTGGAACAGCTCACCGTCTCGGTCAATGAGATTGCCGACTCCACCCGCCTCGGCTCGGCCCACGCCGCCATGGCGCGCCAGCTGGTGCAAACGGGCAGCGAGCGCATGCAGCATTCACTGCAGACCACCGACATCCTGCGTGGCACCATCGCCGAGGCGCGCGACACCATCGGGACGCTGCACGGCGCCATCACGCGCATCGGCTCGGTCACCGAACTGATCAGGGAAATCGCCGAGCAGACCAACCTGTTGGCGCTGAATGCCGCCATCGAGGCGGCGCGGGCCGGCGAACAGGGACGCAGCTTCGCCGTGGTGGCCGACGAGGTACGCAAATTGGCCGAACGCACCAGTCATAGCACGGCCGAGATCAGCGCCTCGATCGGCCAGGTACAACAGCACGCCCACGGCGCGTTGTCCTCCATCGACAGCGCCAGCCAGGTGACCGGCCGCGCCAGTACGCTGATCGGCGAGACCTCGGCCAGCCTGGGTCAGATCGAACAGGCCAGCCTGGGGGTCGCCGACAGCGCCCGCGACATCGCGGCGATGCTGAACCAGCAATCGCAAGCCTCCAACGAGGTGGCGCACAGCATGGAAAAGGTCAGCGCCATCACCGAAAACAACGCCCACAGCGTGGAGCAGGCTGCCGCCGCGGTGGGACAGCTGTTCGAGACCACCAAGGCGCTGAAGAGCCTGGTGGCCCACTTCGAGAAGTCGTTGTGATGGGGGAAGGGGTCGGCGGCAGGACGCCGGTGCCGTGACCGCGGGAATCACATGCGCAGCAGCGCGCCGACCTTGATCACCGCCTGGGTGCGGCTGGAGACCTTGAGCTTGCGCAGGATGGCCGAGACGTGGGCCTTGACGGTGCTCTCGGCGATGTTCAGCTCGATCGCCACCACCTTGTTCGACTTGCCGTTGACGATGTAGTCGAGCACGCAGCGCTCCTGCTTGGTGAGCAGGGCCAGCCGGCTGGCCAGGTCCTGCAGCTGCTCGGGGCTGCTGCCGTGCGCGCCAGTGTCGCGGTCGGCCAGCGAGGGAGGCAGGTAGATATCACCGTTGAGCACGGCGTTCACCGCCTCGGTCATGCTCTCGCGCGAAAAGGACTTGGGGATGAAGCCGGAGGCGCCGACCGACATCGCCGCCTCCACCGTGCTGTAACGCTCGTCGGCCGAGACCACGATCACCGGCAGCGTCGGCGCCTGCTGGCGCAACCGGGCCAGCCCGGACAGGCCGTCCATGCCCGGCATGTTGATATCGATCATCGCCAGCTCGATGGCGGGATTGTGACGCACCGCATCCAGCGCCGCGTCCAGCGACTCGCACTCGACGATCTCGCTGCCCACTCCCAGTGCGGAAGACACCACCAGACGCATGGCTTCGCGAAACAGCGGATGGTCGTCCGCAATCAGCACTGTCGCTTCCATCTTCCCGCTCCACAGCGAACAAACCGGCGGGGCGTGGCGCCCGGCCGGTTCAGGATTATTTGAGACTGAGGATCCAGTCGACCATGCTGCGGATGTCCTCGTCTTTCAGGTGGGCCTGTGGCGGCATGCCGGCACTACCCCAGACACCGCTCCCTCCTTCCTTGATCTTGTGCACCAGCTTGTCGGCTGCTCCCTTCTCGCCATCATAACGTTCGGCCACATCCTTGTAAGCAGGGCCGATCACTTTTTTCTGGATACTGTGGCAGGCAAAACAGCCGTTTTTCTTGGCCAGCGCCTCGCCCGCCGAGGGCTCCGCCGCCGCCAGACCCGGCAGCAGGACCAGGCCCGCTACCACTACTCGTAATGCTTTCAACATGGTTCACTCTCCTGCCGGCGGCCGGCTGAGCCCGACCGCCGGTCACTGCTGGTTACTGGCTCAGACGGAATACCCACAGGCTGCCGCCCTGGGTAATGGTGTTGATCTTCTTGGCGACTTCGCCGCCCCACAGCGGCACCGCGCCGCCCCAGCCGGACACCACGGCGACGTACTGCTGGCCGTCCATTTCCCAGGTCACCGGGCTGCCGACGATGCCGGAGCCGGTCTGGAACTTCCACAGCTCCTTGCCGCTCTGCGCGTCAAACGCCTTCAGGAAGCCTTCCGGCGTACCGGTGAACACCAGGTTGCCGGCGGTGGTCATCACGCCGCCCCACAGCGGGGCCGGGTTCTTGTATTCCCACTTGATCTTGCCGGTTTTCGGGTCCATCGCGCGCAGCACGCCGATGTGGTCATCGTACAGCGGCTTGATGGTGAAACCGGCGCCGAGGTAGGCGGCCCCCTTCTTGTAGGTAACCGGCTCGTTCCAGATGTCCATGCCCCACTCGTTGCTCGGCACGTAGAACATCTCGGTTTTCGGGCTGTAGGCCATCGGCATCCAGTTCTTGCCGCCGAGGAAGGACGGTGCCGAGAACACCGGCTTGCCCTTGCCTTCGGCACCTTGCGTGGCCGGATCGAACGGGTTACCCGGACGGCCTTCGTCGTTGTAGATCGGACGCTTGGTCTTCAGGTCGAAGCCCTTGGCCCAGGTGATCTTCGAGACGAAGGGATAGGCGCCGAGCAGGTCGCCGTTGGTGCGGTCGGCCACGAAGAAGAAGCCGTTGCGGTCGGCCTTGGCGCCGGCCTTGATCACCTTGCCGTCCTTCTTCATGTCGAACGGGACGAATTCGTTGACGCCGTCGAAGTCCCAGCCGTCATGCGGCGTGGTCTGCAGGTGCCACTTGATCTCGCCGTTGTCGGGGTTGATCGCCAGCGTCGAGGCGGTGTACAGGTTGTCGCCCTTGCGCGTCCACGAGTTCCACGGCGCCGGGTTGCCGGTACCCATGTAGATCAGGTTGGTTTCCGGATCGTAGGTGCCGCCCAGCCAGGTGGCACCGCCGCCCTGCTTCCACTGGTCGCCTTCCCAGGTGGCGTTCTTGACGCCGGTCATGGTGCTGTCTTTGCCGTTCAGCGTGCCCATGTGGCCCTCGACCACCGGACGCGACCAGACCAGCTCGCCGGTCTTGGCATCACGTGCTTCCACCTTGCCCACCACGCCGAATTCGCCGCCGGAGACACCGGTGATGACCTTGCCCTTCACCACCATCGGCGCGGCGGTGTAGGAATAGCCTTCCTTGTACTCGCCCAGCTTCTTGGTCCATACCACCTTGCCGGTCTTGCGATCCAGCGCGATCAGACGTGCGTCCAGCGTGCCGAAGTAGACCAGGTCCTCGTAGATCGCCATGCCACGGTTGATCACGTCGCAGCACGGCATGATGCCGTCCGGCAGACGGGCGTTGTATTCCCACAGTTTCTGGCCGGTGCGGGCATCGACCGCGTAGGCGCGCGAATAGGAGGCGGTGGTATAGATCACCCCGTCGTACACCAGCGGCTGGGCTTCCTGGCCGCGCTGCTGCTCGCCACCGAAGGAAAAGCTCCAGGCCGGCACCAGCTTCTTCACCGACTTGGTATTGATCTGGGTGAGCGGGCTGAAGCGTTGCGCCTGCGGGCCCATGCCGTAAGACACCACGTCCTTGGTGGTCTTGCTGTCGTTGAGGATGTCCGTATCGCTGACCGCCGCATGGGCCGGTGCGGCCAGCACGGCAGACGCCAGCATGGTGGACAGGGTGGTCAGACGCCAAGAGCGCGTCGGCGTGCGTGTGTTCATCTGGCTCTCCGAGTTTTTTATCAGGTGGAAGGCCGGATCGGGAAGCGGTCCGGTGTACTGAATTCTGGATAGCCATCCCCCGAGCGCCAATTCAACTTAAGTCGCAGAAACGGGCGTACTGCATGAGACTTAAGTCGAATGGACGCCCCTTCGACCCTGTTCCAAGCTCAGGGCAACCACATCCACCCATAAAGCCCGCCATGACTCCGCTATCCGCTCGCCTCGCGCTGCTGTTCGCCGTCGGCCTGTCCGCGCTGCCGGCCGCGGCGCTGACCACGATCCGGCTCGCCTACCTGGAAGAGGCGCGCGTCGCCACCAACCCGCTGGCCAACATCGAACCGGTGCCGGACGACCTTGGCCGAGCCGGGGCGGAGCTGGCGATCGGCGACAACAACACCACCGGGAAATTCCTGCAGCAGCGCTTCGAACTGGCGCGCATCCAGGTGCCGGCCGGCGCCAGCGCCGCCGACATGCTGGGCAAGCTGCAAAAGAGCGGCGCCGGCTTCGTGGTACTGAACGTCAGCGCCACGGCGATCGACCGGCTGATGGCGCAGCCCGCCGCCGCACGCTACCTGTGGTTCAACGCCGGCGCGCCAGACGACCGGCTGCGCCAGAACCAGTGCCGCGCCAACCTGCTGCATACCCTGCCCGGCCGCGCCATGCAGGCCGACGCGCTGGCGCAGTACCTGGTGACGCGGCGCTGGAACAAGTGGTTCCTGGTCAGCGGGCCGCGCCCCGAAGACCGGCTGTACGCCGCGGCGGTGCGGCGCGCCGCCAAGCGTTTCGGAGGCCGCATCGTCGGCGAGAAGACGTGGAACTACGGCCACGACGCGCGCCGCACCGCACAGGGCGAGGTACCGGTGTTCACCCAGGTGGGCGACTACGACGTGCTGATCGTGGCCGACGAGAGCGGCGATTTCGGCGACTACCTGTCCTACCGCACCTGGCTGCCGCGCCCGGTGGCCGGCACCCAGGGTCTGACCGCCCATGGCTGGCACGCCGCCGCCGAGCAGTGGGGCGCGGTGCAGCTGCAGAACCGTTTTCGCCGTCAGAGCCAGCGTCCGATGCAGGCGGTCGATTACGCCGCCTGGGCCGCCGTGCGCAGCGTCGGCGAAGCGGCCAGCCGCACCGGCAGCGGCGAGGCTGCCAAGCTGGCCGGCTACATCCGTGGCCCGGCCTTCGCGCTGGCCGGCTTCAAGGGCCGCACCCTGTCCTACCGGCCGTGGAACGGCGAATTGCGCCAGCCAATCATGGTGGCGCAACCGCGCTCCTTGGTCGGACTGTCGCCGCAGGACGGCTTCCTGCACCCGCGCACCGAGCTCGATTCGCTCGGTTTCGACGCGCCGGAAGTGAAATGCCAGCCGTGATCACCCTTCCCCGTCAGGAGAACTCCATGCCCCACCCGCTGCCCCGTTTCGCTACCGCCCTCATTGCGCTTGCCGTCTGCGCACCGGCGCAGTCGGCCAACGTCTACGTCTCCAACGAGAAGGACAACACGCTGTCGGTGATCGACAGCACCACGCTGAAGGTGGTCAAGACCATCCCGGCCGGCAAGCGTCCGCGCGGCATCACGCTGTCGCGCGACGGCAAGTCGCTGTACATCTGCGCCAGCGACGACGACACGGTGCAGGTGCTGGATCTGGCCAGCGGCAAGATCACCCACAACCTGCCGTCGGGCGAGGACCCCGAGCAGTTCGCGCTGGCGCCGGACGGCAAGACGCTGTACATCGCCAACGAGGACAGCAACGTGGTGACCATTCTCGACGTGGCGAGCCGGCGCGTGGTGGGCCAGGTCGATGTCGGCGTCGAGCCGGAGGGCATGGCGGTCAGCCCGGACGGGCGCTGGGCGGTGAATACCTCGGAAACCACCAATATGGTGCACTGGATCGACACCCGCACGCGCCAGCTGGTGGACAGCACGCTGGTCGACCAACGACCGCGCTATGCGCGCTTCAGCGCTGACGGCAAGCTGTTGTGGGTCAGCGCCGAGGTCGGCGGCACGGTGTCGGTGATCGACGTCGCCAGCCGCAAGCGCATCAAGACCATCGGCTTCGCCATCACCGGCATCCCCAAGGACCGCATCCAGCCGGTCGGCATCCGCCTGACCCGCGACGGCCGCTACGCCTTCGTGCCGCTGGGGCCGGCCAACCACGTGGCGGTGATCGACGCCAAGACCTTCCAGCCGGTCAAGTACCTGCTGGTGGGGAGGCGCGTCTGGCAGGCCGAGCTCTCGGCCGACGAGAAGCAGCTGTGGGTCACCAACGGCATCAGCAACGACGTGTCGGTGATCGACACCGCTGCGCTCAAGGTCATCAAGTCGATTCCCGTCGGGCGCTACCCGTGGGGCGTGGCGGTGAGCGGCTCATGAACGCCGCGCTCGCTATCGACGCACTCAGCCATCGCTACGGCGAGCGGCTGGCGCTCGACAAAGTCAGCCTGACGGTGGAAGCCGGCCAGTGCTGCATCCTGCTCGGCCCGAACGGCGCCGGCAAAAGCACGCTGTTCGGCCTGCTGTCGCGGCTCTTGGCGGTCAAGTCCGGTAGCATCAAGGTGTTCGGCCAGGCCTTGCAGGCCGCGGCGCTGGCGCGGGTCGGCGTGGTGTTCCAGCAATCGACGCTGGACCTCGACCTCACCGTGGAGCAGAACCTGGCCTACTTCGGCGCGCTGCACGGCATGCACGGGGCGGCGCTGAAACAGCGCATCACCGAGGAACTGGACCGGCTCGAACTGGGCCCACGCCGCCGCGACCGCGTGCGCGAGCTGAACGGCGGCCACCGCCGCCGCGTGGAAATCGCCCGCGCCTTGCTGCATCGCCCGGCCTTGCTGTTGCTTGACGAGCCGACCGTCGGACTCGACGTGCCAAGCCGCCAGTTCCTGATCGGCCACCTGCACCGGCTGGTGCGTGACGAGGGACTGGCGCTACTGTGGGCCACCCATTTGATCGACGAAATCGACCCGCAGCACGACCATGTCGCGCTGTTGCACCGCGGCCGGCTGCTGGCCAGCGGCGCGGTGGCTCCGCTGTTGAGCGAGGCCGGCTGCGCCGACCTGGCGAGCTGGTTCGACCACGCCACCGGAGCCACGGCATGATGGTCAAGCTGATCGTGCTGCGCGCCATCATCGTGCGCGAGCTGCGTCGTTTCCTGCAGCAGCGTTCGCGCTTCTTCGGCGCGCTGGTGCGTCCGCTGATCTGGCTGATGGTGTTCGCCGCCGGCTTCCGCGCCGCGCTGGGCATTTCCATCACCCCACCCTACGAGACCTACATCACCTACGACGTGTACATCGTGCCGGGGCTGGTGGGCATGGTGCAGCTGTTCAACGGCATGCAGAACTCGCTGTCGATGGTGTACGACCGCGAGATGGGCAGCATGCGCGTGCTGTTGACCTGCCCCGAGCCGCTGCCCTTTCTGTTGTTCGCGCGGCTGTTCGCCGGCATGTGCGTGTCGCTGTTGCAGGTGTACGCCTTCCTGCTGATCGCCCGGCTGTCGGGGGTCGACCTGCCCTGGGACGGTTTCGTCAGCGTGCTGCCGGCACTGGTGCTGACCGGACTGATGCTCGGCGCGGCCGGCATGGTGGTGTCGTCGCAGGTGCGCCAGATCGAGAACTTTGCCGGGGTGATGAACTTCGTGGTGTTCCCGGTGTTCTTCCTGTCCTCGGCGCTGTACCCGCTGTGGAAAATGCAGGAATCGAGCGAATGGGTCTACCAGCTGTGCCGCTTCAACCCGTTCACCGACGCGGTGGAGATGATCCGCTTCGCGCTCTATGGCCAGTGGCATGCGGCCGCGGCCGGCCACACCGTGCTCGCCACCGCGCTCTGCCTGACCCTGGCGCTGCTCGGCTACCGCCCGCGCCAGCAGGTATGAGGGTGCGGGTGATCACGGCTTTTCGCCCCTCCTCGAATGCTGCTACCCTACATGATGAGACATGAGCGCCCACAGAGGCGACGCCTTAACGTCTACAAAACAGAGCCGAGACAGATGAATTCCACCCCGCCCTCCCGGGTGCGGCGCGGGCATGCCCACAGCGCCGACCCCGATCAGGTCGCCGACGAGCTGTACCAGCAACTGTGGCAGCCGGACTGCTCGCTGGTGCTGTTGTTCGTCGCCCCCGATTACCAACTGGACAGCCTGGCCGACGCCCTCGCCCGCCGTTTCGGCGACGTGCCGGTGGTCGGCTGCACCACCGCCGGTGAGATCAGCCCGGACGGCTACCGCAGCCACTCCATCGCCGGCGCCAGCTTCGCTGCGCCGGACTTCTTCGCCGTGGTGCAGCACATCGACGACCTGCACGACTTCGACCTGTCCGACGCGCTGGGCACGGTGATGAGCGCGCGCCACTCGCTCGGCCAGAAGGCCGGCTTCCCGCTCGATCGCCACACCTTCGCGCTGCTGTTGGTCGACGGTCTGTCGGCACGCGAGGAGCAGCTGGCCGGGCGGCTGGCGCGCGCGCTCGGCGACATCCCGATCTGCGGCGGCTCGGCCGGCGACAACATGCGCTTCGAGCGCACCCAGGTCCTGGTCGACGGCCGCTTCGTCAGCGACAGCGCCGCGCTGGTGCTGGTGGCCACGCCGCACCCGTTCGAGCTGTTCAAGTCCGAGCACGCCATCCGCAGCGGCGAGCGCGTGGTGGTGACCGAGGCCGACTGCGAGCGGCGGCTGGTGACCGAGATCAACGCCGAACCGGCGGCAGCCGAGTACGCCCGGCTGCTCGGCGTATCGCCGGAAAAACTCACCCCACTATCGTTCGCTGCCCACCCGCTGGTGCTGAGCGTCGGCGGCGTGCCCTACGTGCGCTCGATCCAGCGCATCAACCCGGACCTGAGCCTGAGCTTCTTCTGTGCCGTCGACGAGGGCATCGTGCTGTCCGGCACCCGCGCCACGGACATCGTCGATAACCTGGCGCGCACCTTCCGTGGGCTGCACCGCCGGCTCGGCGAATTCCAGATCGTGCTCGGCTTCGACTGCATCCTGCGCACCCTGCCCTTGCTCCAGTCCGACACCATCGCACGGCTGTCGGCGCTGTTGGTGGCCAATTCGGTGGTCGGCTTCAGCACCTACGGCGAGCAGTACCAGGCAATGCACGTCAACCAGACCTTCACCGGCATCGCCATTGGCTACGGCAAACATCATGGGTAAGCCACTGGAGAGCCAAGCGCGGCTGGCCGCGCTCGAACTGGAAAACGCCAAGCTGCGCAAGATCAACGAGGCGCTGATGCGGCGTGTCGAACAGGGTCTGGCCGACAACGGCAATTCGTTCACCTTTTTCCAGGTCGCCGCCGAGCTGGAAACCCGCATCCAGGAGCGCACCAGCGCGCTGGAGCGGGCCATGGCCGACCTGGAGGCGTCCAACTTTGCGCTGAAGGAAGCCAAGCTCGCCGCCGAACTGGCACAAAACCAGCTCAACGTCGCAGTGGAGACCATCGCCGACGGCTTTGCGCTATGGGGCAGTGACAACCGGCTGATCCACTGCAACCGCAAGTTCATCGAGATGTTCCCGACGCTGCGCCAAATCATCGTCCCCGGCCTGCCGTTCGAGACGCTGATCCGCGCCGTCGTCGCGGCCCACCTGATCCACGACGCCGAGGCCGATCCGGAAGGCTGGATCGCCATGCGGCTGGCCTACCACCGCAACCCGCAGGACAGCCTGATCCTCACCATGAACGACGGCTGCTGGCACCGCGTCAGCGAACGCGCCATCGGTGACGGCGGGCGGGTGGCGATCTACACCGACGTCACCGAGATCAAGCGCCAGGAAATGCGCCTGCGCGAAAGCGACCAGGCCGCCAATACCCAGCTGCTGCACGCCACCATGAACAGCATCCGCCAAGGCATCGCCGTGTTCGATGTCGACGGCCGGCTGATGGAATGGAACCAGCGTTTCGTCGAGTTGACCCACACCCCGGTCGGCGAACTGAGCGGTGACGACCCGGCCCGGCTGGCCGAATGGGCACGCTGCTGCCCGCTCGGCGGGGCGCTGGAGTACACCAACGAGCGCGGACTGACGCTCGAAGTACAGTACAACCCGATGCCCAACGGTGGCTTCGTGATGAGCTACACCGACATCAGCGACCGCAAACAGGCCGAGCTGGCGCTGCGCGAAAGCGAAGCGAAGATGCGCCTGATCACCGATGCGCTGCCGGCGTTGATCGCCTATGTCGACAGCCAGCAGATCTACCGCTTCACCAACAAGGCCTACGAGAACTGGTTCGGCGTGCCGCAGTCCGAGATCGACGGCCACTCGATGCGCGAGGTGCTCGGCTCCCGGCTGTTCGACGGACGCCGCCACTACGTCGAGCGCGCACTGTCCGGCAAGGCCTCGGTGTTCGAGATGCGGCTGCCGGCGCCGCGCCAGCACATCGAATTCGCCCGCGCCACCTTCATCCCGCACTTCGCCCAGGACGGTAGCGTGCTCGGCTTCTTCGCGCTGATCCAGGACATCACCGAAAGCCGGCGCGCCGCGCACGCGCTGCAGCAGGCCAAGGAACAGCTGGAGGCCCGCGTGGCCGAGCGCACCCAGGAGCTGAGCATCGCCAACAGCCGGCTGCGCGAGGCGATCCGCGCCACCGAAGACGCCCAGCAGAGTAAGACGCGCTTCTTCGCCGCCGCCAGCCACGACCTGCTGCAGCCGTTGAACGCGGCGCGGCTGTTCCTCGCCGCGCTGGCCGGCCAGGCCCTGTCGCCGACTATCCGCCCACTGGTGGACAAGACCGGCACCGCGCTGGAATCGGTGGACGACCTGATCAACACCCTGCTGGAAATCTCCCGGCTGGACGCCGGTGCGGTGGAGGCCGAGCTGCGGCACTTCCCGGCAGAACGCTTGCTGGAGCAGATCGCCGACGAGTTCGCCCCATTGGCCGAAGCCAAGTCCTTGCGCCTGCAGCTGCATACCTGCCCGGCGATTATCCACAGCGACTGGGTGCTGCTTGGCCGGGTGATCCGCAACTTTCTCTCCAACGCCATCCGCTACACCCGCCAGGGTGGCATCCTGCTTGGCTGCCGGCGCCAGCCGGATGGCCTGTTGATCGGGGTATGGGACCAGGGGCTGGGCATCCCGGCCGAGAAGCTGGCGCTGGTATTCCAAGAGTTCCAGCGCCTGCCGGAACACCACAGCCTGTGCCCGAAAGGCATGGGGCTCGGGCTGGCCATCGTCAGCCGACTGGCGCGCCGCCTCGACCATCGCCTGGTAGTGCGCTCACGCTTCGGCCGCGGCTCGCTGTTCGGCGTGGTGGTGCCGTACGGCGAGGCCGCCGCGGTCGGGCCGGCCCCGCAACCCGACGTGCCGCAGCCGTTGACAACTACCGCCCACCGACTGGGCGCCACTATCCTGCTGATCGACAACGAGGCCAGCATCCTCGAAGGCATGAGCACGCTGCTCTCCGACTGGCATTACCGCCCGCTGGCCGCGGCCTCGGCCAGTGAGGCGATCGGCCTGTTGGCGAGCGGGGGGATCCAGCCCGACGCCATTCTCGCCGACTACCATCTCGATCACGGCGCCACCGGCATCGAGGCGATTCGCGCCGTCTGCCTCCATCTCGGCCGGGCGGTGCCGGCGGCGCTGATCACTGCCGACCGCAGCGACGAGGTGCGCCAGGAGGCGGAGGCCGGCGGCTGGGCCTGGCTTGGCAAGCCGGTACGCCCGGCGCGGTTGCGGACGCTGCTCGCCCACCTGACACAGCCAACGGCGGAGTGAGCGGGGCCTGCGGCCACAGGGGCACTTGGCCGACTCCGCCACCCTCCGCTCTGCGACCAAAGTCGAATGGCTGATCGTGCCTCCGGTTTGCACAATGAAAGCACTGCTTGGTTGTTGATCCGACAAACCAGCGTGTTACCTAACCGGAGGCAAGTCATGTTGCAACAGACCCTGAACTCGATCCAGAACACCATTCCGCTGCGCAGCCAATACGATAACTTCATCAACGGCAAGTGGCTCGCCCCGGTACGCGGGCAATACTTCAGCAACCTGAGCCCGGTCAACGGCCAGATCCTGTGCGAAGTGGCACGCTCCACTGCGGAAGACGTTGAACTGGCTCTGGACGCCGCCCACGCTGCCGCCGACAAGTGGGCCCGCACCTCGACCACCGAGCGTGCCAATACCCTGTTGCGCATTGCCGACCGCATGGAGCAGTACCAGTCCTTCATCGCTGCAGTGGAAACCGCCGACAACGGCAAGCCGATCCGCGAAACCAACGCTGCTGACATCCCGCTCGCCATCGACCACTTCCGCTACTTCGCCGGCTGCATCCGCGCCCAGGAAGGCTCGATCGGCGAAATCGACGACAACACCGTGGCCTACCACTTCCACGAGCCGCTGGGCGTCGTCGGCCAGATCATCCCGTGGAACTTCCCGCTGCTGATGGCCGCCTGGAAACTGGCTCCGGCGATTGCCGCCGGCAACTGCGTAGTGCTGAAGCCGGCCGAACAGACCCCGATGGCCATCATGGTGCTGATGGACCTGATCGGCGACCTGCTGCCGCCGGGCGTGCTGAACGTGGTGAACGGTTTCGGCCTGGAAGCCGGTAAGCCGCTGGCCAACAACACCCGCATCAACAAGGTGGCCTTCACTGGCGAGACCTCCACCGGCCGCCTGATCATGCAGTACGCCTCGGAAAACATCATGCCGGTCACGCTGGAACTGGGCGGCAAGTCGCCGAACATCTTCTTCGAAGACGTGATGAGCGCCGACGATGCCTGCTTCGACAAGGCGCTGGAAGGCTTCGCCATGTTCGCGCTGAACCAGGGCGAAGTGTGCACCTGCCCGTCGCGCGTGCTGATCCAGGAATCGATCTACGACCAGTTCATCGAACGTGCCGTGGCTCGCGTCAAGGCCATCAAGCAGGGCAGCCCGTTTGACATGAGCACCATGATCGGTGCCCAGGCTTCGTCCGAGCAAATGGAAAAGATCCTGTCCTACATCGACATCGGCCGCCAGGAAGGCGCGCAGGTACTGACCGGCGGCGCCCGCGCCGAACTCGGCGGCGAACTGGCCGGCGGCTACTACATCGAGCCGACCATCCTCGCCGGCCACAACAAGATGCGCGTATTCCAGGAAGAGATCTTCGGGCCGGTCGTGGCCGTGACCACCTTCAAGGACAAGGACGATGCACTGGCGATCGCCAACGACACCTGCTTCGGCCTCGGCGCCGGGGTGTGGACGCGTGATGGCACGCTGGCCTACCGCATGGGTCGCGAGATCAAGGCCGGCCGCGTCTGGACCAACTGCTACCACCTGTACCCGGCACACGCCGCGTTCGGTGGCTACAAGAAGTCCGGCATCGGCCGTGAAACCCACAAGATGATGCTCGACCACTACCAGCAGACCAAGAACCTGCTGGTGAGCTACAGCCCGAACGCGCTGGGCTTCTTCTGATAGACCCGATACCGGCGGACCGGCAGCTTGCTGCCGGTCCGCCGGGAGGTGACACCATGGTTAATCGCGTTGATATCACCCCCGCCGCTGCCGCCATGGTCAGGCAACTGATCGGGCAACACGGCCCCCTGCTGTTCCACCAGTCCGGCGGCTGCTGCGACGGCAGTGCACCGATGTGTTATCCGCAGGGCGATTTCCATCTCGGTGCTCAGGACGTGTATCTCGGCGAGATCGCCGGCTGTCCGTTCTACATGAGCGCCTTTCAGTACGAATACTGGCAACACACCCATTTGACTATCGACCTGGTTCCCGGTCGCGGCTCGAGTTTTTCGGTGGAGGCACCCGAAGGGGTACGTTTCATCACCCGCTCGCGCCTGTTCAGCGAGGCCGAACTGGCCGAGCTGGCAAACGGTTCTTCACCCCCAGAGCAAGGAAGCACGACATGAAACCCGCCACCCTCCGCATGCTGACGCTGGCCCTCTCCATTGCCGGCAGTAGTTTCACCCTCCTCGGTACCGCCCACGCCCACGGCGACGTGACGCCGCAGCCGGTGAACACGGGCAACCTGAAAAAGCTCGGCAGCGAATGGCTGGACAGCAACCCCTATCGCAGTAACGCCGAAGCCATCCGCATCGGCAAGTCCGCCTTCTCCCAGAACTGTGCGCGCTGCCACGGCATCGACGCCATTTCCGGCGGCATCGCCCCCGACCTGCGCCAGCTGCCGGCCGCCGATGAAGGCGACGCCGTATTCCAGGGCCGCATCCGCTTTGGCTCGATCCGCAACGGCGTGACCTACATGCCGCCGTTCGAAGGCGTGCTGTCGCAGGAAGCCGCCTGGGCCATCCGCTCCTGGCTCGACACCGTACGCCAGGAATAAGACCATGCAACGCCGCCATTTTCTGACCGCACTGCTGCTGACTCCGGTGCTGCTCGCGCTGCCGGCCCAGGCCGCCAACCTGGACGACATCCGCGCCAGCGGCGTGCTGAAAGTGGCGGTCTACCGCGATTTCCCGCCGTTCTCCTTCGTCAAGGACGGCGAGCTCAACGGCACCGACGTCGAGCTGGCGCGCGCCATCGGCAAGAAGCTCGGCGTGTCGGTCAACTTCATGCCGATCACCCCGGCCGACGACGTCGACGGCGACCTGCGCAACGCGGTGTGGAAAGGCCATTATCTCGGCGGCGGCACCGCCGACCTGATGATGCACGTGCCGTTCGACCGCGAACTGGCGCGCCGCAACGACAACGTCTATCTGTTCAGCCCCTATTACAGCGAAAACCTCGCCTGGGCCGGCAGCACGGTTCCCACCTCGACCTGGCAGATCGGCCAGGAGAGTATCGCGGTGGAAAACGACAGCTTGGCCGACCTCTACCTGTCGGCACTGCAGGGCGGGCGGCTGCGCGGCCAGATAAAGCACTACCCGAGCGCGATGGGCGCCGTGGCGGCGCTGCAGCAGGACAAAGCCGGCGCGGTATATGGCACCCAGAGCGAGCTGGAATGGGCACTGCCATCAGGCGACTGGCGCATCGGCCAGCCGCAGGCGCCGGGCCTGTTGAAGGCGCGCTGGGAAATCGGCATGGCCACCAAGGAAAGCCTGCGCGACCTGGCCTGGGCGGCCAGCGACGTGGTAAACGAACTGCGCCAGTCGGGCGAACTGGCCAGGCTGTTCCAACGCTACCGGCTCAGCTACCGCGCGCCGGACGAACACTGAGCCGACGACGCCCCATTGCCGCCGGCGCGGTGTGACAGGCGCCAGGCGTCATGATGCCCCTCGGTCCCCCTTTTCGCGTTGCCAGCCGGAGCTGCCTCTCTGGCAACGCCTACGATTGACTCCTCCTGCCCGTTGCATTGTCATTCAGGGCTTTCGACCCGCCTGCTGGCGGGTCTTTTTTTGCCTCCTCGCCAACCTTCAGACTAAAGTCGCATTCTCATGCTGCACCCCCCGTCCTTATAGTGAAGTGGCCATCTGGCAATACTCACTCTACCTGGAGGATTCACCATGCGTACCTGGACCACCCCGAAAGTGATCGAAGTTTCCCTCGGCTGCGAAATCAACTGCTACATGTGCGCCGAGCGCTAAGCGAGGACCCGCCCATGTTGCGCGTCATCATCCTCGGCGCCGCGGCCGGCGGCGGCCTGCCGCAATGGAACTGCGCCTGCCCGGTATGCCAGGCGGCCCGTCTCGGCGCCCAGGCCTCCCCGCAGACGCAATCGTCGATTGCGGTGTCGGCCGATGGCGCGCACTGGGTCCTGATCAACGCCTCGCCCGATATCCGCCAGCAGTTCGCCGCCACGCCGGCGCTGCAGCCAAAAACATTGCCCCGCTCCAGCCCGCTCTCCGCGGTGCTGCTGACCAATGCCGACGTCGATCACATCGCCGGCCTGTTGTCGCTGCGCGAGAGCCAGGCCTTCCCGGTCTACGCCACGCGCCGCGTGCAGCGCGTGCTCGCCGGCAATGCGATTTTCAACGTACTCGACCGCCAGCAGGTGGCACGCCGCCACCTGGCGCTCGACACGCCACAGCCGGTGCTCGACGCCAACGGAGCCGACACCGGCGTGCGCGTCGAGGCCTTCACCATTCCCGGCAAGGTCGCACTGTGGCTGGAAGACCTGGGCGCCGCCAACTTCGGCAGCGTGCCGGAAGACACCATCGGGCTTTGCCTGAGCACGGAAGGCTCGAGCAGCCGGCTGTTCTACCTGCCCGGCTGCGCCGCGCTGCCCGACGAGATCAAAGCGCGCCTCACGCCGCAGGACAGCCTGCTGTTCGACGGCACCACCTTCACCGAAGACGAAATGATCACCTGCGGCGTCGGCCACAAGACCGCCTCGCGCATGGGACATCTGCCGATGAGCGGTGACAGCGGCGCGATCGCACTGTGGCAGGACGTGCCGCTCCAGCGCAAGCTGTTCATCCATATCAACAACACCAACCCCGTCCTGCTTGCCGACAGCCCGGAGCGCGCCTTCATCGAAGCCGCCGGCTGGCAACTGGCCCACGACGGCATGGAGTTCTGCGTTGAATAAGCCCCTTACCACCGTGCTCTCGCCGCAGCAGCTGGAAGACGCGCTGCGCACCATCGGCCACGAGCGCTACCACAACCGCCACCCGTTCCATCACCTGCTGCACGGCGGCAAGCTGAACTTCGGCCAGGTGCAGGCCTGGGCGCTCAACCGCTACTGCTACCAAGCCGCCATCCCGCGCAAGGACGCCGCGCTGATCAGCCGCATTCACGACCGCGAACTGCGCCGCGAGTGGGTGCAACGCATCCTCGACCACGACGGCTACGGCGACGAGGAAGGCGGCATCGAACGCTGGCTGGTGCTCACCGACGGCCTCGGCCTCGAGCGCGACTACGTCATCTCGCGCCAGGGCGCATTGCCCGCCACGGTGTTCGCGGTGGAAGCCTACGTCGACTTCGTCGCACGCCACCCGCCGGTGGTCGCCGTCGCCTCCTGTCTGACCGAGCTGTTCGCCCCGGCCATCCACAAGGAACGCATCGTCGGCCTCTTGGAAAACTACGACTTCATCGACGACAAGGTACTGGCCTACTTCCGCCGCCGCCTCTCCCAGGCGCCGCGCGACGCCGACTTCGCGCTCGACTACGTCAAGCGCCACGCCCTCACCCTGGCCGACCAGCAGGGCGTGCTCGACGCGCTGACCTTCAAGTGCAACGTGCTGTGGGCGCAGCTCGACGCGCTCTACGCCGCCTACGTCGCGCCGGGCATGATCCCGCCGGGCGCCTTCGACCCGAGCCGGCCGCCATGCTGAGTCTCGCCAGCACCGTGCGCCTGGCCGCCGGTACCCGGCTGCAGCACGACGCCGTGCGCGAACGCTGGGTGCTGCTCGGGCCCGAGCGCATGCTGATCGTCGATGACATGGCGCGGCTGATCCTGGAGCGCAGCCACGGCCTGACCATCGGCGCGCTGTGCCAGGCGCTGGCCGCCGAATTCGACGCGCCACTGGCCACGGTCGAAACCGACGTGCTGGCGCTGTTCACCTCCATGAGCGAGAAAGGCTTCCTGCGCCATGACTGATGCCCTGAGCCCGCCGCTAGCCATCCTGCTGGAACTCACCCACCGCTGCCCGCTGCGCTGCGCCTACTGCTCCAACCCGCTGGCGCTGACCCCGGCCGCGGACGAACTGTCGACCGCCGACTGGTGCGCCATCCTCGACCAGGCCGCCGCGCAGGGCATGCTGCAGGTGCACTTCTCCGGCGGCGAGCCGATGGCGCGCGCCGACCTGCCGCAACTGGTGGCGCACGCCAGCCGGCTCGGCCTGTACAGCAACTTGATCACCTCCGGCGTGCTGCTGAACGAAGCCAAGCTGGCGGTGCTGGTCGAGGCCGGGCTCAATCACGTGCAACTGAGTTTCCAGGGACTGGACGAGGCCGGCGCCGAGGCGCTGTCCGGCTTCAAGGGCGGCGTCGCCAAGAAACAGGCCGCGCTCGCCTGTGTGCAGGCCGCCGACCTGGCGCTGACGCTGAACTTCGTCATCACCCGGCAGAACGCCGACCAGCTCGACGCCATGCTGAGCTACGCCGAACAGCACGGCATCGCCCGCGTCGAAGTCGCCAATACCCAGTACTACGGCTGGGGCCTGCAGAACCGTGCCGCACTGATCCCGAGCGAGGCGCAGCTCGACGCCATGAGCACGCTGGTGGCCGCGTGGCGCGAGCGGGTGAAGGGCCGCATGGTGATCGACTACGTCATCCCCGACTACTACGCACGCCGCCCCAAGGCCTGCATGGGCGGCTGGGCACAACGCTTCCTCAACGTGATGCCGGACGGCACGCTGCTGCCCTGTCACGCCGCGCAGACCCTCACCCACCTCGACTTCCCGCGCTTCCCGGCCAGCACCCTGGCCGAGGCCTGGTTCGAATCGCCGGCCTTCGCCGCCTACCGCGGCACCGCCTGGATGCCCGAACCGTGCAGCGGCTGCGACAACAAGGAAAAGGACTGGGGCGGCTGCCGCTGCCAGGCGCTGGCGCTGGCCGGCAACGCCAGCACCCTCGACCCGGTGTGCGAACACTCGCCGCAACACCAGCAGGTCGTCACCATGGCGCGCCGCGAAGCCCAGCTCGGCGACGTGCCGCTGCAACTGCGGCGCTTCTCGTTTGCCGTCGAGGGCGATTGACCGCCGCCGTCCCCTCTCCCTGCATCACGCAGAAAATCAAACAGCCCCGACTCCAAAGAATCGGGGCTGTTGGCTTTGGCCGAGCACGACGGGGCCACGACTCCGATTCCCCTTTCGACCACCAATGGAGGAACGGCAACCGCTCCATGCGTTTCAATTAGTAATCATATCGCGTAAAGTCAGACCTGATCAGCAATCAAGGGCATAACCGTGGGCCAGCCGGGCAATTTTAGCTTTCTCATCGAACACTCAGCGCTGTACGCCCAGCTTGGCGCCAGCGCCGAGCAGGTTTTTGCCTCCGATCCCAACACCACGCTGATCAAGCTGCGTCAGTTGGGCGAGGCGCTGGCGCGCGACCTGGCCAGCCGCAGCGGCGTCGAGTTCGACGACGGCACCAGCCAGGCCGACCTGCTCTACAAGCTCAACCGCGAGATCGGGCTGGCGCCGGAAGTGCGCGAGCTGTTCCACACCCTGCGCATCGAAGGCAACAAGGCCACCCACCAGTTCCAGACCCGCCACCGCGAAGCCATGGACGGCCTCAAGGTGGCGCGGGCGCTATCGATATGGTTCCACCAGTCCTTCGGCTTGCAGGGCACGGCCTTCGAGCCCGGCCCGTTCCTCGCGCCGCAAGACCCCAGCCTGGAACTGCGCCGGCTGCAAAGCCAGATCGAACAACTGAAAGCCGAGTTGGGCGACACCAGCCAGGCACTGCACAGCAAGCAGCAGTTGGCCGCGCTGACCGAACAGGAAAAAGAACAGTACGAAGTCCTGGCCCAGCAGATGGACGTCGAGGCGCGCCGCTTCAAACGGCAAGCCGCCGCTTACGAACGGCAATTGCAGCAGGCACAGCAGCAATTCGACGCCCAGCTCAAGGCCCTACAGGCCCGGCTGGACGGCCAGCAAGTCCAGCAGGCCAAGAGCCAGACCCAGCAAGCCAGCCAGCAGCTCTACCTCAATGAAGAACTCACCCGCATCCTGATCGACCAGCAGCTGATCGCCGCCGGTTGGGAGGCCGATACCCAGGAACTGACCTACGCCAAGGGGGCTCGCCCCGAGAAGGGTAAGAACAAGGCCATTGCCGAATGGCCGACGCAGGGCAAGCAGGCGGCCGACTACCTGCTGTTCGCCGGACTGGTGCCCATCGGCGTGGTGGAAGCCAAGCGCGCCAACGTCGACGTGGCCGGCAAGATTCCGCAGGCCGAGCGCTACTCCCGTGGCTTCCCGCTTCAGCCGGACCAGACCGCCGCCTGGCAGCGCCAAGGCCAGGCCACGCCGTGGCACGACGGCCAGCACGGCCACTTCCAGGTGCCGTTCGTCTACTCCTGCAATGGCCGGCCGTATATCCGGCAGCTGCAGGAAAAAAGCGGTATCTGGTTCCGCGACGTCCGGTCGTCGGCAAATCTGGCCCGCCCCTTGATGGACTTCCACAGCCCGCAGGGCCTGCTCGATCTGCTCACCCGCAGCAAGGAAGACGCCGAAGCCCGGCTGGCGCAGGAAGGCTTCGGCTATCTCAAGCTGCGCGACTACCAGCAAAACGCCATTCTCGCGGTAGAACAGGCGCTGGCCGAACAGCGCCGCCAGTGTCTGCTGGCCATGGCCACCGGCACCGGCAAGACCCGCACCATCATCGGCCTGATGTACCGCTTCCTCAAGACCGAGCGCTTCCACTGCATCCTGTTCCTGGTCGACCGCACCGCACTCGGGCAGCAGGCGCAGGACGCCTTCAACGAAGCCACGCTGGAACAGAACATCACCCTCGGCAAGGCCTACAACATCGCCGAGCTGGGCGACATGGCCGCCGAGGCAGAAACCCGCGTGCAGGTGGCCACGGTGCAGGCCATGGTGGGGCGTATCTTCCAGTCCGACACCCCGCCCGCGGTGGACGAGTTCGACTGCATCATCGTCGACGAGGCCCACCGCGGCTACACGCTGGACCAGGAAATGACCGAAGGCGAACTGGCCTTGCGCGAGCAGGACCAGTACCTGTCGGCCTACCGCCGCGTGCTGGACTACTTCGACGCCGTCAAGATCGGCCTCACCGCTACCCCGGCCAAGCACACCAGCGACATCTTCGGCAAACCGGTCTACACCTACTCCCGCGTCGAAACGCTGTTCGCCTTCGCCGACCGCCTGGAAGACCGCCTCGCCGCCGCGCAAAGCGCCGCCGAGCGCCTGACCCCGGCGCTGTTGGCCAAGGCCTTCCGTGGCGAGCTGGTGCCACAAGACCCCAACGACGAACCGGCCGCCGAACTGCTCAAAAAATTGGCCGAAGCCCGCGCCGCCGCCCCCAAGCCCAAACGCGGCCGCAAGACGGTGCCCGCTGCCGAGATCTGACCATGCCAGCACCGCGCCCCACCAAGCTGTTCCACATTACCGCCATCGCCAACCTGCCGGCGATCTGCG
Organism: Pseudogulbenkiania sp.; assembly: GCA_016192025.1. Lineage (GTDB taxonomy): Bacteria > Pseudomonadota > Gammaproteobacteria > Burkholderiales > Chromobacteriaceae > Pseudogulbenkiania. The sequence continues at coordinate 4,691 of JACPUY010000326.1, read as the reverse complement.
CGGCAGGAGCATTGCTGGCCAAAAACACCGGAGCAGCGGCGGGCATCAACTATCAGAACATCGCCCATGCCGGGGCACAGGGCGCCAGGGCGGTACGGCAAGTACCCAACCCGCCCGGTGGATCGGTGCATGACTTTGTACCGTTCTACTTCGCCCCGCGCTCGCCGATGCTCTTTGCCATCAACGGCGGCAAGGTAGCCGGCTGCCTATGGCGGCAAGCCGACATCGTTCATTTTGTCACTACGAGCGAGCACCCTTGGTGCAGATGCTGGGCATCGGCGTCTATGATGAAGCCAAGGCAGTAGAAGTGCGTGCGATTCTGGCCGCTGCTGGGGTAGACTTGCCGGTTAGGGTCAAAAAAGACTGGTACTTTTAGGAGCGGCTATGGCAATCGAAATCACTCACGGCGACCTGCTGCGGCAGGAAGACGTCGATGCCATTGTCAATACCGTCAATTGCGTCGGCGTGATGGGCAAGGGCATTGCACTGCAGTTCAAGAACAAGTGGTCAGCCAACTTCAAGGCCTACGAGGCGGCATGCCATGCCGGCCAGGTTCGCCCGGGCACCATGTTCATCTACGACTCCGGCGGCCTGGTCAAACCCAACTACATCATCAACTTTCCCACCAAAGACCATTGGAGCGGCAAATCCACCGTCGCTTTTATCAAGGACGGGCTGGACGACCTGATTCAGCAGGTCCAACGTTTGCATATTCGCTCTATTGCCATGCCACCCTTGGGCTGCGGCAACGGCGGGCTCGATTGGTGGGTAGTCAAACCATTGATCGAAGCGGCATTTGCCCCCTTGCCCGAGGTGACGGTGCGCCTGTTTGAACCCGTGGGAGCGCCCAATGCCCATGCGATGGAAGTGCGTACCCCGCGCCCCCGGATGACGGCAGGACGGGCCGCCATTCTCAAAGTGCTGGATACCTACCGCGAACTGAATTACGGCCTGACCAAGATCGAAGTGCAGAAGCTGGCGTATTTCCTGCAGGCAGCCGGCGAAGACCTGCGCCTGAACTTTGTGAAGCACCACTTCGGTCCCTATTCCAATGCCCTGCCCCATGCCCTGAAGCGGATGGAAGGACATTTCATCCGTGGGCTAGGCGATGGTGTGGTGACCTCCGAGATTGAACCGATCCCCGAGGCGCTGGCAGAGGCCGACGCCTTTATCGCCGAACAAGACCATGCCGACTTGTCGGCCAAAGTCGGCCGGGTCGCGCAATTGATCGAGGGCTTTCAATCGCCCTACGGTATGGAATTGCTGGCAACGGTGCATTGGGTGGCGGCGCACGAGCCGTTTGCCCGCACGGCGGATGAGGCCTATCAGGCCATCCAGCATTGGAACCCCCGCAAGAAACAACTGATGCGCCCCGAGCACGTGGACGCGGCTTGGGAGCGGTTGAGTGAGCAAGGCTGGCTGCCACTCGCAACGCACCACCACCACCAGCCATAGCCAGCATCATTAGCCATCGCATGGCTATTCACGGCTAAACCCCGCCCATACTGGCTACACGCTCGTCTTGGCCAGGCTAGTGTTGAGGTCGGTGGTCGTCCGCCATAGCGTGATTCATGTCCGTTGCCACGCATGCCAGGGCCGGAACAGGCGGCGCGACAGCGCGTCCAGCTGCGGCACCAGCAGATTGCCGGCCAGCACGGCAAAGCAGATGCCGTCGGCGTAGAGTCCGTACTCGCGCACCAGCAGCGGCAGCGAGCGCCCCATCAGCACGCCACTGACCAGCCAGCTCATGTCACCCACCCCGGCGCGCACCGACTGGCCGCGCACACGCAGACAAAGCGGTTGCAGCGGATGCAGTCGCCCGACTTGACACACGGCGGAAGCAGTTCGTCGGAACGGACGATGAGGCAGGAAATGGTCTTGCCAGTCACCCGTCATGGGATGATTCTGATTTATATCAGTAACGTTACTAATTCTCAGTAGCATTCATGTAACAAAATGCATCAAGGCACTGAAAGTGAGATGCTTTTTTGAAACAATATTGCGCATGAGAATAGTTATCGTTATATGATTATGGTTAAGACTATCTTAATGATGTCAACGACATTAAATGGCATTTTTAAATAAATTCGAACATTTGTTTTATTTGTATCCATGGAGATAAAAATGACGGCACCCATGCCGCAACACGTTATCAACAAGGCCTCACGCAAGGCCGATTTTCCAACCATGCTTTGGCACACCTTGTTGCTGTTCTTCATGGGCTTTGCCCTGACGACTGGCCTGCGGCTCGCGGCCGACCATGCCAAGGGCGGCTGGCGCAAGGCGCTCGAACCCATCATGCTGCAAGGCGACGTAGTGCGCTGGCACGTCTGGGCGTCGATCGCGCTGACCGGCCTGGTTGCCGGCTACATCGCCTTCCTCGTCAAGGCCCGGTTGGCCGCACGCTGGAAGGTGTCCAAGGTCATGCTCAAGGCGCCGGTTAAGGCGGCGCGCTGGCAGGCGATCAACCGCGCGGTGTACTGGCTGGGCCTCGCCACCTTCGTGGTGAGCGCACTCAGCGGGGCGTGGCTGTACTTCCTGCCCTTCCTCGGCTTCCTGGAACTGGTCGGCTATGTGCACGAGATCGCCAGCTGGTCGCTGGTCGCCTACATGCTGATCCACGTGATCGCCCAGTTCGTGATGGGCGGCATCTGGCAACTGTTGAAGATCTTCATCCCGCGCTTCGACCTGATGCAGGCCGGAGCGGTGATGGGCGTGGCCGGCGTCGCCGGTGCGACGGCGTTCGTCGCGCTCGACTGGAGTGCAACGCGCGATCTCGTCGCCGCCAAGGCGGAAGCCGCGCCGGTGCTCGACGGCAAGGGCGATGACGCGATCTGGCAAACGGCCCAGAAGCAGACGGTATATACCGCGCATGGCTGGAATGTGAAGGATGGCGAGATTCCGGTCGAAGTCCAGGCGGCGGTGCATGGCGACCGCATTTACCTCAAGACCTCCTGGCCCGACACCACGCGCTCCTATATGCGGCTGCCGCTCAAGAAGACAGAGCAGGGCTGGGTGCGCATGGTTGGCGACACGCCGGGTCAGACCTACGACGACGCCGATACCACCGATTATTACGAGGACAAGTTCGCGGTGGCGATCAGCCCGCGCAACAACCCGTTTGCCGGCAGCTGGCACTTCGGCCCCGCCCCGCTGCCGGGCACGGTGAAGGCGCTGAACAGCCGTGGCTACCACTACACCGATGATGGCTCGGTGGTGGATCTGTGGCACTGGAAAGGCTCCCGCTCCGGGGCCACGGGACAGGTCGAGGACTCCTGGTTTGGCACGCCGGTCAAGTGGGACCGGGAAAAGCATGCGGTGCGCTATTCGGCCGGTTATGCCGCCGACAAAAAGGAAAAAGGCACCGGTTATCAGGACAACTTCGAGAAGGGCAAGCATGGCTGGCCGGTCAATCACCCAAGCCATATCGTGACGCCCAAGTTCCTGCCCAAGGATCTCAAGGCGCTGCAGGCCCGTCTCGGGGCCACCCACTCGGCCTTCGTGTCGCATGGCTCCGAATTCAACATGGGGCCCGACGAGATCGTGCCCTACAGCAAGGAGCTCGACGATCAGATTCCGGTGGGTACCGTCATCCCGGCGCTTTACTGGAAGACGCCGATCCAGGGCCATGCCGGAGACGTGTCTGCCCGCGGGCATTGGGAGAACGGCCGCTGGACGGTCGAAATGTCGCGCAAGCTGGCCAAGCCCGATGACGAAGATGTGGGCCTCGTCGATGGCGTCTATCTGTGGTTTGCGGTGTTTGACCACAACCAGACGCGCCACAGCTGGCATCCGATCCCGCTCAAGCTGCGCCTGCCGGGCTGATGCCCCACGCCCGCGGCCAGGCCGTGGGCTTTCATGACGCGGCGGCGCCCCAGGCGCCGCCTTTAGGAATACCGACAATGGCAAGAATCGAACTGAAGGATTGGCCCACGCCGCTGGAAAACAGCGGGGAAACCGTACTGGAAACCATGATTGCCAACGGCGTGCCGTTCCCGTTCTCTTGCGCCAGCGGCGACTGCGGCGCATGCAAGGGGCGCGTCCTGTGTGGCGAAGTGGTGCACGACACCGCGCCGGAAGGCATCCTCTCCGCCGCCGAGCGCGCCGACGGCTACGTGCTCGCCTGCCGTTGCACGCCCAAGAACGACCTCCGGCTGGAGGCGCTGGACGAGTTGGTCGAATTGCCCGCCGCGCGCCGCCAGCGTGGCTGGGTGGTGGCGCAGGAAAAGCGCCAGGGCGACGTGATCGTGCTGCGCATCGCACCCACCAATCCGGTCAAGTTCCTTGCCGGACAGTTCTTCTACCTGAAGTTCGACAACCTGCCGCAGCGCGCGTACTCGGTTGCCTCGCTGCCCGGTGCCGAGGAACTGGAATTCCACATCCGCGTGGTGGAGGGCGGCAAGACCTCCAACTACGTGAACCGCGATGACCTGGTCGGCAGCGAGGTGACGGTCGACGGCCCGTACGGCCATGGCTACTGGCGCCAGAACCACGAAGGCCCCATCGTCGCCATTGCCGGCGGGACCGGCCTGGCCCCGATGCTGTCCGTTATTGGCGCTGCGCTGCGCGAAAATGCCCGCCGTAACATTCATCTGTATTACGCGGCACGGGAAGAGGCGGATGTTTATTTCGAGGCCGAATTGCAGGCGCTAGTGCGCCAGTACCCCAAGCTGCAGGTCACCTGCTCGCTG
>JACPUY010000025.1 GCA_016192025.1 Pseudogulbenkiania sp. | reverse complement strand
CGGTCTGAAGCACGGAGGGGAAAAACAATGAGCGCACTGATCATTTTCGGGCTCTTGCTCGTGCTGATGCTGACCGGCATGCCGATCTCGATTTCGCTGGGTCTGACGGTACTGACCTTCCTGTTCACCATGACCGACGTGCCGATCGAGTCGGTGGCGCTGAAGCTGTTCACCGGCATCGAGAAGTTCGAGATCATGGCGATCCCGTTCTTCATTCTGGCCGGTAACTTCCTCACTCATGGCGGCGTGGCACGGCGCATGATCAACTTCGCCTCCAGCATGGTCGGCCACTGGCACGGTGGTCTCGGTCTGGCGGGCGTGATGGCTTGCGCCTTGTTTGCTGCCGTATCGGGCTCCAGCCCGGCCACGGTGGTCGCCATCGGCTCGATCCTGCTGCCGGCGATGGTGAAACAGGGCTTCCCGGACAAGTTCGGCGCCGGCGTGATCACCACCTCCGGGGCGCTGGGCATCCTGATTCCGCCGTCGATCGTGATGGTGATGTACTCGGTCGCCACCAACACCTCGGTCGGCCAGCTGTTCATGGCCGGGGTGCTTCCGGGCCTGATGCTGGCGGGCTTCCTCGGTGTGCCCACCTGGTACCGTGCTCGCAAGTTCGGCTACCCGCGCCTGCAGAAGGCCAGCGCCGGCCAGCGACTGAAAGCCCTACGTGAAAGCATCTGGGGGCTGCTGTTGATCGTGGTAGTGATCGGCGGTATCTACACCGGTATTTTCACCCCAACCGAAGCGGCCGCCATGTCCGCGGTGTACGCCTTCTTCGTGGCGGTGTTCGTGTACAAGGACCTGACCCTGAAGCAGGTGCCGAAGGTGCTGCTCGATTCGGCCAGCATGTCGGCGATGCTGCTCTACATCATCACCAACGCCGTGCTGTTCTCGTTCCTGATGACCTCGGAAGGGATTCCGCAGGCGATGGCAAGCTGGCTGATCGACATGGGCCTGGGCCCGATCGCCTTCCTGCTGGTGGTGAACGTGCTACTGCTGGTGGCCGGCAACGTGATGGAACCGTCATCGATCGTGCTGATCCTGGCGCCGATCCTGTTCCCGGTGGCCAGCGCGCTGGGCATCGACCCGGTGCACTTCGGCATCCTGATCGTGGTCAACATGGAAGTCGGCATGTGCCACCCACCGGTGGGGCTGAACCTGTACGTGGCCTCGGGCATCACCAAGATGGGCATCACCGAGCTGACCGTGGCGGTGTGGCCGTGGCTGTTGACCATGCTGGTCTTCCTCGGCCTGGTGACCTACGTGCCGGCCCTGTCCCTCTGGCTACCCAAGGCGCTGGGCATGATGTAACGTTTTTTGTCGGACAAAACGCGATGGGTCCTCCCCATCGCGTTTTTTGTCTGACAGCACCATAGCCCGCTTGCAGGGTTAGCCCTTATAATAGCGGTCCACACGACCCCCTCAGATACCTAAGAAAATCAGGAGCTCTCAATAATGGATGAGCAATTGCGTCAGAACGCACTCGATTTCCACCAGTTCCCGCAGCCGGGCAAGATCCAGGTCGCCCCGACCAAACCGCTGGCCACCCAGCGCGACCTGGCCCTTGCCTACTCGCCGGGCGTAGCCGCTCCGTGTGACGCCATCGTCGAAGACCCGCTGAACGCCTACAAGTACACCGCGCGCGGCAACCTGGTGGCCGTGATCACCAACGGCACCGCGGTGCTGGGTCTCGGCAATATCGGCCCGCTGGCCGGCAAGCCGGTGATGGAAGGCAAGGGCGTGCTGTTCAAGAAGTTTGCCGGCATCGACGTGTTCGACATCGAACTGGCTGAAAACGACCCGGACAAGCTGGTCGATATCATCTGCGCGATGGAGCCGACCTTCGGCGGCATCAACCTGGAAGACATCAAGGCGCCGGAGTGCTTCTACATCGAGAAGAAGTGCCGCGAACGCATGGGCATTCCGGTGTTCCACGACGACCAGCACGGTACCGCCATCGTCGCCGCCGCTGCCGTCCTGAACTCGCTGCGCCTGGTCAACAAGGACATCGACAAGGTGCGCGTAGTGGCCTCCGGTGCCGGTGCGGCCGCCATCGCCTGCCTGGAATTGCAGGTCGCGCTGGGTGTGAAGCGCGAAAACATCACCGTGTGCGATTCGAAGGGTGTGATCTACGAAGGCCGCGACGACAAGATGGACGAGTCCAAGAAGCGTTTCGCCATCAAGGACAACGGTCAGCGCAAACTGGCCGACGCCATGGTCGGCGCCGACATCTTCATGGGTCTGTCCGGTCCCAAGCTGGTTACCCAGGACATGGTCAAGTCCATGGCGCGTGATCCGGTGATCCTGGCGATGGCCAACCCGGAACCGGAAATCCTGCCGCCGCTGGTGAAGGAAGTCCGCCCGGACGCCATCATCGGCACCGGCCGTTCCGACTACCCGAACCAGGTCAACAACGTCCTGTGCTTCCCGTTCATCTTCCGTGGCGCACTGGACGTGGGTGCCACCACCATCAACGAAGAGATGAAGCTGGCCTGCGTGCGCGCCATTGCCGACCTGGCGATGGCCGAACAGAGCGACGTGGTGGCTTCCGCCTACGGTGGCGAAGAACTGTCGTTCGGCCAGGAATACGTGATTCCGAAACCGTTCGACCCGCGTCTGATCGTCAAGATCGCTCCGGCCGTGGCCAAGGCAGCGATGGAGTCCGGCGTGGCTACCCGCCCGATCAAGGACTTCGATGCCTACGTCGAGCAGCTGGCCCAGTTCGTCTACAAGACCAACCTGTTCATGAAGCCGGTGTTCACCCAGGCCAAGATCGAGCAGAAGCGCGTCGTGCTGACCGAGGGTGAAGACGAGCGCGTACTGCACGCCACCCAGGAAATCGTGTCGCAAGGTCTGGCCTTCCCGATCCTGATCGGCCGTCCGAGCGTGATCGAGAAGCGTATCGAGAAGCTGGGCCTGAAGATGGTGCCGGGCAAGGACTTCGAGCTGGTCAACAACGAATCCGACCCGCGCTTCAACGAGTACTGGAAAGAGTACTACCAGTTGATGAAGCGCAAGGGCGTATCGCAAGAGCAGGCGCGTCGCCGCGTGATCGGCAACACCACGCTGATCGGCGCGCTGATGGTTCGCCGCGGCGAGGCCGACGCGCTGATCTGCGGTACCTACGGCGCCTACCGCCAGCACTTCGAGATCGTCGAGAACGTGCTGGGCTACGCCAACGACAAGAAAGTGGCCGGCGCAATGAATGCGCTGATGCTGCCGACCGGCAACATCTTCATCACCGACACCTACGTCAACCCGAACCCGAGCGCCGAGCAGCTGGCCGAGATCACCGCCATGGCGGCCGAATCGGTCAAGCGTTTCGGCATCGCACCGAAGGTAGCGCTGCTGTCCAACTCCAGCTTCGGCACCAGCGGCATCGAGTCCGCCGGCAAGATGCGCGAGGCGCTGTCGCTGATCCAGGCCGCTCATCCGGACCTGGAAGTGGACGGCGAGATGCAGGGTGACGCAGCGCTGGTCGAGGCCATTCGCCACCAGGCCATGCCGGACAGCACGCTCAAGGGTTCGGCCAACCTGCTGGTGATGCCGTCGGTGGAAGCCGCCAACATCTCCTACAACCTGCTGCGCGTCTCGGCGTCGGATGGCGTGACCATCGGCCCGATCCTGATGGGCATGTCGAAGCCGGTTCATATCCTGACCCAGATCGCTTCGGTACGCCGCATCGTCAACATGGTGGCCCTGGCCGCCGTGGATGCCCAGGCCGCCAGCAAGAACTAATCCGGTTCAACTGGCTTATACTGAACGGGTGACTTCATGTCGCCCGTTTTTTTCGTCTTCCGGGAGCCCCCATGAGCGCCGATTTCAATCCTGCCGATCCCTTTGCCCTTTTCCGCCAGTTCTGGCAGAACGCCGCCCCCTCTTCCGCTCAGCCCTTCATGCCGCCGCTGACCGAGGAAGAAATCGACCGCAAGATGGCCGAGCTGCGCGTGGTGGAAGGCTGGCTGACGATGAATCTGGGCATGCTGGCGATGCAGATCAAGGCTCTGGAGATGCAGAAGGCGGGCCTGGCCGCGATGAAGCCCAAGGATCACTAAACACCTCGGGCTTGGCCGACGCTTTCAGCCAAGCTGCCGCCTTGCCGGCATGGTGCCGCGTCCCGGCAACGGCTAAAATGTCGGGATGAATCCGCCCCGCTTCGTCCACCTGCGACTCCACTCCGAATTTTCCATCCATGACGGCATCGTGCGTCTCGACGACGCCGTCAAGCGCGCCAAGAAGGACGGCATGCCAGCGCTCGGCATGTCCGACCTGATGAACCTGTTCGGCATGGTCAAGTTCTACAAGGCCTGCCGCAACAACGGCATCAAGCCCATCGTCTCGGTCGACGTGCTGATCAGCAACGACGACGACCGCGACAAGCCCGCCCGCCTGCTCCTCACCGCCAAGAACCGCGCCGGTTACCTGCGGCTGTGCGACTTGCTGACCGAGGCGGTGCTGCACAACCAGTACCGCGGCCGCGCCGAACTCAAGCGCGAGTGGCTGGAAAACGGCGACAACAGCCAGCTGATCTGCCTGTCCGGCGCGCACCTGGGCGACGTCGGCATGGCCTTGGCCAACGGCCAGCGCGACGTGGCCGAACGCCGCGCACGCTACTGGGCCGGGCTGTTTCCGGACAACTTCTACCTGGAAGTGCAGCGGCTGGACAACCCGCAGATCGAGAGCGTGGTGCAGCAGACGCTGTGGCTGGCCGGTGAAACCGAACTGCCGGTGGTGGCGACGCATCCAATCCAGTTCATGGACGCGGACGACTTCAAGGCGCACGAGGCACGGGTGTGCATCGCCGAGGGCTACACCTTGGGCGACAAGCGCCGGCCGAAGAACTTCGCCGAATGCCAGTATTTCCTGTCGGCCGACGACATGGTCGAGCGCTTCAAGGACATCCCGGAAGCGCTGGAGAACGCGGTGGAAATCGCCCGCCGCTGCAACATCTCCGTGCAGCTCGGCAAGAACTACCTGCCGGACTTCCCCACGCCCGAAGGCATGACGCTGGACGACTTTCTGGTCCAGCTGACGCAAGAAGGTCTGGAAAAGCGGCTGGAAAAGCTGTTCCCCGACCCGGCGGTGCGCGCCGAACGCCGCCCCGAGTATGATGCCCGGCTGAAGATAGAGTGCGACACCATCGTCCAGATGGGCTTCCCCGGCTACTTCCTGATCGTGGCGGACTTTATCGTCTGGGCCAAGAGCAACGGCTGCCCGGTCGGCCCGGGGCGCGGCTCCGGCGCCGGTTCGCTGGTCGCCTTCTCGCTCGGCATCACCGACATCGACCCGCTGGCCTACGCCTTGCTGTTCGAACGCTTCCTCAACCCGGAGCGGGTATCGATGCCCGACTTCGACGTCGACTTCTGCCAGGATAATCGGTATCGCGTGATCGAGTACGTGCGCCAGAAGTACGGCACCGAGGCGGTCAGCCAGATCGTTACCTTCGGCACCATGGCGGCCAAGGCCGTGGTGCGTGACGTCGGCCGCGTGCTCGACCTGCCGTACATGTTCTGCGACGGCGTCTCCAAGCTGATCCCGGCTGCGCCGGGCAAGCAGTACTCGCTCGACGACGCGGTCGAGATGGAGCCGGTGCTGAAGGAGCGGCTGGAGAACGAGGAAGAGCTGCGCGAGCTGTGGGTGCTGGCCAAGAAGCTGGAAGGCCTGACCCGCAACGTCGGCATGCACGCCGGCGGCGTCTTGATCGCGCCGGGCAAGATCACCGACTTCTGCCCGGTGTACCAGGCGTCCGGTGACGACGCGGTGCCGGTGTCGATGTACGACAAGGACGACGTCGAGCAGATCGGCCTGGTGAAGTTCGACTTCCTGGGCCTGCGCAACCTCACCATCATCGATCTCGCGGTCAAGTACATCAAGGCGCTCGACCCGAGCTTCGACACCGACCTCAACCTGCTCGAATTCACCGACCCTGCAGCCTACAAGGTGCTGCAGAAAGCCAACACCACGGCGGTGTTCCAGCTGGAATCGGACGGCATGAAGCGGCTGCTGGAAAAGCTCAAGCCCGACCGTTTCGAAGACATCATCGCCGTGCTGGCGCTGTACCGGCCGGGTCCGCTCGGTTCCGGCATGGTCGACGACTTCATCCTGCGCAAGGCCGGCAAGCAGGAGGTGGATTACTTCCACCCCGACCTGAAGGCCTGCCTCGACCCGACCTACGGCGTGATCGTGTATCAGGAACAGGTGATGCAGATCTCGCAGATCATCGGCGGCTACACGCTGGGCGGCGCCGACATGCTGCGCCGCGCCATGGGCAAGAAGAAGCCCGAAGAAATGGCCGAGCACCGCGGCAAGATTGCACAGGGGGCGGCGGCCAAGGGCTACGACCCCAAGCTGGCGGAACAACTGTTCGACCTGATGGCCAAGTTTGCCGAGTACGGCTTCAACAAGTCGCACACCGCCGCCTACGCCGTGGTCAGCTACCAGACCGCCTGGCTCAAGGCGCACCATTGCGCGGCGTTCATGGCCGCCACCATGTCGTCGGAACTGGACAACACCGACCAGCTGAAAGTGTTCTACGACGACTCGCTGGCCAACCAGCTGCAGTTCCTGCCGCCGGACGTCAACAAGAGCTTCTACCGCTTCGTGCCGGTCGACCGCCAGCGCATCCGCTACGCGCTGGGGGCCGTCAAGGGCACCGGCGAGGCGGCGGTGGATCATATCGTGCAGGTACGCCAGGAAGGCGGGCCCTTTACCGACCTGTTCGACTTCTGCCGCCGCACCGACAAGAGGACCGTCAACAAGCGCACCATCGAATCGCTGATCCGCGGCGGGGCCTTCGATTCCATCAATCCGAACCGCGCCAAACTGTTCGCCAACGTCGGCCTGGCGCTGGAAGCGGCCGAGCAGGAAGCCGCCAACGCCAACCAGGGCGGGTTGTTCGACATGTTCGACGCCGACAGCGCGCCGACCGTGGAAATGGTCGAGGTCAAACCGTGGTCGCCGGCGGTGCAGTTGGCGGAAGAAAAGATCGCCATCGGCTACTACCTCTCCGGCCACCCGTTCTCGGCCTACGAGAAGGAAGTGCGCGGCTTCATCAAGACCCCGCTCGCCCGCCTCACCCCGCGCAAGGAACCGCAGCTGATCGCCGGCTTCGTCACCGGCCTGCGCACCAAGGTCGGCAATCGCGGCAAGATGGCCTTCATCCAGCTCGACGACGGCAGCGCCAAGCGCGAGGTCAGCGTGTTCTCGGAAAACGTCGATGCCAACCGCGCCCGGCTCCGCGAAGACACCGTGCTGGTGATCGAGGGCAAGGTCAGCGAGGACAGCTTCTCCGGCGGCCTCAGGATCATCGCCGACAAGATCTACGAACTGGGCGAGGCGCGCAGCCGTTACGCCCGCAGCCTGGCGCTGCAGATCAACGGCAATGCCGACGTGGCACGGCTGCGCACCACGTTGACACCGTTCCGCAGCGAGGATGCCGGCTGCCCGGTGCGCCTCAGCTACAGCAACGGCCAGGCCAAGGGCGATCTGCTGCTGCCGCCGGAATGGGGGGTGCGTCTCGACGACGGCCTGCTCTTGGCGCTGCAGGACTGGCTGGGGGACAAGGCGGTGAAGGTGCTGTGGTAAGCCGCCGAGCGCCACCGCTTCTCAGACCAGCGCTGCGGCTTTCAACTCGGCCTTGAGGTAGGCGTAGTAGATCGGTGCCGCAATCACGCCGGGCAGGCCGAACACCGCCTCCAGCACGATCATCGCCAGCAGGAGTTCCCAGGCGCGCGCCTGAATGCGGGAACCGACGATCTTGGCATTGAGGAAGTACTCCAGCTTGTGGATCGCCACCAGGAAGACCAGTGCCGCCACCGCAAGGCCAAGCGACTGCGACACGGCCACCACCACGATCAGGGTGTTGGAGATCAGGTTGCCGATCACCGGCAGCAGCCCGACGAGGAAGGTGATGGCGACCAGGGTCTTGGTCAGCGGCAATGGCGTGCCGGCCAAGGGCAGCGCCACGCCCAGAAACAGCCAGGTCAAGAAGGCGTTGAGGGCGGCGATGCGCACTTGGGCGAACACCACCTTGCGGAACGAGCCGGCCAGGCAGGCGGCCCGGTGCACCAGAGCCAGGGCCAGAGGCCCGCTGCCGTCGCGATGAAGCGACTCGGACAATGCCACCATCGCCCCGATGACCATGCCCAGCAGCACCAGCACCGCCCCACGGCCGGCAGCCCCGCCGACCAGGCGCAGTTCCTCGAGATGCTGGGTCAGCCAGCGGCTCACCATGCCCTTCAGCTCCTCGCTGCTGTTCGGCAGATGCTCGGCCAGCCAGTCCGGCAGGTGCTGGCGTAGCAGCACCGCGATTTCGCCGGCTTTCTGCAGGATGGCCGGCACCGCCCCGGTCTCGCCGTGGAAGATCGACATCACCCCGGCAGAGAGCCCGACCAGCAGCAGGATGATCACGATCGATAGCAGCAACACGGCCACGGCACGGGCACGGCGCCCGGCCACGCGGTTGAGATGGGTCTGCGAGGCGGCCAGCGCCACCAGTTCATGCACTAGCAGCCCGGCGATCAGCGCCGCCAGCAGGTGAAATTGCAGCACCACGACCAGTGCGGCACCGGCCAGCAGATAACTGGCAAGATCGATGGGGTCGGTTCGGGTCAAGCTATTCGGCATGCCATCCTCAGCGGTCACTACCCGCCGGAATGGTCGGCGGAAATGACCGCAGTATGGAGGCGGAGCGGGGGGAAACACAATGGGGACGAGATCAGTTTGGTAGGGCGGGTTAGGCGCCGGCCGTAACCCGCCATGTACACGGTTGGCGGGGCCGCGGTAAACACGTGAGCCGTAAGCCCCTCACGGCCGGCGGTACACCCCGATCAGCTGCGCCTCACCCAGCACGTGGCCGTGCATCGCCTGCTCCAACCGGTGCTTGCTCGGATGGCCGAGATCAGGCAGCAGGGCATCCAGCGCGTACAGCTTGAAGAAATAACGGTGCCGGCCGATCGGTGGGCATGGTCCGCCCCAACCGGTACGCTGCCAATCGTTCAGCCCCTCACCGGTGTGCGGCGGCAGGTGCTGCGACGCCCCTTCGGCCAAGCCGTGGCTGTCCGCCGGCAGGTTGTACAGTACCCAATGCACCCAGGTCATCTTCGGCGCCGCCGGGTCCGGCGCGTCCGGATCGTCCACAATCAGCGCGAACGACCGCGTACCGGCCGGCTCACCCTGCCACGCCAGCGGCGGCGACACATCCGGCCCGTCACAGGTATAACGCGCCGGCACGCTCGCTCCCGGCGCAAACGCCGACGATTGCAACTGCAGTCCCATTGCTTCCACCTCCATCGCCACGCCGGCCAGAGCGGCCAGCCACCACAAGCGGCTAGGCATCATGCCTCCCGGCACAATACACAGCCTTGCTTGTGTTGTAGCAGTCCTGGCTGTAAGGAGCTATGCAGAGCCATACCTCTGATACCTCTCCGAGGTTGTACCGCTCAGTCTCTTTTGGGGAGGCTGAGCGGTGCGCAAGACTAGCGAACCGAGCACTTGCTAGATAGGTTTCACATTACCATCCAGCTTCAACTGGTCGACCGTCACCGATGTCACCCCTTGCAGAACTGCGATGTCCTGAAAGGTGTAAATTCCTCCGGCACCATCACGGTCAACACTGACGAT
>JACPUY010000329.1 GCA_016192025.1 Pseudogulbenkiania sp. | reverse complement strand
GTCAGACCGGTCAGCCACCACTCCAGTTTCTTGTTTTCGGGATCGTGCGCGGCCCGGTGCCCGTCCCGCTGGCGGAAGCGGACCAGGCAATAGGCGATGAACAGGTTGATGGCGATGAAGACCCCGCCGGTAATCGCCAGGGTGATCATCAGCGTGTTGTCGATCTGTCCCCAGTTGGACGCCAGCGGCGTGAGCCACCATGGGCTCAGGAAATGAAACAGGACGGCGGCGGCGACCAGCGCCATCAATGCGATTGCGAGTGCCATAGGGTATCGGTCCTGCGTGGTTCTCCTCGCGGAAACCATCCGGTCCGGTATGGGCGACAACATTCACCGGGCCGTAGGCTCCAGGTATGGAGGGTGAGTGGCCGGCCGGCTTCATCGCGACAGGCAACCATGCCGGCGCGGTAGTCGATCAGCGATCCGCCGCACCCTGGCTGCCGGATTATTGCTGCACAGAGGGTAAATGCCGGTCGGCCTGCTATTCCAATGGTTTCAACTTAGCACATTGTGGGCAAAGGGCACGGTCGCGATAGGGGCTTGGCACACGGTATGCCGGGTTCGTGCCGGGGCTGGCTCCGGGAGCTTTCCGATCTCGGTCTCGATGGGGCGCGGGCATCGTACCCCTGCCGGGATTGTGGCTGGACCGGTTTGGGTCTATAAAAAATCTCAAGGTATTGATTTTCAATCGTAATCCGGGAGGTGGCGCCATGCGCAAACGGATTTATTACCTTATTCCCGACTTGGCCAATGCCCAGCGCTTGATGAATGATTTGCTGCTGGCCCGGATCGAGGAAAAACACATCCATTTTCTCGCCAAGGAAGGCGTCGATCTGTCCAGCCTCCACCGGGCGAACCTGTTCCAGGAGTCGGATATCGTCCACAGCGCCGAGATGGGCTTGATCATCGGCGGTGCCACCGGGCTGATCTCGGGACTGGTGGCCGCCTTGTTCATCCTGGCCGACAGCGGCTTGCCGTGGGGCGGCGTGGTGCTGGTGACCTTCCTGATCGGTGCGCTGTTCGGTCCTTGGGCGGCGAGCATGATCGGCTGTTCGGTGCCGAACAGCCGGCTCAAACCGTTCCGCGAGGCCATCGACCGCGGCCAGATCCTGCTGATGGTGGATGTGCCGGCGACAGAGGTCGAAGATATCGAGGCTCTGCTGCGGAAAATCCATCCGGAAGCCCATCTGGAAGGCGTCGAACCGACGATTCCGGCCTTTCCCTGAGGTCAAAATGGCCGCAGCAAGGTGGCCGGCTTCAGGCTTGTTGCCCAAACAAACGGCGGGGCCGCAAGGCCTCGCCGTTGTGACAAAAAGCGACCGTCCTGAGCTGACCTGCTGTTCCGCCTCCCGGAGGGGATGCGGCAGGAGCCGACCTGTGGCCGGCATGCCTCGCCCTTGGCCGTCATGGCACCGCATCGATCTGCGCCAGCGCCCGGTTGATCATGTCTGCATCGGTGGGCCGAACCAGGCGCGCCACTTCCTTGCCATGGCTGAGAAAGACCAATGTCGGCCACAGCTTCACGCCGAACGAGCGCCCCAGGCGGCGGCCCCTGCCATCCTCGATCTTGATATGGCGTACCCGCTGATAACCAGCGAAGGCCGTGGCGAGCAGCGCTTGAGCGGCCTGGCAGTGTCCGCACCAAGCGGTACCGAACTCGATGACGACGGGGCCCTCCAGTGCGTCGATTTCGGCGCGTGCCGGTTCGGTCGTGGCATATACAGTGTTCATTGCCATGTTGTTTTCTCGGGATGAGCGATTTCCCTCCGCATCAGGGAAGTACCGATGGAGGATAGCGCACCCTTTGGGTCGGTTCCATGCGGTGCCGGAAAGGGCAAGGCTGGCCTGGTTCTGCCTTTCTGCCAGGGGCGTGAACCGACTCCAAGTGGTCACAGGGCTGGCTGATCTTGCTGCTGCCCGTGGCGGGCTTTGTGGTCGGCTGGCTCGACCTGCGCTTCGGCCAGCACGTCGAGGCGGGCAATGACCTGCTGAACGGCGGAAACCTGACATGCTCAAACCCCTTTTCGCGCTGCCGCGCACCGTTTGGCTGATCGGACTGATCAGTCTGGTCAACGATAGCGCGAGCGAAATGCTTTATCCGCTGATTCCGCTCTACCTGTCTTCGGTGTTGATGGCCGGGCCGCGTGCCCTGGGCATCATCGAAGGCATTGCCGAAGCTACGGCCAGCCTGCTCAAGCTGTTCTCGGGCGTGATCGTGGATCGTACCCGCCGCGCCAAGCCTTGGATCGTGTTCGGCTATGGCCTTGCCGGATTGGGCCGCCCGCTGATTGCCTTCGTCGGCAGCTGGCCGTGGTTGCTGGTGATCCGCTTCAGCGATCGTGTGGGCAAGGGGTTGCGCTCATCGCCGCGCGATGCGCTCTTGGCGGCCAGCGTCGGGCCGGAGTGGCGAGGGCTGGCCTTTGGCCTGCACCGGGCGATGGACAACGCCGGGGCCGTGCTTGGCCCGCTGATGGCGTCGCTGCTGCTCGCCACTCAGATGCCGCTCAAAGGTATTTTCCTGTGGTCGGCCATTCCCGCCGCCGTGTGCCTGGCCTTGGCCTTCTGGATTCGTGAGCCGCAGGCCGCCGGGGCACACCCGCATCACGAGTTCGACTGGCGTCTGGCGGGCATGCCGCCCGCGTTCAAGCGCTACCTCGCCGTGGTGGCGCTCTTCACGATGGGTAACTCGTCCAATATGTTCTTGCTCTTGCGTGCCAAGGAACTGGGCGTTCCCGAGGCGCAGATTCCCTTGCTGTGGGCGGCGGTATCGGCCGTGGCGATGCTCTTTGCGACCCCCCTGTCGGCCTTGTCGGATCGCGTCGGCCGTGTCCATCTGCTGGTGGGCGGGTATATCGCCTATGGCCTGTTCTATGTCGGCCTGGGCCTGATCGCGCACGATGGTGCGCTGCTGTTCGCCCTGTTTGCGTTCTATGGCCTGTTCATGGCGGCAACGGAAGGGGTGGAAAAGGCGCTGGTGGCCGACCTTGCACCGGTGGCGCGGCGCGGTACGGCGTTCGGCTGGTTCAATCTGACGGCGGGTGCGTTCCTGCTGCCGGCCTCCCTGGTATTCGGCTGGTTATATCAGGCCGCCTCTCCCTTGATCGCGTTCGCATTCTCCGGCAGTTGCGCCCTGCTCGCCGCGGTACTGCTTTGGCGCTGGGTGGGGGTGGGGCGAATCGCCCTGGGGTCCGCGTAAGGGATGGCGCGGAAATAAGAAAAGCCCACGCTGGGTGGGCTCTCGGAAGAAAATTCAACAAACTGTACCAAGGCCGGAATCAGAACGGGATATCGTCATCCATGAAGTCGTCGCCCTTGCTGGCCGGCTTCGGCTCCATGCGGCGCGGTGCGGCCGGCGGGGCGGACGGAGCGCTCTGGCGCGGAGCCGGGGCGCTGTAGCCGCCGTCATCCATGGCGCTGCCGCCTTCGCGCTTGCCACCTTGCAGGCTGATTTCATTGACACGCACGTCCGGCGACAGGTGTTTGCCGCCTTCCTTGTCCTGCCATTCACGCAAGGTGAGCTGGCCGTATACGGTGACCTGCTGGCCTTTGGACAAAAAGGATTTCAGCGATTCGCCGCGTTTGCCCCAAACCTGGCAGCTGAACCAGTTGGTGGTCTTGCGTTCGCCAAAGCCGATATCGCTGGCTACCCGGAAGCTCAGCACCGGCTCTCCGCTGGGGGTGTAGCGCAGTTCGGCGTCTGCCGCCAGGCGACCGTCAAAGGTGATGCTGTTCATGTATATCTCCGATTTGATTCAATAGATAGCGGTTGTTGCGAGCGAGCGGGTGATGGCATTACCCCGTGGCGCGGTGTTGACGTCAGCCATCAGTTGGTTTCCAGAATCAATTGTTGGACAGCGGTCTCATCCCAGTCCTGTTGCGATACCTTGAGGTAGGCGACGCGCTCCTCGACGACCACGGCGGCTTCCTTGACGCCGCGCTGGGCGGCCAGGCGCTGCGAAAGCAGGGTAGCGTTGCCCTGCCAGTTTTCACCGATGTGGAACATGACCGATTTTACCGCTTGCGGCGGGCGCATGGTGACGGCCAGTACCAGCCAGGACAGCATCAGGAAGCTGGTGAAGCCGAATACGCCGCTCGAGCCGAAGTGGGTATACAGCACGCCACCGGCCGCCGCACCGAGAAAGAGGCCGAAAGACTGGGCAGTATTATACACGCCGATGGCGGTACCTTTGGCGTCGGCCGGGGCAATCTTGGAAATCAGCGACGGCAGGCTGGCTTCGAGGATGTTGAAGGCGATGAAATAGCCGGTCAGCCAGGTGACGATCTGCCAGAAGCTGTCCAGTGCCAGCGCCATACCGAGCTGGGCCAGCGTCATCAGCGCGATGGCGCCGACGAAGACGGCTTTCAGCTTGTGGCGTTTTTCGCCGTAGATGATTGCCGGCACCATCAGGAAGAAGCCGGCGACGACCACCGGCAGGTACACCTGCCAGTGATGCGCCTTGTCGAGCCCGCCGCTGGTGGTCAGCGCGAACGGGATGACCACGAACATCGCCATCTGTGCAGCGTGCAGCGAGAAGATGCCGTAGTTGAGACGCAACAGGTCGTGGTTTTTCAGCACGCTGCCGAGCCGGCTGGTGTTGGCTTCGGCGTCGGAGTGGAAGCGTGAGACCACCGGGTCGGGGATCAGGTACTTGACGCCAACCAGCGCCAGCAGGGTCAGCACGCCGGTCAGGGCGAAGATGCCGTTGACGCCGATGTAGTGGGCAAGCAGCGGGCCGAGTACCAGGCTGACGGCAAAGGTGGTGCCGATGCTCATGCCGATCATCGCCATCGCCTTGGTGCGGTTCTCTTCGCGCGTCAGATCGGCCAAGAGCGCGGTGACGGCGGCGGAAATGGCGCCGGAGCCCTGGACGATACGGCCGAAGGTCAGCCAGACGATGTCGTGGGCCTCGGCGGCGATGAAACTGCCCAGCGCGAAAATCAGTAGCCCGCCGTAAATCACCTTCTTGCGGCCGATGCGGTCGGACAGCATGCCCAGCGGCAGCTGCAGCAGCGCCTGGGTCAGGCCGTAGCTGCCCAGTGCGATGCCGATCCAGGTGGCGCTATGGGTGCCGGGCAGCGTTTTGGCGTAAAGGGCAAACACCGGCAGGATCAGGAACATGCCCAGCATGCGCAAGGCGTACACGCCTGCCAGACCAAGGCTGGCACGAAGTTCAAGCGGATTCATCAGTGTTGTTAGTATGTTTGCTAGGGGTAAAAACGCGGACGGACTCAGCGCCGGACATGTCCGGGCCGCGATGCGGGTGGAGTGCTGCGCGCCAAGTCGGGTATATTAACAGGTTCCCCGACTGATCGTGAGTGAGGCATGGACTCCATCCGCATCCGTGGCGCACGTACCCACAACCTGAAGAACATCAATCTCGACTTGCCACGCCATCAGCTGGTGGTGATCACCGGCCTGTCCGGCTCCGGCAAGTCCTCGCTGGCGTTCGATACGCTGTACGCGGAAGGGCAGCGGCGCTACGTGGAGTCGCTGTCGGCCTACGCGCGCCAGTTCCTGCAACTGATGGAGAAGCCGGACGTCGATCTGATCGAGGGTCTGTCGCCGGCCATTTCCATCGAACAGAAGGCCACCAGCCACAACCCGCGCTCGACGGTCGGCACCGTGACCGAAATCCACGACTACCTGCGCCTGCTGTTCGCCCGCGTCGGTGAGCCGCACTGTCCGGAGCACGGCGTGCCGCTGGCGTCGCAGACCGTGTCGCAGATGGTCGACCACGTGCTGGCGCTGCCGGAGGAAACACGGGTGATGATCCTGGCTCCAGTGGTGATGGGGCGCAAGGGGGAAAACGCCGACCTGTTCGAGGAACTGCGCGCGCAGGGCTTCGTGCGGGTGCGCGTCGACGGTGAGGTGGCCGAGCTCGACGCCGTGCCCAAGCTCGACAAGAACAAGAAGCACACCATCGAGGTGGTGATCGACCGCCTCAAGGTACGCGCCGATCTGCAGCAAAGGCTGGCCGAGAGCTTCGAAACCGCGCTGCGGCACGCCGAGGGCCGTGCCATCGCGGTCGAGATGGATTCCGGCAAGGAGCACTGGTTCTCCGCCAAGTTCGCCTGCCCGGTGTGCTCGTACAGCCTGCCCGAGCTGGAGCCGCGGCTGTTCTCGTTCAACAACCCGATGGGCGCCTGCCCCAAGTGCGACGGTCTGGGCGAGATCACCTTCTTCGACCCGAAGCGGGTGGTGGCCCACCCCGAGCTCTCCTTGGCCGCTGGCGCGATCAAGGGCTGGGACAAACGCAACCAGTTCTACTATCAGATGCTGCAGGCGCTGGCGGAACACTTCGGCTTCGATCTGGATCTGCCGTTCGAAATCCTGCCGGAGCGGGTGCGCCACGTCATGCTGCACGGTTCCGGACGCGACAACATCGAATTCACCTACCTCTCCGAGCGCGGCGCCAAGTTCACCCGCAGCCATCCGTTCGAGGGCATCATTCCCAATCTCGAGCGGCGCTACCGCGAAACCGATTCGCTGACGGTGCGCGAGGAACTGGCCAAGTACCAGAACAACCAGCCTTGTCCGCACTGCGAAGGTTCGCGCCTGCGTCGTGAGGCGCGCTACGTGTACGTGGCGGGGCAGACCCTGTACGCCATCAACCAGATGGCGCTGAAGGACGCCGCGCGCTTCTTCGAGCAGGTGGCATTCAGCGGCCAGAAGCAGGCGGTGGCGGAGAAGATCATCAAGGAAATCCGCGACCGCGTGTCCTTCCTTAATAACGTCGGGCTGGACTACCTGTGCCTGGCGCGCTCGGCCGACACGTTGTCCGGTGGCGAGGCGCAGCGCATCCGTCTGGCCAGCCAGATCGGCTCCGGCCTGACCGGCGTGATGTACGTGCTGGACGAGCCCTCGATCGGCCTGCATCAGCGCGACAACGACCGCCTGCTGGCGACACTGGTGCGGCTGCGCGACCTGGGCAACAGCGTCATCGTGGTCGAACACGACGAAGACGCCATCCGCGCCGCCGATTACGTCGTCGACATGGGACCAGGGGCCGGCGAGCACGGCGGCCGGGTGGTGGCGGAAGGCGCCCCCGCCGAGGTG
>JACPUY010000318.1 GCA_016192025.1 Pseudogulbenkiania sp. | reverse complement strand
TGGCCATTGCCTACTTTCGGCGGGGTCCCCATGGATTTCCTTTACGCTCGGAGCACGCATCAAGTGGGTGGGGTTGGCCGAAGCAACACGCCGGGGCACCACGCTCCGACACTTTATTACAACTGATGATAGCAGCATTATGCCGGATATGACTTCGCAACGGACCGCTTCAGCGCCGCATTTCATCCTGCTGCAGCCGCTCGAGCCAGCCGTCGCAGGCGGCCTCGAGCAGGTCGAGCACATGGTCGAAGCCACGCTCGCCGCCATAGTACGGGTCCGGCACTTCCCGTCCGCTTCCCAGCGGGTCCAGCATCAGCGCCAGCTTATGCTGCAACTCGGGCGGACAGAGCCGGCATAGTACGGCGAGATTGCGCAGGTCGGCTGCCAGCACCAGGTCGAAACGCTCAAAATCCGCCTGGCTCACCTGCCGTGCACGCTGCGCCGACAGGTCATAACCGCGCCGCCGGGCCGCCTGCTGGCTGCGCGGGTCCGGCGCCTCGCCGACGTGATAATCATGGGTGCCGGCCGAATCGATGAGGATGACCGATGCCAGTCCGGCGCGCTCGACCTTGGCACACATCACGCCTTCGGCGGTCGGCGAGCGGCAGATGTTGCCGTGGCATACCATTAGAATTGATGATTTCTCTTTATTTTTCATATAGTTACGCATAAAAACGGGGCGTTTAACAGGCCCAAAATCGGCCCAAAAATGCACAGATCATCATAAAAAAATCAACAAGTTAACAGCCGATCATTGACACGGATTATATGATGATTCTGCCGGTCAGGGCCCGGCGAGCCGAGCCCTTCTTTACCGACCCGCCGCCTGCACCCCCGCCCGCTCCGTCACACACTGCCCGTATTGCTTCAGCAACCCCAGATACAGCACACCCAGATCATCCCAGCTATCAGTCATTGGCCGATCGACCGGTTCCGCCGGCTTCGACAGATTGGCCGGCAAAGATGGCCGCATTGACGTCGTCGACGGCGGATTGGAGTTGGCGCAGCCGCTCAGGGTCAAGACGGCAATCAGCAGGCAGGGGGACAAGCTTTTCATGGGTGCGGTACTCCACAATGTGGGTGGACGATTGCGAGGCGAGCTGGTCGACGGCCGCCTGCACGGCGGCCGAGATGCCGTTGAGCCGGTCGGCCTCGCTGGCGAAGTCCTTAAGGGCGGCCCGGCTGTCGGCCAGGGCCTTATCAGAGGCGGCACGCTCCACGACATCGCCCCGGGTATGCCAGCCATGCCACCAGGCGCCGCCAAGAACAGCGCCGGCAACAACCAGGCGAAGAGCCCACGTTTGAACCCCCACCATCACACCACCCCACTGACGTAAGCAGTGCGGCCGTTTTCCTTGCGGGCGGTGAGCACCTGGTGCCGGTTGGCAGCGGCGCTGCGCCGGAATCCGATGTGCACCCAGCCGCCTGTATCCGGAAATTCACAGATCAGCTGGTCGAAGTCGATCAGCCCCTGCTGCCGGGCCACGTTCAGCTTGCGGCAGATGGCACGAACATCGCCGAAGGCCGGCGCCCGAAAGTCGCAGGCCAGCCCGTAGCGGTGGGCACTGGTGGGCGAGCCACCAACAGCCTGGTTGACGGCCTCAGCACGGAAGCAAGACAGCACGGAGATCGGCACGCCCAACAAATCGCGCACCACTTCCATGCGGCCGGCCGTGTAGCGAATGTTCTCGAGTTCGTCAGCACCAGGTACGTTGGACAGCCCTTGGCGCGTTGCCATGGCGCTGGTGGTCATTTCTTCCAGGGAAAAATGTTCGGTCAGTCTCATAAAGCCCCCTCATGAAAAAGCCCCGCACTAGGCGGGGCCGGGAATTTGCAGTTGATCGCAATCACACTGCGCGATGTCGAGGCACACTCACGTGGCAAACACGCTTACGCCGGTTGGTGAGCATGTACAGCGCCACGCCGACGGAAAGCACTGTCTCAGCCAGCCCCGGAGGCCGACCAGTAAAGGCAGCGACTGCATTGCCAAACGCGCCGGCGGCCAGCACGCAATGAGCCAGGCGGACGGCGAACCGCGTGCCCGGGCACATGGCGTTGATGGCTACCAGCGCCTGCCACAGCACCACCAGCGAGGCGATGACGGAAACCAGAATCAGGACGACCATTACTGCCCCCCTTTTCCCGGCAGGTACTGGTCCGGGTTGTCGCGGAAACGTTCGGAGAGTTTGAGTAGGCCGGGGACGATATTCATGCTGGTCACCCCGACCAGGAAGGCGATGCCGTTCTGTACCTCGACCGGCAGGCCCGGCAACAGAAAGTGGCACGCCAGCGGAGTCAGGTACGCCGCGCACACGGCGCCGGTCCCCACTGCGGCGGCCATCTGCCACGGTTTCAGCGGCTTGACGTAGGACAGCGCCACCACGGCACCAGCAAAGCCGGCCAGCACGGGGCCGAACTTGATGCCGACATAACCGCCAGTGGGTGTAACGAATGGATCGGCCATAGATACCTCTTACGGAGCCAAACGCTTGAGCGGTTTGGCCTGTTTCTTCTGCCCTGCTTTTTGCCCCTTCTTCTTGGAAGCGGCTTTCTTATTAAGGATCAGCTCAAGGGAGGTTTCCCAGCCGCCCGAGCTGAAATCATGCGTGACGGAGTCGACCGTCCACAGATGGTCGACGCCATCCTTGATACCTACGGTGCGCAGCTTGCGCTCGGCGACGACGTCCGCACGCCCGGCCAGGGTGATGCTCAGGGTGATTTCAGAGCGCGCAGCTCTGCTGCTGGCTGCCTTGGCCGCGGCGCCGGCTGCCCCCTTATTGGCAGCGGTATGCCGCACCACGCGTGGTGGCGCGTCCGGGTTATCCGGGTTGGGAACCAGCGTGGATAGCGTTTTGCCGGTCTTCTTGTCGTGGTGGCGAACCACGGCGCCGCCGGCGGCGTTGCGGTCGCTGGACTTGAACGACCAAGAGCGGATGTCCTTGCGATAGAGCACCAGCGTGGACAGCGTCTTGCCGCTCACGCTCTTGGCCTGGCCACCACGAGGCAGCACCAGGATTTGCCCGCCCTTCACCGTCGCCGTGCCGTCATACTGGGCCGCCAGGCGCGTGAGGAAGTGCAGATCGGATTCGTTCATCTGGTCGGCCCGGGCCACCGTCGCCTTGACCTTGCAGACGGCCTTCAGCTTGTTGCGGGCGGCAATGTCCTTGACGACCTGTTCCAGCGCCACGCCCTCCCAGGAGTGCCGGCGCGGCAGCTTGATCTGTCCGGACATATTGGCCGGCCGCCCTCGGAACACGATCATCTGCGGCGGCCCGGACGATTCAACCTCATCCACCCGGTATTGGCCGATGCGGGTCAGCCCGGTTTCAGCGTAGCCCAGGCTGACATCCAGCATGGCGCCGCGCGCCGGCAGGCTCACCGCCCCGTCGCGGTCATCGATGCTGATTTCCAGTTCATCGCTGTCGAGGCCGGCCTTGTCTGTGATGCGCAGGCTAATCAGACGATCAGCCAGCGTCGCAGTGATGTCGGTCTTGCCGCGGGCCGCTTCCTTTTCCTGCCGGGCTTTCAGGTCATCGTACTGGGGCTCGTACTTGGCCTTGGCTGCGCTCTGCATCGCATTACTCTGCGCCATCAGAGCCAAGCCGGCCTGCCGGTGCGACTCTGCCGCTACCAGGTCACCAGCGGCTTCCGCCGCCTGCTTGGCAGCGATTTCAATGTCCACCTTGGCCAGGATCGCCAACTGCTTATCTTGCTCAGCCGACCAGGCCTTTTTTACCTGATCGAACTGCGCTTGCAGATCGTCTTCTCTTTTCTGTGCGGACGGGGAATCCAGCAACACCCTGAATATCGGTCTCACGCATTACTCCCACAAGGTAACCGTTTCGGTTGAAGCGGACGGCAGATCGGGCATCACGATGTAGAGCCCCAGCGGATAGGGCTCGACCTGGGCGGCGAGACCGGGGTTGGCGGACAGCACGCCTTCCACCACGCCGTCCAGGTGGCCGTAATGAGAGAGACACAGATGGTCCAGCAGATCGCCTTCAGAGGTTCTGATAATCGTCGCCATAACGGGTCAGCTCCAATGTGAATGACTGTTTGCGCGGCGCGCCGTCGGTGAACAGGTGCTCTTGCTCTTCGCTCAGCCGCGCCAGATACCAGCGCCCCATGTGCTCACCGTAGCCGGTGGTCACGATGAGCGGCTGCAGCGCCTCGCCCAGCGCGCGCAAGCGATCGATGTGACCGGCACCGTGCCGCGCCAGGAAGATGGCGCCCTTCAGCGTGATGCGGTCGCTCCCCTTACCTACCGCCTGCTCAGCCGGACGGCGCGTCAGGCGATCTTGGCTGGCAATGTTGAACTGCGTCTCGCGCGAGAACGCGTCATACGCCGCCTTGCCCAGCTCAAATCGGAATGGCGCCCCCATCGTGGCATCCGGCGCCAGTTCCAGCAGGTAACCGCGCCCGCCCCCTGTCGCCAGATTCTGCCCAAAGGGCAGGCTGCCCACCGACTGCACGAGCGACGACACCCCGCCGCCCTTGAGCAGACCCGAAATGGCGGACTGTGCACCGCTTGGCAGCCCGGAAAATGCCGTGAGCGATTTCCCCAAGGCCTGTTTCAGCATGCCGTTGGCGCTGGCCAACCGGCCGCCGGCTGCGCTCAACAACGCATTGCCCGCGCCGGCCAGATCGGTACTGGCCAGCGTGATAATCCCGGAGGCCTGCCGGACGGCGGCGGCTGTCGCGCCAGCCAGCGGCGTACCGGATGACAGCATGCCAGTCGCTTTTTTGACTAGCGATGTAGCGGCATCGGCATAGTCCACGGCCGCCGTGACATCGGAGGCCGCACGCGGCAGGCGTGCCACGCCGGCGGCCTTGGCCGCCCTATTGGCGGCCGAGCTCATGAGAGATTGAATATCCATAGCCATCATCCCACTGGGTCGTACATGCGCCCGCCGCCTGAGCTCTTCAGTTGGGCGGACCACTGATCAAACAGCCTCTTCAGATGCGGCGCGATTTGCGCGGCGATTTCAGCCGGGTTTTTAGCATCACCCATCACCTTGACCTGTACCGTCGGGCTGAAGGTGAAGTGCTGCTGAGGAGGGGGCGGCGGGGCAGCCGGCTTGACAGGCGACGACGCCACCGGAGCAGCAGCAGGCTTGGCAGGCCCGCCCGGTGTGACACTTACCGGCGCGGATGCGCCCGAGGCTGGCTTGGCCGGCGGAACAGATACCGGCCTGGCCTTTTGCACTGCCGCCCCGGGCGCTGGGCTGGACGATGCCGCTCGACCCACTACCCCGCCAGCCGCTTCGCCAACCTTGGTGCCGATCAGCGCGCCGGCGGCACTGCCAACCAGGCCGCCGACCACGGTACCGATACCCGGCAGGATCATGGTGCCAACCAGCGCACCCACCTTGGCGCCGGCCAAGCCGCCCGCCAGCCCGCCAGCCGCACCGCCATAGCCCTTGCCCTTGGCTTCCGCCGTCTTGGCATTCTTATAGGTGTCGTAAACCTGATAGGCCGCCGTTCCTACTGCGATCGCCGCCCCGCCGGCCTTGCCGACAACGCGCATAGCACCGCGAGCCGCGCCGCCCAATCCTCCTGCGCGCACGGCCCGAATGGCCCCACCCACACGGGCACCACCAGCGCGTACCGCCGCGCCGATGCGGCCAAAGCGGCCGCCCTTGACGGCAGGTTTCGCGCCAGGCTTGCCCTTGCCTCCCTCCGGACCGCCCAGATCCGGCATGCCCCCGCCGGGCCAGTTGGTGACGTATACGCGCTGAACGCCAGCGCCAGCACCGCCACCACCCACAGCATCCGCGAGAGCACCCGCCACACCCTTGCCGCCAGCAGCCGCACCGACCTTCCCGCCCAGCGTGGTCAGTACCTTGCCGGCCCCCCACTGAACGGCACCGCCGACAATGCGCTTGGCGGCGACACCCAGCGTAACGGCAGCCGCCCCCACGCCCAGCAGCGCCGCCTCCGGGTGGTTCTGCGCAAAGCCGGTGCCCAGCTGCAGCAGCGACGAGGCGAGCCCGGCCGCCATGTTGGTGACCGGGCGGATGGCATCGCCGACAGCGATCATCGTGGCGTTGAAATCGGCGCTGACCGCGTCCCAGCGGCTGTTGGACGTGTCGTCCCGCGCCGACTTGTCGCCAGCCAATTTCTTGCCACCATCGGTGGC
Source organism: Pseudogulbenkiania sp. (assembly GCA_016192025.1). Taxonomy (GTDB): domain Bacteria; phylum Pseudomonadota; class Gammaproteobacteria; order Burkholderiales; family Chromobacteriaceae; genus Pseudogulbenkiania. The sequence goes on along the minus strand of JACPUY010000318.1, from coordinate 3,166 downwards.
TTTGATCTTGGTAAGGTCCTCCTTGATCTGACCGCCATACTTGATCTGAGCCAGCGCGCCGGAGCGGGCTTGCTGGTCGGTCAAGATGTCGGCCAGGCCGGCCATCTTCAGGTAGGCATCCAGCGATTCGCTTTCCTGCTGCTTGTTGCCACCGCTGTTCTTGATCTTGGCCTTGAGTTCTTCCAGCTTCTTGGCCTGGCCGGGGTCTTTCTCGGCAGTCAGCTTCTCGGTCAGCGTGATGAAGGCCTCGACCGGGTTGTAACCGGCCTTCATGTAGGCATTCATCGACTCCTGCAGGGAGACGCCGGCATCGGCAAACTTCTTGTCGGTGTCCGGTGCGGTGATCTTGGCCAGCAGGTTCTTGAAGTTGTTGGCGGCGCTGTCCGGGTCGCCCGTGAGTTTCACCTGGGCCTGCAGGCTGGCCGCGATGTAGCGCACTGCCTCCGGCCCCTGAAAGCCCAGCGCCCCAGTGGTGGCCAGCAGTTCCGGCATGAACTTGGCCATCTTGTCGGATTCGAACGCCCCCAGATCGCCCGCCACGGCCACTTCGCCCATGGTCTTGCGCATCTGGTCCGGCTTCACCCCGTTCTGGCCGAACGAGTAGATCAGCTTGGACGCGTCCTCCGGTGCCATTTTCTGGCCTTTGACCAACTCGCCCAGCAGGTTGCCGTAGCCAGTGGCCTCCTTCCAATCCATCCCCTGGGTGACTAGGCCATTGATGGCTTGGGCCAATTCGGCGCGGTCCATCTTCTGGGCCGCTGCCGCTTGCATGATGCTGCGCGTGAGATCCTTCTCTTCCGCCTTGTTGGCCACGCCGGCCTTGATGGCGATATCGCGGATCTCGGCCTGAAAATCCCCGCTGATCTTGGTCGGCACCGCTGCACTGCCAATGGCGAGGCCTGCCGACTTGCCCAGCTCGACGCCGGACTGCATCTTGCCGACGCCGGCCTGCTGCCACTGCATACCCTTTTCGGTCTGCTGCAGCTTCTTCATGGCCCTGTCGAGGTTGCCGACCTCGACGCCCATTTCGCGCAATTTTCCGATGTTGGCGGCCAGCTTGTCGCGCAAGGGCACGTTCGCCAGCTGCTGCTGACCCTGTGCGGCCTGCCGGGTAGCATCACCCAGCTTGACGGTCTGCTGCGTGGTGGCGCCGATAACTGCCGCGCCTTGCCTCTGGCTTCTGGCCGCGCTGTTGGTGGCATCCCCCAGCTTGATAGTCTGCTGTGTGGCGGCGCCCAGCGTTGCTCCGGCACTGCTCAGCTCAGATCGGGCGGCGGACAGCGCCGTCCGCTTGGCGACCAGAGCATCTTTAGCGCCGGATTCGGCGCGCTTTGCCTTATCCAGTGCAGACGCGAATTTCTGCTCGCTGTCGATTGCCGCCTTTGCCGCATCGACCTCGGTTCGCTTGGCGGCGGCCAGCGCCTTGGCCTGCTGCGAGGCCTCGCGGGCGCCATCGGCCTCTTTCTTCAGCGCCAGCACTTGCTGGCGCGTCAGTGCGGCATTGGCCTTGCCGTCTTGCCAGGCTGCACGCTTGACTTCCGCGTGCGCGGCAGCAAGGCGAGCGGCCTCGGACAGGGCGCGGTGCTCTTTTTCCAGCGAGGACACATTGCCGCCGGCAGCGGCAGCAGACTGCTGTGCCGCCGCATGCTCCTTGCTCAAACGGGTCACGTCATCAAGCGAAGACTTCCACGCCTTGCCGAGCGTCGATAGTTCCCCTTTTAGGGCATTGACCTGCCGGTGTGCGGCGCCACGGCCCGCAGCAGCGGCTGTGCGCTCTGCTGCCTGCATCTCCCTTTGCAGGCGCTGGGTTTCGCCGATCAAGGACTTGATACCCTTGGTGTCGGCCATGCCCTTCTGCAGCCCCTCGACGGACTTCTGCGTCTTGCCGATCGCCGCGCCCAAGGTTGCAGAAACCGCGCCGCCAATTACAATGCCAATGGCAACGTCTCTAGACATACAGGCCCCTTAAATGAACGCTGGAAAATGGTTTGATCTGATCGGCTGGGCCGTCGTACTACTAATGGCAGGCGGTGGAGCTGCGTGGGCAATCAGCCAGCAAGGCTTGTCCGCCCAGCAGATGCTGTACGGTGCGATGGCCGGCGTGCTGGTCGGCTGCACCCCTATCGTGGCCATCGCCCTGCTGGTCTGGCTGGTCCGCCGCCTCTAATCGGCGGAATCGTTCAGATCCAGCCACTCCCCCAGTTCCGATACCGGCACCGCCCGGATCTCTTCACGGCTCCAGCCGTACCGCTCAGCGAGTTTCCGCGCCCATACCCACCACTGCGGGCTGTTTGCCGTCGGCAGATGGTTCCGGCGAAGACAGCCGAAGATAGGCTTTCTGCAGTTTGTCGTAGTCACGCAGCGTGACCTGGTGCAGATCGGTCGGCGCGCAGCCGGCCAGGTTGGCCAGCATGGTCAGCTCGAACTGCTCGTCGTCGTTGCCCGCCATCTTGCGGGCGGAAAGCTGGTCACCCACCGTCGGTTCGCGCAGTGTCAGCTGATTGACCAGAACCCCGTTGAGAGAGACGGGGGACGAGAGCTTGATGGTTTCGTTCATGGTGCGATCCTTGAAATGACAGCGCCCCGCACAACGCGGGGCGTCAAAGGTTGGCTGAGCGGCGGTCAGGCCAGAATGAAATCAACGTAAAACTCACGACCCGGCGTGAATTGCGCGGCCGCATCGGCATTTACGGTACCGATTGAGATCTGTCCATACGGCGTGTACTTGAAGAACTGTTCGTTCTCCACGCTGCCACAGACAACCGGCGAGAGGCTTACCTGATAGCCGCTCTTGTCATACGCTTCAACGACGGAATCAACTTTGAATTTGGCGCGTACAGTCATGTCTTTCTCCAGATAAAGCCCCGCACATGGCGGGGCGTCAAAAGTTGGTCACAGCGGGTTACAGACCCAGCGCGGTACGCTCGGCGGCCAATTCGTCGACGCCGTCGATGATGCGGATCGGGCCCAGCGGGTCGATCTCGTACACCACGCCGCCGTCGACTTCCAGCTTGTAATAGTCGAGCGAGGCGTTGTACTTGGTTTCGTTCTTCTTGCCGGCTTCCCAGTTGCCCATATCCACTTCGTTGAGCAGACCACGGAACGACACCGCGGCAGCGACCACCTGCCCCTGCTTGTCGGTGAAGGCCCCCCGGAACACGCCGTT
>JACPUY010000317.1 GCA_016192025.1 Pseudogulbenkiania sp. | reverse complement strand
GCTGAGCTGTATCCGCAGGCCCGGTATATCGGGGCCCGTAACCGGCGCCGACGGCAGCACCTGGAACACCATCTTGCGCTCCGGCGACTTGCCCGGCTGCAACTGGATATAGGCGCCGGAAAGCAGAGTGCCGAGGCCCGTGACGCCACCCTTGTCGATGCGTGGCTTGACCACCCAGAAGCGGGTGTCGGTACTCAGCAGCGAGTCGGTGCCGGCGTCCAGCCTGGCGGTGACGCGCACGCTCTTGTTGTCCGGGCTCAGACGCACCGAGCTGACCTTGCCGATGCTCACGTCGAGCACCTTGATGGTGGTTTTCTCCGGCTCGATTCCTTCGGCACTGGCCAGGTTCAGGGTGATTTCCGGGCCGAGCTTGCTCCAGGTGTCGTAGACCATCCATAGGCCCGCCAGAATGGCGACGATCGGCACGATCCAGACCATGGACAGCCGTCTGAGCGGCCGTATCCGCGCCGGCCGTTGGTTTTCGTCAGTCGAATTAGTCATATTTATGCCCGGTTGATGCCGGTTGTTGTACATCCCACAGCAAGCGCACGTCAAAACTCATGGCGGACAGCATGCTCGTCAGCACCATGCCGCAGAAGGAGAGGGCGGCCACGCCGGGATGGACCGACATCAGCGAGCCCATGCGAACCAGCGTGACCAGGATGATCACCACGAACACATCGACCATCGACCAGCGCCCGATGAAATCAATGATGCGGTACAGCCGGGTCAGGTGCAGCGGATGGACCTGGCGCGGGAGTGCGGCGGCAAGGCAGAGCAGCCCGAGCGCGATCATCTTGGCGATGGGGATGAACACACTGGCGACGAAGATGATCAGCGCGATCGGGTACGAACCTTTCTGCCACATCAGGAAAATGCCCTGGACGATGGTCGAGGGCGTGGTGCGGCCGAGCGACTCGGTCAGCATGATCGGGTACAGATTGGCCGGCAGGTAGAGCACGATGGCCGCCAGCAGCAGCGCCGCGGTCTTCTGCAGGCTGCGCGGGTGGCGGGCGTACAGCGTGGCGTGACAGTAGCGGCAACGCTCGTCACTGGCCGGGGAGAGAAAGCCGCATGTGTGGCAGCCATGGGTCGGCCCGGTCTGGCGCTGGGTGGGATCGGTGCCGTGCAGCAGGTTGATGCGGTAGTGCAGCCAGTGCGGTTCGATCAGGCTGCCGGTGCGCGTCAGCGCCAGGCTGAAACCCAGCAATGCCCAGAACGACAGCCCGAAGCCCACCTGCGCCAGCGACGCCATCTTGATCATGCTGACGATGGCGCCGAGCAGAAAAACGTCGACCATCATCCAGGGCTGTACCCTGGCGGCCAGCGTGGCCAGCGGTCTCATCCCGGGCAGCCGGTGCACGAATTTTATCCCGGAAAACAGGTAGATGATCGCCAGCAGGAAAAGGCTGGGCAGCAACAGCACGCAGAGCAGCAGCACATTGGCCAGCAGGGCGAAGTCGCGGCGGTAGATCGTTTCGGCGTTTTGCAGCAGCGAAATCTGGGTCTGGTTGCCTTGCACGTCGATGGCCAGCAGCGGGAAGCTGCAGGCGAGCAGCAGCAGTATCAGCGAGGTCCAGGCAAACGCCAGCGGCCCGTCGACAGGAGAGCGCGGAATACTGACCAGATGCTCGTCGCAGCGCGGGCAGAACGCCTCCTCCCTCGTGCCAAGGGCGGGCAGGTCGACATGCAGTCCGCACTGCGGGCAGGCCATGACATGCGCGGGCATGCTGATGGGTTCGGCGGGCGGCGTGGTCAGGGTGGCGGGCATCTTGCGTTAGGCCGGGTTGATATCGGGACAGATGACAGTCTACGTCGAAATCCGGCAGGGAGGATAAGCCGGCGGACGGGGGCGTCATGCCGTGCCCGGTGCAAGGCTTGGCACTGCGCCGGGGCTTACTCGCTGTAGCGGGCTCGCAAGGCGGCGAAGGCGGTCATGAAGTCCGGCTGCACATAAGGCTTGAGCAGCGTGAGCACCTGTTTGACGCCGCGTCGGCTGGACGCTTCGGTGATGGCCGCCTTGGGGTGCGCCGTCTGTTCAAAGGCAAACCAGAATTTCACCACCAGCCAGATGTTGACGGTGATCGACTCGATGTCATCCTCGTCCATTTTCAGCAGCCCCAGCCGGATGAAGGCGCGGAAATGGCGGCCGAGGATGTTCTTCAGCTCGCTGTTGACGAACTGGTGATACTCGCTCTGCAGTTGTGGATTGCGTGCCAGCAAGCCCGGCAGATCGTAGAACATGAAGCGGAAGCGCCACATGGCCTGGAAGGCGGTGTCCAGGTAGTTCACCAGGTCGTCAATCGACAGCTCGCGTTCGGGCGGAACGGACATCCGCTCGCTGATGAAGCGGCGGTACTGCAGGAAGATCTGGTGGACGATCTCTTCCTTGTTGCGGAAGTGGTAGTACAGGTTGCCGGGGCTGATGCCCAGATGGGCGGCAATGTGGTTGGTGCTGATGCTGCGCTCGCCCTGCTCGTTGAACAGCGTCAGGCTTTCCTCAACGATGCGGTCGTAAGTCTTGATGCGTATTTTGGTCATGGGGGCGATGGTAACAGGGGGCAGCGATGATTATGTCACGAATAGAGTTATTGCTCTATCGTCTTTTCCGGGAAGCAGCCGCTCATGAACTGGTGCAGTATGGCCTGCTCGACACGGTGCCGATCCTTGGCGGGAATGGCGATGCGCAGGATCAGGTTGTAGCGCTTGTCGTCGATCGGGAAAACCGCAATGCGCGGCTCCACCGATGGCGTATCCACCAGGTGGCGCTCGGCAGTGCGTTCCATGTGCTGACGCGCTGCCTGCACATGCGGCGCGCAAGCTTCCTCGGCCGCCGCCTTGAGCAGGCGCTCGGCCTTGGCCGGTGACACGCTGTAGGGCACCGCCACCGTGGTGACGTGCACTACGTAATCGCCCATATAGTTTTCGCGCACCACCGGGTGGCTCAGCAGCAGGCTGTTAGGGAAGGACACGGCCCGGCCGGTCAGCTGGTGGGCGTCGTGTCGCGGACCGATCTCCATGATGGTGGTGGAGAACAGGTTGATGTCCACTACCCGCCCGCGCAGGTTGGCTATCTCGATATGGTCGCCCAGGTCGAAGCTGTTGCTCGTGGTGCGGATCAACGACCCGCCCACACACATGAAAAGCTCCTTGGTGGCCACCACCAGCGCCGCGGCAAACGCCACCATCGATAGTGCGATGGTCTCCAGCTGTTTGGCCCAGATGGTGATCAGGCCGATCAGACCCAGGATCACCAGGCCGTTGCGCAGGTTGATCGCCCAGCGCCGGCGCGCCTCCATCGGGACGTTGGGATTGGCCGAGATGGCGCGCATCACGGTGCTACGCACCACCACCAGCAACAGCACCAGCGCCGCCGAGCGGATGATGTCGATCACATACAGGCGGCTGAGGCTGGAAAGCCAGTCGAACAGGGTCTGCATCGGTGGCTCAGTCGTTCAGCTTGACGGCGTGTTCACGGGTTTCGTGGAAGGTGATGGCCGGCCAGCGTTCCTGCGTCAGCTGCAGGTTGACGCGGTTCGGCGCCAGGTAGGCCAGGTTGCCGCCGGCGTCGATCGACAGGTTGTTGAGGTTGCCCCTCTCAAACTCATCCAGCTTCTTGCGGTCGTCGCACGACACCCAGCGTGCCGACCAGATGCTGGCCGATTCGAACACCGCGTCGACGCCGTATTCCGCCGCCAGGCGCGAGGCCACCACCTCGAATTGCAGCACGCCGACCGCGCCGAGGATCAGGTCGCCGCCGTTGTGCGGCTTGAACACCTGTACCGCACCTTCCTCGCCCAGCTGCTGCAGGCCCTTCTGCAACTGCTTGATCTTCAGCGGGTTGCGGATGCGCACCGAGCGGAACAGCTCGGGGGCGAAAAACGGGATGCCGGTGAACGCCAGCTGCTCGCCTTCGGAGAAGCTGTCGCCGATCTGGATGTTGCCATGGTTGGGGATGCCGATGATGTCGCCGGCGAAGGCTTCCTCGACGATCTCGCGGTCGTGCGACATGAAGGTCACCACCGACGAGGCGGCAATATCGCGGTTCAGGCGCAGGTGCTTCATCTTCATGCCGCGCTCGAACTTGCCCGAGCAGACGCGCAGGAAGGCGATGCGGTCGCGGTGCTTCGGGTCCATATTGGCCTGGATCTTGAACACGAAGCCGGAGAACGGCTCCTCGGTCGGCGCCACGTCGCGCAGGGTGGCGTCGCGTGCGGCCGGCATCGGCGCCCAGTCGATCAGCGCGTTGAGAATCTCGCGCACGCCGAAGTTGTTGATGGCCGAGCCGAAGAACACCGGGGTCAGTTCGCCGGCCAGGAATTCGTCCAGATTGAACTCGTTCGACGCGCCCTTGACCAGCTCGATCTCCATGCGCAGCTGTTCCATCTCCAGTGGGAACAGCTCATCCAGACGCGGGTTGTCGATGCCCTGGATCACTTCCAGATCGAGCGTCAGCTTCTCGCTGCCGGCCTCGAACAGCAGCACCTCGTCGCGCAGCATGTGGTACACGCCGCGGAAGTTCTTGCCCATGCCGATCGGCCAGGTGACCGGGGCGCAGCGGATTTTTAGCACGCTCTCCACTTCATCCAGCAGCTCGAGCGAATCGCGCACCTCGCGGTCGTATTTGTTCATGAAGGTGACGATCGGCGTCGCGCGCAGCCGGCACACGTTCAGTAGCTTGATGGTCTGCTCTTCCACGCCCTTGGCGGCGTCGATCACCATCAGCGCCGAGTCCACTGCGGTCAGCACGCGGTAGGTGTCTTCGGAGAAGTCTTGGTGGCCTGGGGTATCCAGCAGGTTGATGATGTGGTCGCGGAAATCGAACTGCATCACCGAGGATGCAACGGAAATGCCGCGCTGCTTCTCGATCTCCATCCAGTCGGAGGT
>JACPUY010000343.1 GCA_016192025.1 Pseudogulbenkiania sp. | reverse complement strand
CCAGCGAACCGGACTCAAACTTCATGTTCGATGCCACCGCCAGCGTCTTGGGGTCGCCAAGCACGACCTTGAAGGCCCCGGTCGCATCACGCGGCGTTGCCGCAAACCCGCTCAGGTCCGCAAACAGCGCCGCCCCCGCATTGCCTTCGAGGTCGACCCCTAATTCGTGTTGATAATTGAGAGTTGAGGAAAAATCGATTGCCAGATCGCCGAGCCGGGTTTCGGCCTCCAGCAGGGCCCCATCCCGAAATGCCAGCACCCCACCCAGCTCACCGCCCTCCAGCAGTTTGCTGGACAGGGGAGCATTGGTGCCGCTGGAGGTGACGTAGGCAATCTGCAGTTCGCGCGGGTCTGCCGGGTCAGGCTGCGTGGTCAGACCATAGGATTGGGTGCCCAGCACCAGGGTCTGGCCGTTGCCAATGAAGACATTGTAGGTGCCGTCGCGCTCCGTCACGACGGAAGCCTTGATGTATTTGTTCAGCTCCAGCACAACCTGATCGCGCTGGTCCAGCAGGTCGTTGGGGACAACAACCTCGTCCCCCGCAGTCAAGGCGGTAATCTGCTGGTTCAGCGTGGCGATCTTGTCCGCCAGCGTATTGATACTGTCGACCGCCGCTTCCATATGCTTGTTGACGCCGCTATGGATTTCTTCGAGGCGGGTATCGAGGGAGCGGAACTTGGTTGCCAGGGCCTGGGCCGAGTTGATCACCGTCTGACGGGCCGGAATCGAGGCCGGGTCCGCCGACAACGTCTGCAGCGAGCCAAAAAACCCCTGCATGGCCGGGCTCAGTCCGACATCCTGATCGGCCATCAGGGAGTCGAGCTGGTTCATGAAATCAAGCTGGCTGGTGAAATAACTGCTCAGGGACTGGGCGGATTTAACCTGGTTGTCAAGGTACGAGTCATACACCCGGGAAACGCTGGTGATGTCCACGCCCTTGCCGACGAAGCCATAGCCCTCACTCTGCGGGGAACGGGCCGCCTGCTGGGTCACCTGCCGGTTGTAGCCGGGTGTATTGACGTTGCTGATGTTATGGCTGGCCACGCTCAACGCGCTGTTCGCCGCGTTCAGACCGCTAATGCCGATGGAAAAAACACTCGTACCCATATTGCACCTCTGATTGCTATATCGGCCAGCACGGCATGACCTTGAGCCTTACGCTCCACCCGAACGCAGGGAAAGCGTACTCATCACCCCCTGCAGCTTTTGGGAGTAGTGGGGATCGGTGGCGTAGCCACCACTTTGCAGGCCTCGTGCAAAGGCCTGCATGTCACCCCCCTTGTTCAGCGCCGCCTGGTAGCGCGCTGAGCCGGAGAGCAGATTGGCGTAGTCGGCAAACGTGTCGGTATAGGACGCATAGGCCCGGAACTTGTCCACCTTCTTGACGGGGGATCCGTTCACGTACTCGGTCGTCAGCACATCGACCGAGTCGCCCTGCCAGCTGGCGCCGGCCTTGATGCCGAACAAGTTGTGGCTTTCCCTGCCATCAGCCGCCTTGATCGAACGCCGCCCCCAGCCGCTCTCCAGTGCCGCATGCGCCAGCACCAGTTCGGGCTTCACACCGAGCTGCTGCGCTGCCTCCCTGGCGTGGGGAAGCAGAGCGGCCACGAACGCCTCCGCCGAGGAGCTCGCCTCACCCGCGGCGCTTGCTACCGGGCTTGTCGCATCGCTCGGCACGGCAGGCGTCTTCGGCAGCATCGTCTGGTAGGCGCGGATGGCCTGATTCACCATCGGCAGCACCGACGAGGCCGGGGCCAATCGCTCAATCCTGGGAGAAAAATCGCCGTCGACATGGGAGGCCTGCGCCAGTTGCCGCGACAGGACGTCGGCCAGCCCGATCCCTCCCGACTGGCTCAGCGTCTGGACCAGCTGCTGGTCCAGCATGCCACGGTAGGTATCCATGGCATTGCTGTCGTCTTCGCCGTCAAACGACGTTTCGCGCATGGCTTGCAGCAGGGTTCCCATGAACAGCGACTCAAACTGTTGCGCCGCGCCCTTGATCGCCGCCTGCGGGTCTTTACGCGCGGCGAGCTGCAGCGACGCCGCCTGGCCGGGGTCTACCGCCAGCCGGTTGGTTCCGGCGCCGCCATCGGCCGGCATTGCAGCAAAACTGACACTCATCCTGATCTCCTCGTCGCACCAAAAAGCAAGAAGCAGGCCAACAAAAAAAGGGGAACACTTCCCCTTTTTGCCACGTACCGTTTCACACATCCGTCAGATGATTTGGAGTTCCGCCTTTAGCGCTCCGGCGGCCTTCATCGCCTGCAGAATGGAAAGCAGATCTTGCGGCGTGGCCCCTACGGCATTCAGCGCATTGACCACTTGCGACAGGTTGGCCCCGCGCGGCAGGCCTATTACCTTGCCGCCCTCGCTCTTGATGTCGATATCGGCCTGGCTGGTCACCACCGTCTGCCCCCCCGACAATGGACTCGGCTGACTCACCAGGGGGGTGCTTCTGACCGTGACCGAGAGGTTGCCGTGAGCCACGGCGCAGGGTTCGATGGTCACGGCCTGGTTCATCACCACCGAGCCGGTGCGGGCATTGACGATGACCAGGGGGGAAGCTTCTGCCGGTGTCACGGCAATATTTTCCATCTTGGACAGGAACTGCACCCGGCGATTGGCGTCCTGCGGGGCGACGATCTCGACCAGCCGCCCATCCACCGCCCTGGCCACGCTGTCACCCAGTTCCCGGTTGATGGCCTGTACCACCCGGTTTGCCGTGGTGAAGTCGGACTCGAACAGCTCAAGCTGCACCACGCCACCCGAGCCTAGCGCCGTCGGCACTTCGCGTTCCACGGTCGCACCGGCGGGAATACGCCCGACGCTCAGATGATTGACCTGCACAGAGCTGCCCCCGGCCGACGCGCCCGCGCCCCCCACCAGCACATTGCCTTGCGCCATGGCATAGATCTGGCCATCAGCACCCTTGAGCGGCGACATCAGCAGCGTGCCCCCACGCAGGCTCTTGGCATCGCCGATCGAGGACACGGTCACGTCGATGGCCTGGCCCTGGCGGGCAAACGGCGGCAGAGTCCCGGTCAGCGAGACGGCGGCGACGTTTTTCGGGTCCAGCTTGGTTCCGGCCGGAATCTGCACGCCGAGCTGGTTCAGCATACTGGCCATCGATTGCGAGGTGAACGGCGAAGAGCTGACCTTGTCGCCACTGCCATCCAGCCCGACCACCAAGCCATAGCCGATCAGCTGGTTGCCACGGACGCCCCCGATCGAGGCGATATCCTTGAGCCGCTGGGCGGCCATGGCCGGCGACATCACCAGCAGCCCCGCCAGCAGCGCATACACAAAACGTTTCATTCCCATCCCGCTAAACACGGCCTGTCACCCCTGCGCTCAGAATGGCAGCACCGTCATGAAAAACTTGGTCAGCCAGCCTGGCTCGGCAAACAGCCGGTTGTTGCCCTTGGACTGCTGCTCGATACGGGCGTCCGCCACCTTGGTCGACGAGACCGTGTTACCGGTCTGGATGTCGCGCGGATTCACCACCCCGGACAGCCGGATGTACTCGGTATCGCCATTCTGCCGCACTTGCTTCTCGCCGCTGACCAGCAGATTGCCGTTGGCCAGCACGTCGACCACGGTCACTGATATCGAGCTGACGAAAGTGGAGATGGCCTTGTTGGTTCCCTTGCCGGTTGATTTGGCCGACCCGTCCGTCGACAGGGCGGCGCCAGCCAGCTTCTTCTCGAGATAGCCGGGGAAGAACGGCAGCTGGACCCCACCGTCCACACTAGCGCTGAGCGCCGAGGAGCGATCGCCGGTGGTTTCCTCCGAGGCAGCGGTCGCGGTTTTCTCCTCGATCGTCACCGTCAGGGTATCGCCTACGCGCGCGGGCACGCGATCGGCAAAGATGGGCTGATAGCTGCCCGACTGGAAGATAGAACCATTGCCCGGCAGGGCTGACGGCGCCGGCTGGGGCCGGGCGCTCATCGGCTGATGAACGATGGGAGGTTCGGATACCGCACACCCGGCCAACATGGCCACCAGTACCGTCACTACGCCGAAACACGCTTTCATCACTGAGCCTATAACTGGTAAACGACGGGCATTATAGCTGCGCGATCCGCTGCAGCATCTCGTCGGCGGTCTTGATCGCGCGGGAGTTCATCTCGAACGAGCGCTGGGCGGTGATCATGTTGACCAGCTCTTCGGTCACGTTCACGTTCGACGCCTCCAGAAAACCGGAACGAATGCTGCCACGGCCATCCGTCGCCGGGTCCCCATCCTGCGGATCACCCGACGCCGCTGTTTGCAGGTAGAGGTTCTGGCCGATGCTTTGCAGCCCCTGCGGGTTGATGAACGAGGTCAATTGGATAGTCCCCGCCGTGGAGGGGGCCGCATTGTTGGCCTGGAAGTATTGAACGATGCCGGTTTCCGAAATGGTGATGCGGGTGGCGTCGGCCGGAATATTGATCGCCGGGTCCAGCAGGTAGCCGGATGAATTGACGATGTCGCCGTTCTCGTTGCGCCGGAATTCGCCGTTGCGGGTGTAGGCGATGCTGCCATCCGGCAGCTGTACCCGGAAGAAGCCGTCACCGTTGATGGCAACGTCCAGAGGCTGTTCGGTCAGTTCCAGGTTGCCCTGTGAGTGGATGCGCGCGGTGGCCACTGCTGCGGCCCCGGTCCCCACTTGCAAACCCGTTGGCAGGCTGTTGCCATTGGAGAGCTGCGCGCCGGGCTGGCGCAATGTCTGGTAGTACAGGTCTTCGAACACCGCATGGCCCTTCTTGAAGCCCTTGGTATTCGCATTGGCCAGGTTATTGGAAACCACATCCAGCCGGAACTGACTGGAGTCCATCCCCGTTTTGGCAATATACAGCGCGCGCATCATGACAAGTGTTCCTTGTTATTGTCTTCGACCAGCCGGTCAATTGACAGCCAGAATCTGACTGGCTTTTTGTTCGTTCTGGTCTGAGGTCTGCATCAACTTGACGTTGAGGTCGAACTGACGCGAGTGCGAAATCATCTGCACCAGACTCTCCACCGCGTTGACATTGCTGCCTTCCAGTGCGCCCGACACCACCTTGACGTCGGAAGCGGCCGGCGCCGTCCCGCCGCCGCTCAGCCGAAACAGCCCGTCTTCACCCTTGTAGACGTCACGCGCTGCCGGGTTGACCAGCTTGAGCTGACCGGCGATCTGCGGCGTCCGGTCGGCCCCGGTGGTCGGCGTCGCCAGCACCGAGCCGTCGGCGCCGATCATGATGCTGGAGCCGGTCGGCACGGTGATCGGCCCGCCGTCGCCGACGATGGGCAGACCGCTGCGGGTACGCAGCAGGCCGTTCTGGTCGACGGCAAAGCCGCCGTCACGGCTGTAAGCCTCGGCGCCGTCCGGCGCCTGGACCGTGAAGAAACCGGGAGAGGCCAGGGCAAAGTCGGTATCGTTGCCGGTTTGCTGCAGACTGCCTTGCGACAGGTCGTGACCGATGGTGTTGTCGACCACATAGGTCCGGGTCGGTGCGCCCTCGCCCACCACCGGCAGCGCACGGAACGAGACCTGGTCGGCCTTGTAGCCGGTGGTATGCGCGTTGGCCAGATTCTGCGACGTGGTGGCCTGCTGGGTCATCACGTGCTTGGCGCCGGTCATCGCCAGGTAGATCATGCGGTCCATGGTGCCCTTATCCGGTCAGCGCTCAGCGCAGGTTGATCAGGGTCTGCAGGATGGCATCCTGCGTCTTGATGGTCTGGGCGTTGGCCTGGTAGAAGCGCTGCGCCACGATCATGTTGACCAGCTCTTCGGTCATGTCCACGTTCGATTCCTCCAGCGCGGACGACTGGATTTCACCCACGCTGCTGGACAGGGGGGCGTTCAATTGGACCGGCCCCGAACCGAAGGTTTCTGCCCAGCGGCTGCCGCCGACGGATTGCAAACCTTGCTGGTTCTGGAACGTTGCCAAGGCGACCTGGCCAATGGTACGGGTCTGCCCGTTCGAATACGACGCCTGGATGATGCCGACCTTGTCGATATTGATCCCCGTCAGCGAACCCGGGGGATAGCCATCCACCTCCAGCTGGTTAACCCCGAAGGCCGCACCAAATTGGGTGGAGCCATCAAACCGGAGGTCCAGACTGACGGGGGTGATGGAGCCGTTGACAGGCGACGGAGTAAATGCCACCGAGAACGGTGTGGTGGTGGTCAATTGGCCTTGGGTATCGAAGTTCAGGGTCGCCGTACTGGGGGCGGCGACGGGGCTGCCGTCTGCATAGGCGTAGGCGGTCCAGTCGATGCCGGTCGCCGTTGGGGCAGACTTGACGAAGTACAGCGTCAGGTTATGCGTATTGCCCAAACTGTCGTACACGGTCGCCGCGGTCGAGGAATTGAAGCTCAACGGATTCGCCGGATCGAATGTGGCCACCGAGGGCACATCCTGGCGCGAGTCAAGGTTGAGCTCCCAATCGACGGCTGACGTCGCCTGGGGGCTGATCAGGCCGGTTTCCAACTGGAGATCCGCCACCGGTCCCTGAACAACAGCCCCGTTGGTAGCCGGCCAGCCCTGCAGGCGGTCGCCGCCATTGACGATGTAACCGTCACGGTCCACCTGGCACGAGCCGTTCCGGGTATAGAGCAGCGTACCGTTACCGCCGGTGTCGGCAGTGCTCTTCACGACAAACAGGCCGTTCCCGGAGATCGCCATATCCAGGCTGTTGCCCGTCGGCGAAATATTGCCTTGGACAAACAACTGGGATACCGCCGCGGTTTGGGCACCGATACCGGTCTGCGTGCCGGAGACGCCGTAAAAGCCGGCGGCGTACATGTCCGCAAACTCGGTACGCGAGCCCTTGAAACCGCTGGTACTGGAGTTGGCCACGTTGTTGCCGACTACGTCAAGCTGCTTCGACGCGGAAGAAATTCCGCTCAACCCTTGCTGAAAACCCATTTCTTCTTCTCCCGGTATCGGTTAGTGCTGCGGCATCAGGACAGTTGGACGATATCGGCGATCGCCACGCGCCCGCCTTGCGGCGTCACGATGTAGGGGCTGCCCTTGTCCCAGACCACGGCATCCACATGCTGGTTGGACAGCCGCTGCACCTGCACAGCCGCCGAAGCACTGGAGTCGCCATTGTTGGCCGCTACGCTGAAGGTGTAATTTCCCGCTGCCACCGGATTACCGCTCGAGTCCACGCCATCCCAGCTGAAGGTGGTCAGGCCGCTGCCGACGTCGGTCATGGTGACGACATCGACCACCACGCCACTCTGGTCCTTGATGGTGATCTCCAGGTTCTTGGCGGCGGCATCGAGCATTACCCCCCCCTGCGCGCTGCCGCCTTCGGACAAGGTCAGCGTGTTGCCGTCGATCATGGCGGTCTTGCCGACCAGCGAGGCGGCGAGCAGCGCCTGGGTGTCGTACTGGCTCTGCAACAGCGTTTTGAACGAGGTATTGAGGCTTTCTAGCCCGGTCACCTGGCTGATCTGCGCCATCTGCGAGGTGATCTCATTGTTTTCCATCGGATTCAGCGGGTCCTGCGACTTCAGCTGAGCCGTCAGCAGCGTCAGGAAGCGGTCCTGGATGTTTTGCGAAGAGGTTGCCGAGCTGGATGACGAGCTACTCGCATTCAGGAAAGCATATGGATTCGACGCGGAACTATTGGTGACGGTGGTGCTGGCCATGTCTCAGCCTCCTGGCTTATTGCCCCAGCTGCAGGGTCTTCTGCAGCAGGTTCTGGGCGGTATTCATCAGTGCAACGTTGGTCTGGTAGGAGCGCGCGGCGGAAATCATGTCGGCCATCTCCTCCACCGGGTTGACGTTGGGCATGTTCACGTAGCCGCGCTGGTCGGCCAGCGGGTTGCCCGGGTCGTACTTGAGGCGCGGCGGCGAGGTATCTTCCACGACCGAGGTCACGCGCACGCCGGCCACCTGCGGCTGGCTGGCCGATACCGGAATGGCGGTGAACACCACGTGCCGGCCTTGGTAGGGCTGCCCGGTGGAACTGGTGGCGCTTTCGGCGTTGGCGATGTTGCTGGCCACCACGTTGAGGCGCATCGACTGCGCGGTCAGCGCCGAGCCGGCAATGGTGAAGACGTTGGACAGCGACATGCTTACTGGCCTCCCTTGATGGCGTCGTTCAGACTGGAGATGCGGCGATTCAGGAAGGTCAACGTGGATTGGTACTGCATGGCGTTGTCGGTGAAGGCGGCGCGTTCGACGTCCATGTCCACGGTGTTGCCGTCCAGGCTGCGCTGCACGGCGCTGCGGTACTTAAGCTCGGCACCGGCAGACGACGCGGCGGCGTTACCGCCAATATGCCCCCGATCGGTGGCCGTCATGGCAAGACGCAATTGATCGCCCTGGGCGGACTGCAAGGCCGACTTGAAATCGAGATCGACCGCCTTGTAGCTCGGCGTATCGGCGTTGGCGATGTTGCCGGCAATCACCTCGGCGCGCTTGGCACGCAGATTGAGCGCCTGCTGCTGGAAATCGAAATAGTGGGCAATCTTGTCGAGCATGCACATCTCCTGAATGCGCTAGACAAAAGCATTTTTCATGCCAATAAGATCGACATGGGCAAGCCATTGAAATTCATCGACATTGACCGGCGGCCAAGCCACCGGCAACGGAGACCGGCCGGCAAGGCGGCAATTGTTGCCGCCTTGCCGGCCGACATGGAAAACGCCACCCGCAGGTGGCGTCGCAAGAGGGCTTGAGATTGGCACAGCCGGCAATCAGGCGGGCTCGCGCAGCTCAAAATCGTGGGTAATGTCGGCGGTCTTGGCCAGCATGATCGAGGCCGAGCAGTACTTCTCGGCCGACAGCTTGATGGCGCGCTCGACGGCATCGGGCTTCAGCTCGCGGCCGACCACGACGAAATGGAAATGGATGCGGGTGAACACCTTCGGGTCGGTGTCGGCGCGCTCGGCCTCGATCTCGACCCAGCAGTCGTGCACGTCCTGGCGCGACTTCTTCAGGATGTTCAGCACGTCGTAGCTGGTGCAGCCGGCGGTGCCGAGCAATACCAGTTCCATCGGGCGCGGGCCAAGGTTACGGCCGCCGCCTTCGGGCGCGCCGTCCATCACCACGGCATGGCCGCTGCCGGTCTCGCCCATGAAACACACCCCGTCGATCCATCTGAGTTTGGCCTGCATTGTTGTTCTCCTGGTCAATCAAGCCTGCAAGGCTACCATTGCCGATTTGGGCTCACAAAGATTCGCCGGTAAAATAGAAAAATTTTCTCAATTATAACTTTGATCATGTTGGTACTGGGTATTGAATCGTCCTGCGACGAAACCGGGGTCGCACTGTACGACACCGAACACGGCCTGCTGGCCCATCAGCTGCATACGCAGATGGCGATGCACGCCGAATACGGCGGCGTGGTGCCGGAGCTGGCCAGCCGCGACCACATCCGCCGCGCCATTCCGCTGACCGAGGCCTGCCTCGCCGAGGCCGGCAAGCAGCTCGCTGACCTGGACGCCGTCGCCTACACCCAGGGGCCGGGCCTCGGTGGCGCGCTGCTGGTCGGCGCCAGCATCGCCAATGCGCTGGCCTTCGGCCTCGGCATCCCGGTGGTTGGCGTCCATCACCTGGAAGGCCACCTGCTGTCGCCCTTGCTGGCCGAGCCGAGGCCGGCCTTCCCCTTCGTCGCGCTGCTGGTCTCCGGTGGCCACACCCAACTGATGGCGGTGCGCGGCGTGGGCGACTATGAGGTGCTCGGCGAGACGCTGGACGACGCCGCCGGCGAGGCCTTCGACAAGACCGCCAAGCTGCTCGGCCTCGATTATCCCGGCGGCCCGACTTTGTCGAGGCTGGCCGAAAGCGGCGACCCGGCGCGCTTCACGCTGCCGCGCCCGATGCTGAAGTCGGCCGATCTCGACATGAGCTTCTCCGGCCTGAAGACCGCGGTGCTGACGCTGGTGCGCCATCAGGAGGCCGAGCACGGCCCGATCGACGCGCAGACCCGCAACGACATCTGCCGCGCCTTCCAGGACGCCATCGTCGACGTGCTGGTCGGCAAGTCGCTGAAGGCGCTGAAACAGGCCGACATGGCGCGGCTGGTGGTAGCCGGCGGTGTCGGCGCCAACAAGCAGCTGCGCGCAGCGCTCGACGCCTTGGCGGCCAAACGCCGCTTCGAGGTGTTCTACCCGCCGCTGGCGCTGTGCACCGACAACGGCGCGATGATCGCCTACGCTGGCGCCATGCGCCTGAAATACGCCGTACCGGCCGGCGGATACAGCGTCAAGCCGCGCTGGGATTTGGGCAGCCTGCCCGCCGCCTGAGATGACCCAAACCGCGCCGTCACCGGCGCAGGAAACCCCATGATCCAACTGCAAAACCTCAGTCTGCGCCGCGGACTGAAAGTACTGCTCAGCAACGCCAGCGTCACCCTCAATCCCGGCTACAAGGTCGGCGTGGTCGGCGCCAACGGCGCCGGCAAATCCAGCCTGTTCGCCCTGTTGATGGGGCAGCTGCACGCCGACAGCGGCGAGGCCACGGTGCCGGCGCACTGGACCATCGCCCACGTGGCACAGGAAACGCCAGCGCTGTCCTGCTCGGCGCTCGACTACGTACTGGACGGCGACGCCGAACTGCGTCAGTTGCAGCACAAATTGGCCGAAGCCGAACGCGCCGACGACGGCAGCACCATCGGCCAACTGCATGGCGAGCTCGACCACATCGACGGCTATTCCGCGCCGGCGCGCGCCGCCAAGCTGCTGACCGGCCTCGGCTTCGCCCCGGAAGCCCAGGAGCGGCCGGTATCGAGCTTCTCCGGCGGCTGGCGCATGCGCCTCAACCTGGCGCAGGCGCTGATGTGCCGCTCCGATCTGCTGCTGCTCGACGAACCGACCAACCACCTCGACCTGGAAACCGTGCTGTGGCTGGAGGACTGGCTCAAGGCCTACCCCGGCACGCTGCTGGTGATCTCGCACGACCGCGATTTCCTCGACGCGGTGTGCGGCCAGATCGTCGAAGTGGCCAATCAGACGCTGACGCTGTACACCGGCAACTACAGCCAGTTCGAGACCATGCGCGCCGAGAAACTGGCACGCCAGCAGTCGGAATTCGACAAGCAGCAGCGCCAGATCGCCCACCTCGAATCGTTCATCAACCGCTTCAAGGCCAAGGCCACCAAGGCGCGCCAGGCACAGAGCCGGGTCAAGGCGCTGGAAAAGCTGGAACGCATCGCCCCGGCGCACGTCGATTCGCCGTTCGACTTCGTCTTCGCTGCGCCGGCCTCGCTGCCCAACCCGCTGCTGCGGCTGGACAAGGTCGCCATCGGCTACGGTGCCACGCCGATCCTGCAGCGCATATCGCTATCGGTGGAAGCCGGCAGCCGCATCGGCCTGTTGGGCGTCAACGGCGCCGGCAAGTCGACGCTGGTCAAGCTCCTGGCCGGTGAGCTGAAGGCACTGGAAGGCGAAGTGATCGGCGCCCAGATGCTGAAGATCGGCTACTTCGCCCAGCACCAGCTGGAAACGCTGCGCATGGACGACACCCCGCTGCAGCACCTGTCGCGGCTGGCGCCGCAGGCGCGCGAACAGGAACTGCGCAACTTCCTCGGCGGCTTCAACTTCCGCGGCGACGCCGCCACCAGCCCGGTTGGCCCGATGTCCGGCGGCGAGAAGGCGCGCCTGGCGCTGGCGCTGATCGTCTGGGAAAAGCCCAACCTGCTGCTGCTCGACGAACCGACCAACCATCTCGACCTGGAAATGCGCCACGCGCTGACCCTGGCGCTGCAGGACTTCCCCGGCGCGCTGGTGGTGGTGTCGCACGACCGCGCGCTGCTGGAATCGACCACCGACCTGTTCTGGCTGGTGGCCGACGGCACGGTACGGCCGTTCGACGGCGACCTGGAAGACTACCGCCAGTGGCGTCTCGAGCAACTGGCCGAAGGCGCCAGGCCGTCCGCCGGCGACGCACAGGGCGTCAACCGCAAGGAGCAGAAGCGGCTGGAAGCTGAGCAGCGCCAACGCCTGTCGGCGCTGAAGAAGCCGCTGCAGAGCAAATTGACCAAGCTGGAGAAGGAACTGGAGAAACTCTCTCGTGAGAAGGCCGAGCTGGACGGTTTCCTTGCCGCGGAAGAGGCCTATCAGGATAGCAACAAGCTCAAGCTAGCCGAAAGCATCAAGCGCCAAGGCGAAGTGTCGGCGCGGCTGGCCGACGTCGAAGAAGAATGGCTACTGCTGCAGGACGAGCTGGAAGGGATTGCGGCCAGCCTGGCGTAGTTACTGGCCCGCAGCAACAGCCTATTCCAGTAGGTGAGCAAGCCAAAGCAGGTTAAGTGTCGCCGGAGTGCAGGAACCGGATGTACACGGAGTCCATGAGGATCATGGCTAAGCGAGTCTCTGTGAGAGACTCGCACGCTCAGAGCACTGTCGGCGCTCAAGATACGAAGGCGCAGCCACCTAATGGGATAGGCTCACCCCTTGATCCAGCCGCGCTCCATGGCGTACTTGACCAGCGCCGCGGCATTTTCCACGCCCAGCTTGCGGCGCAGGTTCAGCCGGTGTGCCTCGACGGTGCGCACACTGATCGCCAGGCCGGCCGCCACCATCTTGTTGCTGTGCCCGGCCGCCAGCAACAGCAGCACCTCGCGTTCGCGCTCGGTCAGGGGGTCACCCGGCGGTTCGGGCTCCACCAGGGCGTGCGCCACCGCCTGGCTGTAATAGCTGCCGCCGGCCACCGCCGCCTCGATGGCAGCGATGATCTCTTGCGACGGCGCGTCCTTCAGCACATAACCACGGGCACCGGCACGGATCGCGCTGGCGACGTATTCGGCGTTGTCGTACATGCTGAGGATCACCACCACGACATCCGGGTAACGCTCGCGCAAGGCGGCGGTGAGCTGAATGCCGTTCATGTCGCGCATGCCGATGTCCACCAGCATGATGTCGGGCCGCAGCGTGTCGGCCAGCGTCAACGCCTCACGCCCGCTGCCGGCCTCCCCCACCACGTCGAGCCGCGGCACGGTACCGAGCCGGGCGCGCAGCCCGTCGCGCACCAGAGGGTGATCATCCACCAGCATCAGGCGGATGCGGGCGGCGGGATTCGGGTCATGCAGCATCGATCGGGACTCCGTGTTGGATCGGCAGGATGATTTCGAGGGCGGTGTGGCCAGGCCGCGATGACAGCAGGCAGCTTCCGCCCAAGTGTTCCACCCGTTCGCGGATATTACGCAGGCCGATGCCACGGGTCTGCGAACGGTCGACATTCTCCACGTCGAAGCCGCAGCCGTCATCCACCACCGCCAGCCGCACACCGGGCTCCGCACAGCCCAGTTCCAGCGTCACCCGCTTCGCCCGGGCATGCCGCTCGATATTGGTGAACGCCTCCTGCGCGATGCGGAACAGCGCCACCGCCTGCTGGTCGTCCAGCCGGGTATCGTCCAGCGTGTTGTTGAAGGCGACGACGATGCCGCTGCGTCGCTCGAATTCCGCCGCCAGCTGGCCGAGCGCGGCCGACAGACCCAACATGTCCAGCACCGACGGCCGCAGGTCGTGCGAAATGCGCCGCACCTCGCTCAAGGCCTCGCCAAGCCCGGCCAGACCCTTCTGCACCTCCGCCAGCGCCTGCTCGCCGCCAGCCTCCAGCTTGTGCTGGGCCAGCTCGAACTGGAACTTGACCGACACCAGCAGCTGGCTGATGCCGTCGTGCAGCTCGCGCGACACCCTGGCCCGCTCCTGCTCCTGCGAATTCACCAGCCGCTGGGTCAGCGCCTTGAGCTTGGCGTCGGCCACCCGGT
>JACPUY010000313.1 GCA_016192025.1 Pseudogulbenkiania sp. | reverse complement strand
GGTGCGCATCCCCATCGAGAAGGGCTTGCTCGGCTATCGGGTGGCCTTGATTTCCCAGGACCGACAGCCAGCGATCGACCGCGTACGGACACTGGCCGACCTGCGCAAACTGACGATAGGACAAGGTATAGGCTGGGGCGACACGGATCTGTACCGCTACAATGGGGTCAAGGTTTTCGAGGCCAATTACAATTCGCTATTCTCCATGGTGTCCAGCGGACGGTTCGACTTATTCCCGCGTGGCGTGGGGGAGGTCTTCGCCGAGTACGATGCCTATTCGGGCCGCCATCCCAAGCTGGCGATAGAAAAAAATCTGGTGCTGTATTACCCGTGGCCTTACTACTTTTTCTTCAATCGCAAGACCGGCGCGCCATTGGCCAACAGGGTGGAAGAAGGCTTGCGGATGATGATTCGCGACGGCTCATTCGATACGTGGTTCCAGAATCATTATGGGGCGGCGATCCGGCGTGCCAATCTGGCAGGGCGCCGCATCATTCGTCTGGAAAACCCGTCGCTGCCCGAAGCTACCCCGCTGGATGATGCCAGTCTGTGGTACAAGCCAGTCGTCACTATACCTACCAAATAACCCGCCCAATCACGACTGCCGATGGCTGTCAGCGATGCCACATCACGCCGTTCGGCAGTAAATTCTCCGTACGATGACTGCTGGAATCAAATCAGCCCTAGCTCTTGATACGCATCGGGATAACGACTATCACCGGAACAGAACACGAGAAACGATCGGGCGCCGACATCAAGACCACGTTGGTCCATCCGCACAGCGCCCGCTTACCCTCCCCTGATCAATCCGGGGAGAAACACCCGCGTCCACCCAGGCGGCGTCCGCGGGAACCTGCTTACCTCGTACGTTTCTTGCGGATCTGATCCGCCACCACGGCTGCGACGATGATGATGCCCTTGATGATTTCCTGGATGTACGAGTCGATACCGAGGAAGGTAAAGCCGCTGGAAATCACGCCCAGGATCAGCGCGCCGATCAGGGTGCCGGTCACCCGGCCGATACCGCCGCTGGACACACTGGTGCCCCCGATCACGGCTGCGGCGATCGCATCCAGCTCATACGACATCCCCATGCCGGACTGCCCGGTCTGTGCACGCGCCGATACCACCACCCCTGCTAGGCCCGCCAACAGGCCAGCAATGGTGTAGACCGCGATCAGGTTGCGACCGACGTTGATACCCGACACCCGCGCGGCCTGCGTATTGCCGCCGATGGCGTAGAGACACTTGCCGAAGCGGGTGTAGCGCATCACGATGTGAAACAGCACGACAGCAGCGATGAAGATGATCACCGGATTGGCGCCGCCGCCGATGGAGGTGTAGCTATCCGTCAGCATGCTGACCGGCTGGCCTTCGGTGTAGTAGCGGGCCAGGCCGCGCGCCGACACCATCATGCCCAGGGTCACGATGAAGGGGGGAACCTTGCTCTTGACGACCAGGGAACCGTTGACCAGGCCGGCCAGGCCACCGACGGCGACCCCGGCCAGCACCGGAATCAGGAAAGGCAGATCGGTCAGCCCGGGATAGATGGCACGGTCATAGCCGGACACCTGGGCCAGGCTGGCTGCCACCATGGCCGCCAGCGCCACGATGGAGCCCGAGGAGAGATCGATACCACCGGCGATGATGACCATGGTCACGCCGACGGCGATAAGGCCGATCTCCGAAACCTGCAAGACCATGATCAGCAGGCCATCGGGGTTATACAGGAAGCTTTCGCTACGAATGATCCAGCCCAGCGCCTCGAAAACCAGGCCAATACCGATAAGGACCAGAAAAATGCTGAACTCCTGGGGAAGAGCCCATCTTTTCTTCTTCAAGGTCTCGACCTTGTCGACTTTTTCAAAGGGAACCGAATTGCTCATCACATATCTCCTCGACGTATCAGGGGCCTGCTCGGGACCACGCCACAAACCTGCCCTGAAATGGCTTTTATTCGTTTAAAGGCTTACAGCTCCACCCCGGAGGCAAGCGTCATGATCTTTTCTTGCGTCGCCTCCTGCCGCGACAGGATGCCGCCCACCTTCCCGTCGTACACCACCATGACCCGGTCGCTCATGCCCAGCACCTCGGGCAGTTCAGAAGAAATCATGATGATGGCGGCGCCCTGCTTGGCCAATTGCGTGATCAGCTTGTGAATCTCGGCCTTGGCTCCGACGTCGACCCCACGGGTCGGCTCGTCGAGAATCAGCAGCTTCGGCGTGTTCAGCAGCCAGCGCGCAAGCAGCACCTTCTGCTGGTTGCCGCCACTGAGGTTCTCGATGATCTCGTACAAGCCCGGCGTTTTTACCTTGAGCTTCTTCGACATGTCGGAGCAGAGCTCATCGACTTCCTTCTGCCGGACGAAACCCAGAGAGGAATGCAGCGGCAAGGAAGCAATCTGCATGTTCTCGCCGACCGACAGGGACAGGAACAGGCCGCTTTGCTTGCGGTCTTCCGTCAGGAACGCCATGCCGGCCTTGATGGCGTCCTTGGGAGATTTGATATTCAGTTTCTTGCCATTGAAATGGATCTCACCGGAATCGGCAGGGTAGACGCCGAACAGGGAATCCATGATCTCGGTGCGGCCGGATCCCATCAGGCCCGCCACGCCCAGAATCTCGCCAAAACGGACATCAAAATTGATGTTGCTGAAAGCCGATTCGCGAGCCAGATCCTTGACCTGCAGGGCGATGCCGCCGATCGGCACCTCCTCCTTCGGGAAGACCTGGTTCAATTCGCGCCCCACCATCGCGGCGATCAGCGAATTATGATCAAACTTGGAGGCAGGCTTGGTGACGATATGGGTACCGTCGCGGAAAATGGAGATTTCATCGGCGATCTGGAAAATCTCATCCATCTTATGGGTGATATAGATGATGGCCTTGCCTTGTGACTTCAGGCTGCCGATGATCCGGAAAAGATGCTCGACCTCTTTGTCGGTAATCGCCGAGGTCGGCTCATCCATGATGAGCAGGTCGGAATTGAAGGAAACTGCTTTGGCAATTTCCACCATCTGCCGGTTGGCAATGCTCAGCGAGCCCAACTCCGCTTCCGGATCGATATCAATGGCCAAGTCGGCGAACAGCTTTGCCGTGCGATCGCGCAACTCACCATGATCGACCAGCCCCAAGACATTGCGCGGCTCGCGGCCAATCCAGATATTCTCCGCCACCGTCATGTGGGCAAACAGATTCAACTCTTGGTGAATCATGGCGATGCCTTTGTTCAAAGCATCACGGGGCGATTTGAGAACCAGGGGCTCTCCCTTGAAAAACAGGGTGCCTTTATCCGGGATATAAATGCCGGCGATGATTTTCATCATCGTCGACTTTCCCGCACCATTTTCACCCATCAGGGCATGCACTTGCCCGGGACGGATATTGATCGAAACCTTATCGAGAGCAACGACGCCCGGAAAGGTCTTTCTGATCTCTTTTGCCGAAAAGATATAATCGATGCCGGATGTTGCCACACCCTGCTGGTCTACCGATGATTCGCTAAACACGGAGAACTCCTTCGGCGCTTCGCCCTGCACCAGACCGAGCCGCACTCCCTGCTCGGCCGTTGAGCCAGTGCACAACAACCTGCGCCCTACAATCTTTCCCGGACCGGGCCGCCTGCCGCGGCCCTCTGTCCGAAAACCGAAACGCCCCTGGGAGGAAGCCCCTCCCAGGGAGGCGGGGCTTACTTGTTCAGATAAGTCTTGAAGTTGCCCGGGGTGACCAGTTCGTACGGAATCCATACTTCGTTCGGCACTTTCTTGTCACCACTGGCCAGCTTCGCCGCCGTCTTGATAGCACCCGCACCCTGTCCCTTGGCATCCTGGAACACCGTTACCGCCAGTTCGCCCTTCGACATGGAGTTCAAGGCATCGGTAGTAGCGTCGACACCGCCAACCAGCACTTTCTTCGACGAAACACCGGCTTGCTTCATGGCGATCAGGGCACCCAGCGCCATTTCGTCGTTATTGGAGGCGATGGCATTGAATTGCTTGCCGGAAGAGAGCCATTTGCGCATCAGGTTGATGCCCTGGTTGCGATCCCAGTTGGCGGTCTGCATTTCGGTGATCTTGATGCCGGGGTACTTGGCGGCGACTTCCTTCACGCCCTTGGTACGTTCCAGGGCGGCCTCGTTCGACAGTTCGCCCTGCATGATCGCGATGTTGCCTTTGCCGTTCAGCTGCTTGGCCAGGTATTCCATCTGCAGGCGGCCGGCCACGATACTTTCGGAACCGACAAAGGTGACGCCATTACCCAGCGGCTCGGCCGGCTTGCGGTTGACATAGACGAGGGGAATGCCCGCCTTGCGTGCGGCATCGGTAATGCGCTTGGTGGCGGAGGTGTCGACCGGATTGACGACGATGGCGCCGACTTTTTGCGAGGCGAAGTTCTCGACCTGGCTGACCTGGCGGCCCACATCGTTGCGCGCGTCCTCGAACTGGATGGTGACGTCCTTGAGGTTCTTGCCCTCGGCCGCCATGGCCTCGCGAACGTTAGTCAGGAAGTTGTCATCGAAAACCGCCATCGAGACCCCGATCTTGGTCCCGGCAAAGGCACTCATCGGCAGCAACGACAAGATCAACAGAGGCTTGATCAGTTTTTTCATCTCTCTCTCTCATCCTTCATTTATGTGAGTAAATCCATCCATCCAGATGGCACTGACAACGACTGTTTTAGGTTTTTTTCATGAACGGCCTGTCGAGCCCCTGTACCGATACGATCTGCACACGCCAAAGAGTTGCTCCTGGCTACACCTCACCGGTGTCCCGTGAGACCAGAGCCATTCAGTACCGTTCATGGTTAGTTGAATTATATGGAACATTTGTTCCGTGTCAATAAAATTTTCGCATTTTAATTCTGAAACAGGCGCCGAGCTCCATTGCACTGCATCTTCGCCCCGGCCCGCAGATCACCTTGGAGATGCGGCGCCTACTGACCTAATCCTTGTGAGATGATCGCCCGGCCTCAGCCACACAGGCCCTCCCCTTTTTTTGGAACTTAAATTCCAAAATCTCCGCAAACCTTGCCCGCCGCCCATCAAGGAACCGCCGAACAAGCCCGCCCTTTGGGCAAGAGCCTTTCGCTATAGGCCCATCTTGATTTTGGTTGATTTTGGGAACTAGACTTGGCGGCGCCCTGCACGGAGTGACGATTTTCCGTCATTGGCTGACGAACAGGCGATGAGGGCATCGCCAGCCACAGACTACCGCTTGAAACATCCCAAGTATGGATAGCAGCGGCTCCCCTTTGGTTGATAGCCCCCACATCCTCCAGAGATTGGTGGAACAAACATGGCCGATCGGCAAAAATTGGAGCAGCGATGAACGACCACCCAAAGCCGGCACGCCGAAAAAAGACCCCACGCTTCGAGGAAATTGCCGAAGCGGCCGGTGTCAGCCCGAGCACGGTCGATCGTGTCCTGAACGAGCGGGGCAGCGTCTCTCCGGCCACCCGCGCCAGCGTCATCGCCGCCGCCAGAAAGCTGGGGGTACCGCGCCTCTTGCCCGATGCCCGCCACGGCCTGTTGCGGCTGGACGTGCTGCTGCCGGACAACAACACGCCGTTTTTCCAGCGGCTGCGCCAGGCATTGCAGAACGCCTCGCAACTGCTGGACAAGCGCATCGTCGTGCGGCGCCTCATCCTGCCGGAGCACGATGTCGAGGCCATGTGCCGGGCGATAGCGCACCCTCCCTACCGCCGTCACGGCCTGATTGCGACCGTGCCGGACAATGAGCGCGTCCGCGAAGCCTTGCACAAGGTCATCGCCGAGGGCGTTCCGGTCGCCACCATGGTCAGCGCCCTGGCCGACATGCCCAAGCTTCATTACGTGGGGATCGACAACTACCGGGCGGGACGGACCGCCGGCTACTTTCTCGGCCGGCTGGTGCGGCGTCCGGGGCGGGTGCTGCTGCTCAGCGCCCGGCTCGACTATCGCTCCCACATCGATCGCAGCCGCGGTTGCCAGGAGGCGATCGCCGAGCTGTACCCTGCATTGCAGTGCAACCCGCAAGCCATAGCCACCCACGACGATCCCGACCAGTGCTACCTGGCCGTCGCCCGCGCCCTCAAAGCGGGCGACGATCTGGTCGGCATCTACAACAGCGGGGCCGGCTCGCCCGGCATCGAGGCCGCGCTGCGGAAGTTCGACATGGCCGGTAAGGTCGCCTGGGTAGGGCACGAACCCTCCGACGAACACCGCCAGTACATCCAAAGCGGCATCATGGACCTCGTCATCGACCAGGACCCGGACAATCAGGCGATCAGCGCCCTGCAGTACCTGCTGCACGCCTGCGGCATGGTCGAGGTTCCTCCGCCCAGCGCGCCCAACGAATTCCGCCTCTACTGCCGGGAGAACATCTGGCAGCGGCGCTATCTGCCGACGGCGCCTTGACGCCTCGGCCGCACGGCAAGTCCTGCACCGGCTGCCAAGCGCATCGCCTTCCCTGCCCTGCCCGTCGTCTGCGCGAGCCGATCATGGCTGGCGTGAAAAACCCGGCCGGGCTGAAACAGCCGGGCCGGGTTCCGCAACAAGGAGCGCCCCGCTTCTTACCTGCGGGGGCGCGTCACGCGCCTACCTGCTCCCTCAACCAAGCCATGCTGTCGGCCAGCGCGGGCTGCGGATCGGCCAGCTCCTGCACCTCGGTGGCGAAGGGCTCGAAGCTGAACGGGCTCTGATAACCCGCCGCACGCAGGGCGCGGATCTGCGCCACATTGCCCAGGCGGTCGCGCTTGTCCACCAGCACACGGTGCGCATCGAGCATGTCATCGACGGCCACGTCCGGGTCGGCCACCCCGGAAATGTGGACCAGGCCGGTCCACTCGGGGAAGAACTCCGTCTCGCCGGCCAGGTGGTGGTGGAAGGTGTCGTGCACCAGCTTGAACAGGCCTTCGCCGCCCGCCGCCTGGATGGCGGCGATGGCATCGGCCTTGCGGCGCAGCGACGACACGGGGAAGCCCAGCGGCTCCACCAGGCCCTGGATGCCCCGCTCGACGAGGATGGGCTTGATGGCCTTGAGGGCCGCCACCAGATCGGCCTGCGCGACCGGCTTGCCTTCGTTGAGCGGGCACATCACCAGGGCCTTGGCGCCGCACGCGGCGGCGTAGTCGGCCAGGGCCTCGGTTTGTGCGCGGCGCTCGTCGTTCCAGACGTTGAACGGGTATAGCGCGTTGATGGACAGCAGGTTGACGCCGGCGGCTTCTGCAGCCGCCTTGACCTCGGCCGCCGGCACGGTGCCGACGACGTTCGGCGTGTCGTTGCGGATTTCAACGTCGGTGCAGCCCAGGGCGCGGGCCATGGCGAAGAACTGCGCCGGCGACTGGCGAGGGGCCAGGATGTGACTCAGGGAAAAGCGCATGGGATCTCTTTCCGGGGAATGTCAGGTTGTGAATGGGCGCCGTCGTTCAGTCGTACAGCGCGGGCCGAGCGGGCAGTTCGATCGCCACGGCCTGGCCGGCGCTTTCCTGGGCTTCTACGCAGGCGTCCGAGGTCACTGCCGCGACGTAGCCGTCCCAGGAGCTGGGGCCGGTGGCGACGCCCTTGGCGGCGGCGTTGATGAAGTCCTGCAGTTCCACGTCGTAGCTGGCCACGAAGCGGTCTTTCCAGTCGGTGAGGATGCTGCTTTGCCGTTTCGCGTCGAGCCGCATGGCCACGGCCATGGGTTCGGGCAGGCGTGCCGTGCCGTCCTCGCCCACCACCTCGCACTGGATGTCGTAGCCGTACTGGCAGTTGACGAAGATCTCGACGTCGATCAGCACGCCCTTCTTCGTCTCCAGCACCACCACCTGCGGGTCGCGCAGCTTGGAATGGCTGCGCGCGGCGTTACGCGGGTACAGCACGCGGGCCGACACGTAGTCGTCGTCCAGCAGCCAGCGGAACACGTCGATCTCGTGGATCAGGGTGTCGTGGATGGCCATGGGCGTGACGTACGCTTCGGGCACGGCGGGGTTGCGGTGCGCGGCGTGCACCAGAATGGGCGCGCCGGTGTGCTGCTGCACGGCGGCCTTGAGCGCCACGTAGCCCGCATCGTAGCGGCGCATGAAGCCCACCTGCACCAGGCGCTTGCCCAGGGCGACTTCGGCGTCGACGATGCCGCGCGCGCCCGCTGCCGTGGTGGCCAGGGGTTTTTCACAGAACACCGGCTTGCCGGCGGCCAGCGCAGCCAGCACGTAGGGCTCGTGCGTAGCGCCCCACGAGGTCACCAGCACCGCGTCCACTTCCGGCGCGGCAATCAGGGCCTCACCCGTGTCGTACAGCTCGGCCTGCGGCGCCAGTTCGTTGCGCACGCTGTCGGCATTGGCCTTGTTCACGTCGGACAGGGCAACCACCTGGGCGCCGGTGAGCACCTGCTGGATACGCCGTGTGTGGTCGCGGCCAATCATGCCGCAGCCGATGACACCAATCTTCAAAGTCATTGGGATTCTCCTTGGGGATGTCGGTTACTTGTTGGAGTACTTGTCGAGATAGCGCTGGATTTCCTGGCGCATGAAGCGGCTGGACTCTTCGGCGCGTTCTTCCCAGGCGAACACGCAGGACGACAGCACGCCGTCGAAGCCCACCTCGGCCAGAGTGCGGAAGAACACGTCCCAGTCGATTTCGCCCTGGCCGATGTCCAGGTGCTGGTGCACGCGGATTTG
>JACPUY010000312.1 GCA_016192025.1 Pseudogulbenkiania sp. | reverse complement strand
TCCCGATCGCCATCACGGTGGAGGGGGCCAACATCCTGAACCGCTCGATGATCATCTACGGCCAGGGCGCCATCCGCTGCCATCCCTTCGTGCTGCGCGAAATGCGGGCAGCCATGGCGGATGATGCCAGGGAATTCGATCAGGCCATCACCGGTCATATCAACTTCGTCATCAGCAACGTGTTCCGCTCGCTGTGGATGGGCCTGACCGGTGCCAAGCTGGTTGGCAGTCCGAAAGGGGGGGACGTCGCGATCTACTACAAGCAGCTGACCCGCTTCTCCAGTGCCTTCGCCATGCTGTCGGACATGGCGATGTTCAGCCTCGGCGGTTCGCTGAAGTTCCGCGAAAAACTGTCGGCCCGTCTCGGCGACATGTTGTCCAATCTGTATATCGCCTCGGCCTGCCTGAAACGCTTCGAGCGTGAAGGGGCGCCTCAGGAGGACCTGCCGGTGCTGCAGTGGGCGGTGGAGAATGCGCTGTACGACGTGCAGCAGGCGATGGACGGTTTCCTGGCCAATCTGCCGAAGCGCCTGCTGTCTGCCGTGGTGCGCAGGGTGATCTTCCCGTGGGGGCTCACCCTCAAGCCGGCCAGCGACCAGGTTGGCACCCGAGTGGCGCGTGCCATGATGGAAGAGGGAGGAACCCGCACGCGGCTGACGCAGGGCATGCATGTGCCGCAGGACGAGCGTGATGCCGTGGGTGTGCTCGCCCCGGCGCTACGGTCGATTATCGAGACCGAGCCCGTCGAGCACAAGCTGCGCAAGCTGGCACGCGACGGCCGGTTGACGTCGATCACTGCCCGCGAAAGGTTGGCCGAAGCGCTGCAGGCCGGTTTGATCACCCCGGCCGAGTTCGATGCGGTGACGCGTGCCCGCAAGCTCAAGCGCGACGTGATCATGGTCGATGATTTCGATAGCTCGCTGACCCACCATGACGACGCCTTGCTGGAGCGCCTGATTTTCTGATGGTCACCGACGGGCACCCGGTCAGGGCGCCAGCTTTTCCAGGTAATGGCTTTCTCTTATCGAGGGCCATTTCCCGGAGCGACCCTCTGTTGGAGTAAGACAATATGAACACTTTCCAAACCCGCATTCCGACTCTGCGAGTCCGAGCCCTGCCGTCCAGCACCAACGCCTACGGGCAGGTGCAGGCGGGGTGGTTGATGGGGCAGATCGACATGGCGGGCAGTCTGGTCGCCGAGCGCTTGTCGAAAGGCCCGGTGACCACCGTCGCGGTCAATGCCTTCCAGTTTGCCGCCCCGATTCAGGTCGGCGATACCGTCAGCCTGTACGTCGATACGCTGCGCATCGGCCAGAAATCGCTGACGTTCAAGATCTGTGTACTCGCCGAGCGCCTGCAAGGAGAGGATGTGATGGTGACCGAGGTCATCGTCACCTTCGTCGCCATCGATAGCACCGGAAAGTCCCGCCTGCTGACCCAAGCCGACTGAGCGAAGCCGTTTAGGGCAGGAGAGGGCGTTGTTGTCAATTTGTTGAATTAAACGTTCGTTTCGAACAAACGATCGTAAAATTCTGGACAAGCCATGAGGCTCTGATAGTATCGACAAGGCGTAGGCACCAGATGTGTGCACACCGCTACAAGGCATCTAGCCAAATAAAAGATACAAGGAGAGGGATAACATGAAACTCAAGAGTCTCAGCTTTTCCGTGATGATGGGCCTGGCTTTCGGACTGACCGCACAGGCGGCCATGGCCTCGGGCTATCACTTCGGTACCCAGTCGGTGAGTGCCCAAGCCACGGCCAATGCCAGCGCAGCAGAGGCTGCCGATGCCTCCACCATTTTCTACAACGCCGCTGGTATGACTCATCTTGAGGGAACCCATTTCTCCGGTGCCCTGAATCTGGTGCTGCCGGATGTCGAATACAGTAACGGCAAGGGGAATTACCCGAATGGAACGGCCATTTCGGGGCAGACGAACGGCAAGCTTTCCGAGGATGTCGTTGCTGTTCCTCACTTTTACCTGACCCACAAGCTGAATGACAGGGTGGCGGTTGGTCTTGGCGTTTATGTTCCGTTCGCCTCGGAAACCGAGTACCAGCGTGACTCGGTGCTGCGCTACAACGTGAACCAGACCGGCCTCAAGACCATCGACATCAACCCGACCATTGCCTTCAAGGTCAACGACCAGCATTCGCTGGCCGTGGGTTTGATCGCCCAGTATGCCGAGGCGTCGCTGCGGCAGTATGCCAACTTCGGCGCGTTCCCGGGCGGTGGTGGTAATGGAGCTAATGATGGCTATGCTGAGGTCGAGGGTGACGACTGGGGTTATGGATACAATCTTGCGTGGATGTGGGATGTAACCGATAGCACCCGCATCGGCCTGAATTATCGCTCCAAGGTCGAGCACACCCTGTCTGGCACCGCCAAGTGGACCAAATCTGCAACGTATTCCGCCCTGCCCAACGCACTAGGCTATAAGGATTCAGAGGGTGCCAAGGTCGATATCGTGACGCCGGAATCCTTGTCGCTGCATGGCATGCACAAGCTGGACCCAAAATGGACCTTGTTTGGCGATGTTACGTGGACCCGTCACTCGCGCTTTGATACGGCGGTGGTCGAGTATGAGAATACCAAGACGGTTGCAGGCGGCACGAGCAACAAGACCATCCTGACCCCGCGCTGGGAAGACACTTATAAGGTGTCAGTAGGAGCCTCCTACCAGTGGAGCGAACCCTTGCAGCTGCGTTTCGGTGTTGCCTATGACCAGTCCCCGGTGCCTGGCGACAATTATCGACTGTCCACCATTCCGGATAATGACCGTTACTGGTTCTCCGTCGGCGGCAAGTACGACCTGAGCAAAAACAGCTCGGTGAACCTGGCCTACAGCTATATCTACATCAAAGATGCCAAGGCCAATCTGAATGGTTACTGCGGTGGTGCAACGGCAGCATCGGTTGCTTGCGTGTCGAGCAAGACCACGGCTTCGGCCGAATACAACAGCCATGCCCAGATCATTGGCCTGCAGTACAACTACCGCTTCTAAACCCATCCCTGTTTAGCGGCGTGGAATGAAGGGCCGGGTGCTGACCCGGCCTTATCAAGGCAAGGCAGGTATGAGGGGCCTGCCTGATGACCGTGTTTCAACAAACGAGGAAACCCATGTCTCACACCAAATTCATTGTGCGCAAGGTGGCCGTGCTCGGCGCCGGCGTCATGGGCGCGCAGATCGCCGCCCACCTGGTCAATGCCAAGGTACCGACGGTCCTGTTCGACCTGCCGGCCAAGGAGGGGGACAAGAACGCCATCGCCCTCAAGGCCATCGATGGACTGAAGAAGCTCAGGCCGTCCCCGCTGGCGTCTCAGGACGTGGCGCAGTACATCCAGCCGGCTAACTACGACGACCATCTGTCCTTGCTGAAAGACTGCGATCTGGTGATCGAAGCCATCGCCGAGCGCATGGACTGGAAAGGTGATCTGTACCGCAAGGTGGCCCCGCATCTGGGCGAGAACACCATCTTCGCTACCAACACCTCCGGCCTGTCGATCAACGCCCTGGCCGCAAGCTGCCCGGAAGAAGTACGCGCTCGTTTTTGCGGCGTGCATTTCTTCAATCCGCCGCGCTACATGCACCTGGTCGAGATCATCCCGTGCGTGGGCTCCGACGCGGCCATGCTCGATAACCTTGAGCGCTTCCTGGTGTCCACGCTGGGCAAGGGTGTGGTGCGTGCCAAGGATACCCCGAACTTCGTCGCCAACCGTATCGGCGTGTTCTCGATGCTGGCCACCATCGCCAACGCAGAGAAATTCGGCATCCGTTTCGACGTGGTCGACGACCTGACCGGCCCGCGTCTCGGGCGACCGAAATCGGCCACCTTCCGCACCGCCGACGTGGTCGGGCTGGATACCTTCGCCCACGTGGTCAAGACCATGCAGGACACCCTGCCGAACGATCCGTGGCACCCGCTGTTCAAGTCGCCCGAGTGGTTGCAGAAGCTGATCGCCGCGGGGGCTCTGGGAGCCAAGACCAAGGCCGGTATCTACAAGAAAGACGGCAAGCAGATGTTCGTCGTCGACCCGGTCAAGGGCGAGTACGTGGGATCGGGCGAGAAGGGTGACGATGCCGTCAAGGACATCCTGAAGATTACCGACCCGGCCGAGAAATTCCGCAAGCTGCGCGAGAGCAGCCATCCGCAGGCGCAGTTCCTGTGGTCTTGCTTCCGCGACGCGGTCCACTACATCGGCTTCCATCTGGGCGATATCGCCAACTGCGCCCGCGACGTCGACTTCGCCATTCGTTGGGGCTTCGGCTGGAGCGTCGGGCCGTTCGAGACCTGGCAGGCGGCAGGCTGGCAGCAGGTGGCGCAGTGGATCAACGAAGACATCAAGGCCGGCAAGGCGCTGGCTTCGGCCACGCTGCCGGCCTGGGTGCTGGAAACCGACCGTGCCGGCGTGCACTTCGCCCATGGCTCGTACGATGCTGCCGCAGCCAGGCTGGTGGGCCGCTCCACGCTGGACGTCTACCAGCGCCAACTGGCTCCGGCCAGGGTGCTGGGCGAAGCCGTCGCTCCCTTGGGCGAGACCGTATTCGAGAACGACGGGGTCCGCGCCTTCACCACCGGTGACGAAATCCTGGTGGTGTCGTTCAAGTCCAAGGCCCATGCCATCGGCCCGGATGTGATCGAAGGGCTCAACCAGGCCATCGACATCGCCGAGGCCCGCTTCAAGGGGCTGGTGATCTGGCAGACCGAAGAGCCGTTCTCGGTCGGGGCGGATCTGCAGTCGATGCTGCCGGCGTTCATGATGGGCGATTGGGATAGCATCAACGGCATGGTCAGCCGCTTCCAGGCAACCTCCATGCGTCTGCGCTACAGCCAGATCCCGACCGTAGCGGCGACCCAGGGCTATGCGTTCGGTGGTGGCTGCGAATTCGCCATGCACTGCGACCGTGTGGTGGCCGCGCTGGAATCCTATGTCGGCCTGGTCGAGGTGGGGGTAGGCCTGCTGCCGGGTGGTGGCGGCTG
Source organism: Pseudogulbenkiania sp. (assembly GCA_016192025.1). Classification (GTDB taxonomy): domain Bacteria; phylum Pseudomonadota; class Gammaproteobacteria; order Burkholderiales; family Chromobacteriaceae; genus Pseudogulbenkiania. The sequence continues at coordinate 1,815 of JACPUY010000312.1, read as the reverse complement.
CAAGGAGTTCGCGCTGCGCGCGGCCCAAGAAGCCAAGGGCGACGTGCTGGCGGCGCTGAAGGACTACTTCATGGCCATTGCCACCGCCAAGGTGGCGACCAGCGCGGTCGAGGCCCAGCAGATCGGCTATTTCCGCAAGAGCGATAGCGTGGTGTTCAATGCTTACGAGTTGCTCTACGTGGCCAAGCAGCAGGCGTTGGCCCTGGCCGAGTCGGGGTATCGCCCGCCGCTCAAGGTCAAGAGTTTCCCGGTGGCCGGCCGCAGTGGCGCAGCGTCGATCAAGGGACAGTTGGTCAACATGCTGGAAGGGCATTTCATCAGCGCGCACGACTTCACCATCGCCGCGCTGATCGCCGATGTGATGACCGGCGGTGACGTCGAAGCCGGTACCGAAGTCGACGAGCAATGGATTCTCGACCTGGAGCGCAAGGCGTTCATGCAGCTCTTGAAGAACTCCAAGACCCAGGACCGCATCGCCAACATGCTGACGACCGGCAAACCGCTACGCAACTAAGAGCTTGGGAATAATTCTGCTGCGCGCGCCGATCTCAACGTTGCGGTACTCGCTGTACCACGTGTACAGCTGCGTTCCTCACTTTGACCTCGGCCCGCTCGCGACGGACTCTTCCGCAAGCTCTGACGGAAGCCAGAAGACCGCAGATTGGCGAGGCTGAGGGGCTGCCCAGTCTGCACTCAGGAGAATTGCAAACATGGTTAAACAAGTACAGGAAGCTTACATCGTCGCGGTAACGCGCACTCCGGTCGGCAAGGCGCCGCGCGGCATGCTGCGGCACGTGCGCCCGGACGACATGCTGGCCCACGTCATCACCGGCGCATTGGCCCAGGTGCCGACGCTCGACCCGAACCGGATTTCCGACTGCGTGGTGGGCTGCGCCTTCCCGGAGGCCGAGCAGGGCCTGAACATGGCGCGCATCGGCGTGCTGTTGGCCGGATTGCCCGACACCGTGGGCGGCATCACCGTCAACCGCTACTGCTCGTCCGGCATCAACGCGGTGCAGATCGCGGCCGACCGCATCCGCATGGGGGAGGCCGACGTGGTCATCGCCGCCGGCGCCGAGTCGATGTCGATGGTGCCGATGATGGGCAACAAGGTGTCGCTGAACCCGGCCATCTTTGCCAAGGACGAGAACTACGCCATCGCCTACGGCATGGGGCTGACCGCAGAGAAGGTTGCCCAGCAGTGGGGGGTATCGCGTGAGGATCAGGACGCCTTCGCGGTGGAATCGCACCGCCGCGCGCTGGCCGCCATCGATTCGGGCGCTTTCAAGAGCGAGATCACCCCGCTGAACGTGACCTACCGCACCCCCGATCTGGCCAGCGGCGAGGTGCAACTGGTCAACCAGGTGCTGGATACCGACGAAGGCCCGCGCCGCGAAACCTCGCTGGAAGGCCTAGCCAAGCTGAAAACGGTGTTCGATGCCAAGGGTTCGGTCACCGCTGGTAACAGCTCGCAGATGTCGGATGGCGCCGGCGCGGTGATCCTGGTGTCGGAAAAGGTACTGAAGGAATTCAACCTGACGCCGCTCGGCCGTTACGTGACGTTCTCGGTCAAGGGCGTGCCGCCGGCAATCATGGGGATCGGCCCGAAAGAGGCCATTCCGGCGGCCTGCCGCCAGGCCGGTATCGGCCAGGATGATCTGAAGTGGATCGAGCTGAACGAGGCCTTCGCGGCCCAGGCCTTGGCGGTGATCCGTGATCTGGACCTCGATACGTCCCGCATCAACCCGCATGGCGGTGCCATTGCGCTGGGCCATCCGCTCGGGGCTACCGGTGCCATCCGTACCGCCACATTGG
>JACPUY010000341.1 GCA_016192025.1 Pseudogulbenkiania sp. | reverse complement strand
GTCTTCAGCGCGCCGTGGATGGCGGTGAAGTCGGGTGCGCGGAACATCTTCCACTCGGTGACGATCAGCAAGGCGTCGGCCCCGGCGAGCGGGCTCATCATGTCCTCGGCAAAGCTCAGCCGCGGGTTGTCGCCCATCACGCGCCGCGCTTCCTCGCTGGCGATCGGGTCGTACGCCACCACCTCGGCACCGCGGCGCGTCAGCTCGGCCACGATCACCCGGCTCGGCGCCTCGCGCATGTCGTCGGTGTTGGGCTTGAACGCCAGCCCCCACAGCGCGAAGCGGCGCCCGGACAGGTCCGCGCCGAAGCGCGCCACCGCCTTGTCCACCAAGCGCAGCTTCTGCGCGTCGTTGGCGGCTTCCACCGCGTCCAGCACGCGCAGGGTATGGCCGTTGGCCTTGCCGCTGCTGATCAGCGCCTTGACGTCCTTGGGGAAGCACGAGCCGCCGTAACCGGCCCCCGGATAGAGGAAGTGGTAGCCGATGCGCGGGTCGGAACCGATGCCGCGCCGCACCAGCTCGATGTCGGCGCCCAGCGTCTCGGCCAGGTTGGCCAGTTCGTTCATGAACGAGATGCGCGTGGCCAGCATGGCGTTGGCGGCGTACTTGGTCAGCTCGGCACTACGCACGTCCATGAACAGGATGCGCTCGTGGTTGCGCTGGAACGGCGCGTACAGCCGGCGCATCATGTCGACGGCGCGTTCGTCCTCGGCGCCGACCACGATGCGGTCGGGCTTCATGAAGTCCTCGATCGCCGCACCTTCCTTGAGGAATTCCGGGTTGGAGACCACGCTGTAGTCGATGTTGGCATCGCGCTCGGCCAGCACCTCGGCAATCGCCGCCTTGACCTTGTCGGCGGTGCCGACCGGCACCGTGGACTTGTCGACGACGACCTTGTAGCCGTCCATGTAACGGCCGATGTTGCGCGCGGCGGCCAGCACGTACTGCAGGTCGGCCGAGCCATCCTCGTCCGGGGGCGTGCCGACGGCGATGAACTGGATGTCGCCGAAGGCGACCGACTCGGCCACGTCGGTGGTGAAGTGCAGGCGACCGGCCGCTACATTGCGGCGCACCATGTCGTCCAGCCCCGGTTCGTAGATCGGGACGCCGCCGGCCTGCAGCAGGGCGATCTTGGCCGGATCGACGTCGAGGCAGCACACCTCGTTGCCGACTTCGGCAAGGCAGGTGCCGGTGACCAGGCCGACGTAGCCCGATCCGATAACGGTTATTTTCATGCTTGGGTCGTCCGGAAGTGAGCGATGTCCTGGTTGATCTTGCATAGCACCTCCAGCGGTTCGGCGGCCTTGGTGATCGGCCGGCCGATCACCAGATAATCGGCGCCGGCGGCCAGCGCGGCGGTTGGCGTCATCACCCGGCGCTGATCGTCGGCGGCGCTGTCGGGCAGGCGGATACCCGGCGTGACCAGCTTGAACTCCTGCCCCAGCTCAGTCTTGAGCAGCGAGGCCTCCTGGGCCGAACACACCACACCGTCGAGACCGCTGTCACGAGCCAGGCGTGCCAGGCGCAGCACCTGCTCCTGCGGCGGCACGGTAATGCCGATTTCGGCCAGATCGGCGGCCTCCATGCTGGTCAGCACGGTCACGGCGATCAAGAGCGGACGCTGGCTGTACTGCTCCAGCGCCTCACGCGCCGCCGTCATCATGCGGCGGCCGCCGGAGGCGTGCACGTTGACCATCCACACCCCGGCCTCGGCGGCCACCTTGCAGGCGTGCGCCACGGTATTGGGAATGTCGTGGAACTTGAGGTCGAGGAAGACCTGGAAGCCGCGCGCGGCCAGGCTTTCCACCAGCGAGCGGCCAGAGGCGGTAAACAGCTCCTTGCCCACCTTGACGCGGCATTCGGCCGGGTCGAGACGGGCGGCGAAGGCCAGCGCGCTGGCGGCGTCGGCGAAATCCAGCGCGACGATGACCGGGGACACGGGCGCCCCCGACAGGTTGGCCGAAACCAGAGGATTCATGCAGACTCCTGAAACGATTTAGTGAATCTCGGAACGGTTGGGGGTGAAGCTCTCCCACTCGCCGCAGGCCGGGCAGTGCCAGAAGAAGGCGCGCGAACGGAAGTTGCAGCATTTGCAGCGGTGCACGGTCAGCCGCTGCGCGTGCTTGAACACCAGCGCGCGGATGACTTCGGCGTCGACGCGGCCTTCCGGACTCAAGCCGTCCATCTGCGACTCGATCAGCCGGTACACCCCGTTCAGGCTGGGACGCGCATGCACCGCCTCGCGCGCCGCTTCCAGCGCGCGGGCCTCACCCTCGTAGGTAGCGACCTTCTGATACAGCAGGTCGGTCAGTTCCAGTTGCGGGAAGGTTTTCTGGTAACCGCGCAACAGCGCGATCCCCTCGCTCGGCTTGCCGAGCTTTTCATAGGCGTCGAACAGCCGCTCGGCGGCCATCGACAGGTATTCGAAGTTCTGCTTCTCGATGCCCTGCCAAGCGGCGATGGCCTGTTCCAACTGGCCGTCGGCGAATTCGATATCACCGAGAATCAGGCTGGCGCGCACGCATTTGCGGTTGGCCGCCAGCGCCTCGGCGACGTGACGGCGCGCCTCGGCGTGATTGGACTTGTACAGTTCGCCCTGCGCCAGCTCGCAGTGGTACTGAGCCACCTCGTGCTGATAGGAGTGGGCGTCGTTGCGCAACTCTTTGGCCGTGGCGATAGCCTTTTCCCAGTCTCGGTCCTGCTGGTAGATATCGAGCAGCTGACGGCGCGCCGCCCGCCCCATATTGCCGTCCAGCAGCTTGAGAAGGATTTCTTCGGCGCGGTCGACCAGTCCCGCCTTGCGGAAGTCCTGCGCCAGTTCAAAGCGCACCGCGTTGCGTTGTTCCGACGGCAGGTCGGCCGACTCCAGCATCTGCTGATGCAGGCGGATGGCACGGTCGTTCTCGCCGCGCTTGCGGTAGAGCTTGCCCAGGGTCAACGGTAATTCCTGCACCGCGGGCTGCTGGCGGGCCACTTCGGCCAGCGCCTTGACCGCCCCGCCGCTGTCCTCTTCCACCAGGGCATCCAGCCCGCGGAAGAAGCCGGCCGGCACTTCCTTGGCCTGCCTCAGCACCGAGCGCATGTCGACGCGCGCCGCCAGCCAGCCCAGCGCAAAAAAGGCGGGGAACAGCAGCAACCACCACAGATCAAGCTCCAAGCAGCATCCTTTCACTCCAACGACACAAACACGGCTGCCGCCCGGAAGGGCGGCAGCGGACAACGACGATCATCAATCGGCCAGCGCATCGCTGGGGTCGTGAATCACCCGCGACGGCGGCCGGTTGCGCAATTCCTTTTTCAACAGCGACAGCTGGCGGCGCAGGCGAAGGTAGTAGGACAAGGTCGCCAGCAAGCCCACGGCGGCCCCGGCAATGAAAAACACCAGCAGAAACACAATCAGCGGCGCGCTCCAGACTTGCCCGAAGAACAGCTTGAAATCGACCTGATGACTGTTCTGCACCGTCACCGCGATCAGCAGCACCAGCAGGACAAGTTCGATGATCCGCAACAGGTAGCGCATGGTTTCTCTCAAGGTAAAGTGAGCCGGAGTGCAAGTTTAAACGATTGGGTGGCGCAACCCAAGCCGCACGGGGAGAGCATACAAGGAAAAAGCGCCGCATGAAGCGGCGCTTTGGCTGGCTGGTAAGGCGACAAGGACAGGTGGTCAGACCTGCTCCTGGGCAAGCAGCGCGAGGTCGACCCGTTCGCGCAGTTCCTTGCCGGCCTTGAAATGAGGCACAAACTTCTCAGGAACCGAGACGCTGCTGCCCGACTTCGGGTTGCGCCCGACCCGCGGCGGACGGTAGTTCAGATCGAAACTACCGAAGCCGCGGATTTCGATGCGCTGCCCGGTGGACAGGCTGCCGGCCATCGCGTCCAGAATAGTCTTGACGGCCAGCTCAGCGTCCTTGTAGACCAACTGAGAATTGCGCTCGGCAAGACGTTCCGCCAGCCTCGCAATCAGCTCAGATTTGGTCATGATGCCATTACTCAGCGTTGTTGCCCGAAGACAGCTTGGCTTTCAGCAGCGCGCCCAGGCTGGTGGTACCAGCGCTGACGTTGGCTTCGCTGGCCGCGAAGGAGCGCATTGCAGCACCCTCTTCCTGCGCATCCTTGGCCTTGATGGACAGGCTGATGTTGCGGCTCTTGCGATCGACAGCGATGATCACGGCCTCAACTTCATCACCTTCCTTCAGGTGGGTACGGATGTCTTCCACGCGGTCGCGGGACACTTCCGAAGCGCGCAGGTAGCCTTCAACGTCGGCGTCCAGCTGAACCACGGCACCCTTGGCGTCCAGGCTCTTCACAACGCCCTTCACCAGCGCGCCCTTGTCGTTCATGGCCACGAAGTTGTTGAACGGATCGCCTTCGAGCTGCTTGATGCCCAGCGAGATGCGTTCTTTCTCAACGTCGATGGACAGAACCACGGCCTCGACTTCGTCACCCTTCTTGAACTTGCGCACGGCGTCTTCGCCGGTTTCGCTCCAGGACAGGTCGGACAGGTGCACCAGACCATCGATGCCGCCCGGCAGGCCAACGAACACGCCGAAGTCGGTGATCGACTTGATGGCGCCGGTCAGCTTGTCGCCCTTCTTGTAGGTCGCAGCGAAATCGTCCCACGGGTTGGCCAGGCACTGCTTCATGCCGAGGCTGATACGACGGCGGTCTTCGTCGATCTCGAGGATCATCACTTCGACTTCGTCGCCAACCTGAACAACCTTGGACGGGTGTACGTTCTTGTTGGTCCAGTCCATTTCGGACACGTGAACCAAGCCTTCGATGCCCTGTTCGATTTCCACGAACGCACCATAGTCGGTCAGGTTGGTCACCTTGCCGAACAGGCGGGTGCCGGACGGGTAGCGACGGGACAGACCCACCCACGGATCGTCGCCCAGCTGCTTGAGGCCCAGCGAAACGCGGTTCTTTTCCTGGTCGAACTTGAGGACCTTGGCTTCGACTTCGTCGCCCACGGCCAGCACTTCGGACGGGTGCTTGACGCGGCGCCATGCCAGGTCGGTGATGTGCAGCAGGCCGTCGATACCGCCGAGGTCAACGAACGCACCGTAGTCGGTGATGTTCTTGACGATACCTTTAACCACGGCGCCTTCGCACAGGGTTTCCAGCAGAGCCTTGCGCTCTTCGCCCAGGGTTTCTTCCAGCACGGCGCGGCGGGAAACCACCACGTTGTTGCGCTTGCGATCCAGCTTGATGACCTTCAATTCCATGACCTTGTTTTCGTAAGGTGTGGTGTCCTTGACCGGACGGATGTCAACCAGCGAACCCGGCAGGAACGCGCGGAT
>JACPUY010000316.1 GCA_016192025.1 Pseudogulbenkiania sp. | reverse complement strand
TCGGCCAGCTGCGCCGCCAGCAGCGGGGCGATGTCGGCGTCGTCGGCGGTGGGCAGCACCGTCAGACGGGGCGCGCCCTGCGCCAGGTAGCCCGCCAGTGCCTCGTCCGAGGCGGCGCCGGCGTACAGCACGGTCAGCCGCTCCGGCGCGCCGGCCAGCTTCAGCCCCAGCGCCAGCGCGGCGCTGTCGGCGGGATGGGTACAGGGGCGGCCGCTCACCGGGTGGATGGCCGGGGCCACCAGCACGGCCACTTTCAGCATCGGGGTGCTCATCGGGAGTTCTCCGTCACGGGTCTGGCCGCACGCTCGGCGGCCAGCAGCTTGTTCAGCGCGGCGATCAGGGCCTGGCAGTCTTCCACCAGGGTCAGGTCGGCGCGTTTGACGATCGGCGCCGAGGCGTCCAGATTGACGGCGATGACGTGCCGGCATTCCTTGATGCCCTGCAGGTGCTGCACGGCGCCGGAGATGCCGAACGCCAGATAGGCGCTGGCTTGCACCGTCTTGCCGGTGGCGCCGACCTGCTTGTCGCGGGTGAAGCGGCCGTCGTCCACCGCCACGCGCGAGGCGCCCACCGCCGCGCCCATGGTTTCGGCCAACTGGCGCAAGCCGGCGGTGTCCTGTACGCCGTTGCCGGCGGAGACGATCAGGTCGGCCTCTTCCAGTGCCAGCTGCGAAGCCGGACAGCTGCGGCTACCCAGGTCGCGGATGCGCTCGGACGTTACCGGCAGTGCCAGGTCGGGCATCGCCACGCCGGCGCCGCGGAACGGCAGCCGGGTGTCGGCCACCTTGCGCGCCAACAGTAGCACCGGCGGCACCTCGCGCACGGCAAAGCGCCCGCCCGGGGCCAGCCGGCGCACTTCGCGCCCGGCCACCACCTCGATCACGTCGCTGGCCATGGCCAGCCGCTGACGGCAGGCGAAGCGCCGTCCGAGGTCGGCGTCGGCACCGCGGTCCGGGAAGCACACTTGCTGCGGCGCTTCCTGCTGCCACAGCAAGGCGAGCAGCTTGAGCTTGCGTTCCGGGGCGTAGCCGGGGTCTTCCACGCATAGCACACGGTCGGCGCCGGCCAGCGCGGCGGCCTCGCCCACGCTGTCGGCCTGGGCGCCGAACAGCACCGCCAGCACCTCGGTGTCGGACGTGGCCATGATGGCGGCGGCGGCCAGCGTCTCGCGTGCCGCTTCGTCAAGCGCGCCGCGGTCGGTATGGATCACCACCAGCGTGCGCTTGGCGAACGGACCGGCGCTGCGCAGCGGCTTCTGTTGGGAATGGGCGTGGCCGCCGGCCAGCAACGGCTCGCGGCTGCCGACACTTTCACCCAGTACGATGCGCTTGAGTCCCGACGGCCCGATCACGTAGGGCCGGCGCGGATCAACTCGCGGAATGGGTCGATCGTTGTACATGTTTTAATCTCCCGGAAATCGTTTTAGCGCTCGGCGAGCGGCTTCAGGGCAAGGCATCCGGAGCACTGGAACCGGAAGGACAGAATTCCGTGCACCGTGCAACGCCGCCTTGAAGCCCCCTCAGCCAGGGATAAAGCGATTTCTAAACGGCCAGTCGTGCGGCCACCAGTTCAGCCAGCTCGACCACTTCCGGTCGCGGCCCCACCACGCCTTCGAGCATCGCGGTGCAGTTGGGGCAGGCTACCGCCACTTGTTCGGCGCCGGTGGCGCGGATGTCGTCCATGCGCATGTCGGGGATGCGGCGCTCGCCCGGGATGTCGGTGAACGACGCCCCGCCGCCCCAGCCGCAGCAACGGCCCTTGCGCCCGGAACGTTCCATCTCCACCACCTTGATGCCGATGCCCTTGAACACGCGGCGCGGCGCATCGGTCTCGCCGTTGTAGCGGCCGAGGTAGCACGGGTCGTGGTAAGTGGTGGCCGGCAGCGGCGCAGCATCGGCCTTGAGCGGCACTGCCCCACGTTCCAGCAGGTCAGCCAGCACCTGGCTGTGATGCTCCACGTCGTAGCGTCCACCCAGCACCGGGTACTCGTTCTTCAGGCAATGGAACACGTGCGGATCGGGGGTGACGATGCGGTTGAACTGATAGCGCCCCAGCGTGGAAATCATCTTGCCCGCGAGCTGCTGGAAGGTCGCCTCGTCGCCGAGACGGCGCGCCAGGTCGCCGCAATCCGGCTCGGCCTCGCCCAGCACCGCCACCTTCAGGCCAGCGGCCTTGAGCACCTTGACCAGCGAACGCAGCGCGCGCTGGTAGCGCATGTCGAAGGCGCCCTCGCCCGCCAAGAGCAGCCAGTCGGTATGCTCGCCCGGCAGCAGCACCGGCACGTTGAGGTCGATCGCCCAGTGGTAGCGCGCAGCCAGAGGGTAGCCGCCGACGGTGTCGGTATCGCGCAGGTTGGCCAACGCCTCGCGGCCCTTGCCCGGCACCTCGCCGCGCGTCAGCGTGACGTGACGGCGCAGGCTGACCACGGTGTCGACGTGCTCGATCAGCATCGGGCACTCCTCGACGCAGGCGCGGCAGGTGGTGCACGACCACAGCGTTTCCGGATCGAGCAGACCGCCGACGATGGGCTGGTGCCGCAGATCCTGAAGACGATCGCCCTGGCGCACCTTGCCCGCTTGGCCCGGGTGCGGGTTACCGGCGTAGGCCGGGCCCTGGCCGGCGGCCATGCCGGTGACCATGTCCTGGATCAGCTTCTTCGGGTTGAGCGGCTGGCCGGCGGCGTAGGCCGGACAGGCGGCCTCGCACTTGCCGCACTGCACGCAGGCGTCGAAGGACAGCAGGCGGTTCCAGGCGAAGTCGGACGGCTTCTCGACGCCGAAGTCCTTGGCGGCGAGATTGAGCGGTTTCAGGTCGGTAGAGCGCTTGTCGCCGCTGAAGCGGTCCTGACGCGGGTGGAAGGCCAGGTGCAGCAGGCCGGCCACGGCGTGCTTCATCGGACCGCCGAGGCCGACGCCAAGTGCCAGCTCGGCCCCGCCCAAGGCCAGTCCGAGCAGCGCCAGCAGAGCCAGGCCCTGCGCGGCGGTGCCGAAGGCGTCACCGCTCAGCGCCAGCAGCGCGGCCAGCGCACTGCCGATGGCGAATGCCAGCAGGCTCTTGGGCAGACGGTTCCACGCCCCCTTGGACAGCCGTGCCGGCGGTGCCTTGCGCCGGCCACGCACCATCAGCGCGCCGGCCAGCATCAGCAAGGCGGCCAATAGCATCAGCGCGTCGAGCGCCGGCAGGTAGAGCATCAGCCCGTAGTTGAGCGCCGCCAGCGCCAGCACCGCTATCGCTCCGCCGGCCGCGGCCACGTGGGCACGAGCGATGAAGGGGTCGCGCGCCACCACGTGGTGCAGATCGACGAAATAGCGCTTGGGGATGGCGAACAGCCCGCCCAGCGCCACGGGGGCGGCGCGCCCCTGCCGCCACAGCGCGGCCCGGCGCACGAGCCCCAGCGACAGCAGCGCCGCGCCCAGCCAGAACAGGCCGGTGAGTGCATAAGCCAGGGTGAATGTCATGTCAGAAGTCCTTCACCAGACGCAGTGCGTCGTAGATCGCACCGTGAATGTTGTGCATGGAGATGCAGTCGCCGACGCGGAACAGCAGGAACTCGCCCTTGGACAGCGGCTCGGACAGGCTCGGCTGCGGCTGCGAAGCGAACAGCGTGTGCACGTCGGTCACGCCCTGGTTCTTCGAGCGTTCCTTGAGCGACCAGTACAGCGTGTCGTTCGGCAGGATGCCGTTCTCCACCACCACCTGGTCGACCGCCCGCTCCTCCAGCGCCTCGGTGTACTCGTTGCGCAGCACCGCGATCAGCTTATCGCCCTCGCGGTAGACCTTGTCCATCCAGTAGTTGGGGGTCGGGATCATGCCCTGCGCGTAGAGGCGGCGGTAGAAGATCGGGAAGGTGGTGCGGCCAGTGTCGTCGCCCACCTTCACGTCCGGGGTGACGATCTCGACCTGGCTGCCACGGCTGGCCAGGAAGTCGGCCACGCCGAAGCCCGCGTGGCTGCTGACGGCGTCGTACACCAGCACGTTCTTCGCCGGCGCCACCTTGCCGGACAAGATGTCCCAGCCGGTGACCGACAGCCCCTCTTCCACGCCCCAGGCCGGCACCATGCCGCTGTTGGGCACGCCACCGGTGGCGAGCACCACAATGTCCGGCTGCTCGGCCAGGATCGCGGCTTCGTCGGCGGCGGTGCCGAGACGACGGTCCACGCCCAGGCGCTGGGTTTCCATGTCGAGCCAGCGTACGATGCCAGCCATCTGTTCACGCTGCGGCGCCTTGGCGGCGAGCACGATCTGGCCGCCCACCACCTCGCTCTTCTCGAACAGCACCACGTCGTGGCCGCGTTCGCGGGCCACACGGGCGGCTTCCAGACCGGCCGGGCCGGCGCCGACCACCACCACATTGCGCTTCTTCGATGCCTTCTCGAAGGTGTGCGGCATGGTTGCCTCGCGGCTGGTGGCGGCGTTCTGGATACAGAGCACGTCCTGGCCGAAGTACTGGCGGTCGATGCAGTAGTTGGCGCCGACGCACTGGCGGATCTGGTCTTCCTTGCCGTCGCGGATCTTGATCACCAGGTGCGGATCGGCGATGTGGGCGCGCGTCATGCCGACCATGTCGACCATGCCGGAGGACAGGATGCGCTCGGCCTGGTTCGGATCGCGGATACTCTGCGCGTGCATCACCGGCACCTTGGACACCGACTTGATCCCGGCGGCCAAGTGCACGAACGGTTCCGGCGGCAGCGCCATCGGCGGCATGCAGTTGGCCAGCGTGTTGTGAGTGTCGCCGCCGGAACCGACCACGGAGAGATAGTCGATCAGGCCGGTTTCCGACATCGCCTGGGCGATGTCCTTCAGCATGTCGTGAGTCAGGCCATCTTCGTGGAATTCGTCACCGCACATGCGCAGGCCGACGCAGAAGTCGGCGCCGACTTCCTCGCGGATCGCCTGGAACACCTCGATGCCGAAGCGCATGCGGTTCTCCAGCGAGCCGCCGTAAGCGTCGGTACGGAAGTTGGTGCGCGGGCTCCAGAACTGGTCGATCAGGTGCTGGTGCGCGGCCGATACTTCCATGCCATCGAGGCCCGAGGCCTTGATGCGGCGCGCGGCCTGCTTGAAATCGCCAATGATGCGCTTGATCTCGTGCGCTTCGATGATCTTGGCGTTGCCGCGGTGCACCGGCTCGCGAATGCCCGACGGGCTCACCAGGTGCGGCCAGTGCTCGCCGTAGTAGCTCGAGCGGCGGCCCATGTGGGTGGCCTGGATCATGATCTTGGCGCCGTGGCGGTGCATCGCCTCGGCCAGGCGCGCCAGCGGATCGATGATCTTGTCGGTGGAGAGGTTGACCGACTTCCACCAGCTTTGCGGGCTGTCGATCGACACCGGGCTGGAACCGCCGCAGATGGCCAGGCCAAGGCCGCCCTTGGCCTTTTCCTCGTAGTATCGGATGTAGCGCTCGCCGGGCAGACCGCCGGGCTCGGCGTACACCTCGGCGTGCGCCGTGCTGACGATGCGGTTGCGCAGCGTGAGCTTGTTCAGCGTGATCGGCGAAAACAGGTGCGGATAGCGCATGATGCCCCCTTCTTACTTCGGCTCGACGGTGAAGACGCAGTAGTCGGCGCCGTGGCCGGCGCACTGGGTTTCACTGCTGATGGTGTGGTAGTCGTAACCCAGCTTCTCGCCCACCCAGTCCATCGCGCCGGCGAACCAGCCGGCGAACATGTAACAGGTCTTGCCATCGCTCTTGGGCGCGCCGGCCACGCCTTGCGCCAACACGAAGCAGGAATGGTCGAGGCGGATCTGTGCGTGGCCGGTGGCCGGATCGGCTTCGATGAAGGAGAACAGGCCCCAGCCGCGTTGTGACAGGCGGTTGAGGTAATGCTCGAACACGGCCATACCTTCGAGGCCGTGGGTGCGCGCTTCGCTATCGCACCAGAAGTAGGCGGAGCGGTAACCGGCATCGTACAAGGCCTCGGAATAGGTGGCCTTGCCCAGCGCCGCTTCGACAGCCATGTGGTTGTTGACGAAGAAATGGCGCGGCACATAGAGCATCGGCAGGCCGTTGGTGGTCCACACACCGGAATCCGGATCTACGTCGATGGGAACGAGTGGTTGCATCAGAATCTCCTGCACGTTGTCGTGGCACGGCGCACAGGGGGCACGCCGTCAGTCAGGAGAAATGGTGCACGAGGCGCTTTCGACCAACCTCGGCAGTGGCGACCGGTTTTTGCTGCAGACCGACACGGCGTGGCGTAATACGGCCGGTCGGAACGACCTGTGACCGCTCGGGTGGCCACGCCATCCGCCACGCCAAGCGGAGCACCATGAAAAAAGCCCCCGAAGGGGCGTCAAGAGATGGCATTCACCACCCGGGAACAGACATTACAGCCAGCCGGCCACACGCTTGCCGTTGGCCCCCACCCATTTCTCGGCCGCCGCCGCCGGCTTGACGCCGCTTTCGACGTCCAGCATCACCGCGCCGACTTCTTCCGCCTTCCACGAGAACTTCTTCAGGAAGCCGGCCACCTCGGGTGCCTTGGTCGTCAGGCCGGGGTTGATCACGGTATCGACGTGCTCTTCTTCGCCGTACACCTTCTTCGGATCGTCGAGGAAGCGCAGCTTCCACTTGGCGAACATCCAGTGTGGAATCCAGCCGGTCACAGCGATCGCCTTCTTGGCCTTGATCGAGCGCGCCAGTTCGGACGCCATGCCCGGGCCGGAGCTCGGCATCAGCTTGTAGTCGAGGCCGTAGTCCTTGATCACGAGCTCGGTCTTCTTCATCACACCGGCGCCGGCGTCGATACCGACGATGCGGCCCTGGAAAGCGTCTTTGTACTTGTTGAGATCGGCCAGGCTCTTGGCCTGCACGTAATCCGGCACGATCAGGCCGATCTTGGCGCCGGGATAGTTCGTGCCGAGCACGGTGACCTTGTCCTTCAGCTGCTTGTAGTAGTCACCATGCGTCACCGGCAGCCAGGCGGACAGCGTCGCGTCCAGATCGCCCCGCGCCACTCCCTGCCACATGATGCCGGCGGCCACCGGCACCAGCTCGACCGGATAACCCAGCTTGGTCTTGATGATGTTGGCGGCGACCTGCGTGGTGGCCACGCTGTCGGCCCAGCCTTCGACGTAGCCGATCTTGATCAGCGGTTTGTCGGCCGCCCAGCTGGCGGTGGAACAGACCAGGCCGATGGCGGCCAGCAGCTTGACACTGTTGCGAACCTGCTTCATGTCAACTCCTCTACATGGATATAAAGATGGGAATAGTCCCGTTCTGCTGCTTTACGTGCTTGTGCGGGTGGTTCCCGCTTATCGTTAGAGTCGTTAACAAAACCCAGCACAGCGGTCTTGGCTAGGCGTGCGGCTGCCGACAGTACAAGCAGTACGGCAAAGCCGCACAACAACGCCAAGAGGGTTTTGTTAGCGGCTCTTATTGGATATCTTCCGGCTTGACCACCAGCCAATTCTTGTCGGCGGTCACCGCCTGGCCCAGCGCCTGCTGGCGCTTGGCCGAGTCTTCCCACCACGACTGCATGGCCGGCATGTACTTGGCCTTGCGATTGACCCACACGCGCAGGCCGCCCTTCTCCACATCGGTGCTGTTGAGCAGCATGTAGCCGTCGGAGATCGGCGTGTCGCCGCCCACCAGCACCGGCTTCTTCCACTGGTCGATCCAGCCGACGATGGAGCCCAGTTTGCCCTCGTACCAGGTCATCGGGTTCATCAGGTAGGGGGTCAGTTCCAGATCGAGATTCTTGGCCTGGTCGTACTTGCCCTTCTTGATCTGTAGCCGCGAGCTGGTCAGCTCGCCGCTCTTCTTGTCCTTGAGCAGCATGTTGACGCCGATGACGTTCTGCGGCTTGACGTTGTAGCCGTACTTGGGATCGCTGGCGACCATGCGCACCAGCTCTTCGCTGGCCGCGGTCATCACGTAGACCTCGATGCCGTTTTCCTGCAGCCGGTTATAGAGCTCCTGCATGCCGGTATAGATGCGCGGCTTGTTGACCGTGCCCTCCACCACCTTGTCGCCACTGTAGTACTTGATCGGGATCGGCTTGTCGTAGGCCATCAGCTCGTCGACATAGCCCTTCAGCTGCTTCAGCGTGAAACCGGAGAACACCTGCGCCACCCAGGGGTAGCACACCAGGTCGTCCACCTCGCACAGCCGGTAGTAGTAGCTGTTCAGGCTTTCCTTGAACTCCGGCGTGTCCTTGAACGGCATCAGCTTGAGCGAGGGGTCGAGCTTGTCGCGCGTCAGCACACCCTTCATCTCGAGGAAGGGCAGCAGTGACTCTTCCAGGTCATAGCGGTAACTGGTGTTGTCCATGTCGAACACCGCGTAAGCGCCCTTGTTGGCGTTGGCGGCAATCATGGTGTTCAGCTTGCCGGCGACATCGGCCGGCCAGTGCTTCAGCTCGGTGGCCTGTGCCGCGGCCGACGCCAGCAACAGGGACAAGGCAAGGCTTTTGAAACGATTCATGCAGTCGACTCCGCAGGTGGATGGTACGAAGAACAACAAAAAACCCGGCATGCAGCACATGCCGGGCAGGCCCTGAATCAGGCGTCCCAGACCTCGCCGAAGATGCGCAGCCCGTTCTTGCTCAGCACCTTGCGAATCTTGTTCTCGCCCGAGCCCGTCTCCAATTACACATCGATGGATGCCTAAGCTTGCAGGCCGGTCTGTCGCACCGTTTCCGGATCTCACAGACCTCATCGAGCTTTTTCTTACCGGACTCATGGTGCCGAAGCTCCACACAGCCAAGCGGCACCCTGCCGACCTGTTTATGCTGCTGTACGACATGACACAATTAAAAAAATGAGAACAAAGGAATGGAGAGGCAAAACCTGTCACCCCATGTCGAGCCAACAGTGCTATCTTCTTATAAGATCCTCATACAACTGAAAGACACCCTGTGGCAGTAGAGTTTCAACCTGTGCAAGCAGGAGCGCGCTTGTCCGAACAAGTAGCCGAAGCGTTGGCGCAACACATCCGCGAAGGCGCACTCAAACCCGGCGACAAGCTTCCATCCGAAGCGCAACTGGTCGAACAGTTCAAGGTAAGCCGTACGGTGATCCGCGAAGCGGTTTCCCAGTTGAAGTCGTTGGGCATGGTCATTTCGCGCCAGGGCTATGGGGTACTGGTGCAGAAGCCCGGCTTCCGCCCACTGTCGTTCGATGCGGCGCATACGGCATCGCTTGAGGCGGTGGTGCAAATGGCGGAGGTACGGCGCGTGCTGGAGGCGGAGGCCGCCGGCCTGGCCGCGGCGCGGCGCAACGAACAAGACATTCTGGCGATCCGCGCCGCCGTGGCCGCCCTGGCCGAGGCGGTGCAAAGCGGCCGCGACGGCGTGGAAGAAGACGTGAATTTTCACCGCAGTATCGCCGCGGCAGCCGGCAACCCCTTCCTGATCTCGACGCTGGACTACCTTTCGCAATACCTGCGCGGCGCCACGCAAGTGACGCGGGCCAACGAAGCGCGCCGTGAGGATTTCTTCAATGAAGTGCAGGACGAGCACCACGCCATCGTCAAAGCCATCGAAAGCGGCGATCCCGCGCAGGCGCGCAAGGCCGCCGCTTCCCATATGGACAATGCGATCCGCCGCATCCGCGCGGCCGACCCGGCGTTCTGGGACCAGGAAGGCGAAAAACTGGCGCAAACGCTGCGGCTGTCTTGATTCAGCGCACCGGCGAGTGAGGGGAAACGGCAGTGGGTGCGCCTCATCACTGGCTGAGGCAGCCGGATTCCGGCCTTGGCTCGAATAACGGCGAGAGGGCCTCTACCGATCCAGGTGACTGCAACCACAGCCCCTCACTGCATGGCCCGGTAGATGGCGAGCAAAGACTCGGTTTGCAGCGACGCACTGCCGATCAACCCCCCATCGATGTCCGGCATGGCAAACAGCGCGGCAGAGTTGTCCGGCTTGACGCTGCCGCCATACAGCAGCGGCACTTTTTCAGCCAAGGCAGCATCGACCTGCGCCAGGCGCTGACGCAAGAACGCATGCACCTCTTGGGCCATCTCGGGGGTAGCCGAGCGGCCGGTACCGATCGCCCACACCGGTTCGTAGGCCAGCACGAAATCAGCCCGGCCGCGCGCCTCGAGCAGCGGGCCCAGCTGCCGTGCCAGCACCGCCTCGGTCTGGCCAGCCAGCCTTTCCTGCTCGGTTTCGCCAATACAAACGATGGGAATAATGCCGGCCTCGACGCAGGACCCTGCCTTGGCGACGACGTCGGCATCGGATTCGGCATGACGCTGCCGGCGTTCCGAATGACCGACGATGGCGTAACGGCAGCCGACATCCGCCAGCATAGGTGCCGCCCATTCGCCGGTGAAAGCCCCCTCCTTTTGGGCGGCTACATCTTGCGCGCCGATGTGCAGGGCTGATGCGGAGGCCAAGTCCGATG
This sequence comes from Pseudogulbenkiania sp., assembly GCA_016192025.1. Classification (GTDB taxonomy): domain Bacteria; phylum Pseudomonadota; class Gammaproteobacteria; order Burkholderiales; family Chromobacteriaceae; genus Pseudogulbenkiania. Next base: position 360 of record JACPUY010000316.1, on the reverse strand, counting down.
CCGTGCCAAGATAAGGCGCTGGCGGGCAAAGCACCAGTTCCACCGCGGGATCGACCGCTTTCGCCAACGTGGGCACGGCCTCTCTGCACTGCATCAAGCTGCCGTACATTTTCCAGTTAGCGACGACCAGTTTGCGTCTCATCGTACTGTTCCCCTTGCAAGCAATGCCATACGCCCTGCGTACTGCGCATACGCACCCTGTTCCTGAGAGTTAAGGCTTCAAAGGATGAAGCGGGTATTGATGAAATTGCTCTCGTTCGACAGCACGATCGCGTCCAGCAGCTTCTTGCTCGCCTCAGTCTGCTTGGCCGCCACCATCGAGCGGATCGAGAAGGCGCGCAGCGCATCGTGCACCGACAG
>JACPUY010000304.1 GCA_016192025.1 Pseudogulbenkiania sp. | reverse complement strand
GGGCACAGGTAGCCTGGCGGGATGTCCCAGTGAGCGATGCCGTAGTGGTGCGCCAGCAGGGCGCGGTTGAGCATCTTCACCGCGCCGGGATCGGCGAAGTCGACGCTGTCGTCGCCGTGGGCATTGCGCGCGACGAAGCGCGCGAGATCGGGACAGGCGGCGATCAATGCGGCGAAGTCGTAGCGCTGGCGATGCGCGTTGCGCGGGTGCAGGCCGGGTTTGAGCGCGGCCTGCGCTTTGGAATGAGTCATGAAAATCCGCCGTCGTGGGATGCGGCGGATTGTACGGGGTTTATCGCCCCACCAGAACGGTTTGGTCAGGCACGGCGAGTCGCTCCGACAGGATACGCTCAAGCGCAGGGAGTCACCCTGCCCCGTTTGCCGAAAACAAAGCCGCGCGGCTGGACGACCGCGCGGTTTCGACTGTCCGGGGGCAGCAACGCCCGTGGGGTCAGGCTTCCAGGTTCTTGGACACGATTTCGTACACGTCGCGCGACAGCGGCAACGCCAGCAGGCGTTCCAGCTCGGCTTTCATCAGCGCGCGGCGCACCGGCTCCAGCCGCTTCCAGCGGTTGAACAGCTGTACCAGCCGGCTCGCCACCTGCGGGTTGAAGCTGTCGATGGCCTCTACCTGCTCGGCCAGGAAGCGGTAGCCCGAGCCGTCGGCGGCGTGGAAGTGCAGCTGGTTGCGGCCGAAGCTGCCCAGCAGGGCGCGCGCCTTGTTGGGGTTCTTCAGCGAGAAGGCCGGATGCTGCAGCGCCGCCTTCACACGCGGCAGCGTATCCGGCAACTGGCAGGCGGCCACCAGCATGAAGTACTTGTCCATCACCAGCGCATCGGCCTGCCAGCGGCGGGCGAACTCGGCGAAGCAGTTGTCGCGCTCGGCCCCGGCACGGTCGCGCAGTGCCGACAGGGCGCCCATCTGGTCGGTCATGTTGTCTGCCTGCAGGCACTGCGCCTCGGCCGTTTCGGCCGGCCAGACGTCGTCCAGACGGCACAGCATGGCGAGCGCCAGATTCTTCAGCGCGCGCTTGCCGGCGTCCTGCGGGCGGTAGCTGCGGGTCTGGTTGAGATCGTAGGCCTCGTGCCACTCGCCGCGCAGCGCCTGCGCCAGCCCATCCAGCATCTCTTCACGCACCTCGTGGATCAGCACCGGATCGGCGTCGTCGACCAGTTCCAGCAGCTCCGCCTCGGCCGGCAGGGTCAGCATCAGCGCCTTGAACGCGGCGTCGGCGGCATGATCCTTCAGCACCGCGCGGAACGCCGCCACCAGCGTCTCCGACAGCAGGCCACGGCGGCCGGCCCGGCGTTCGGCGATGCCTTGGCGCAGCAGACGCTGCCCCAGTGTCTGGCCGGCTTCCCAGCGGCAGAACGGATCGCTGTCGTGCGCCATCAGGAAGGCCAGTTCGTCGTCGCGCCAGGCGAAGTCGAGCCGCACCGGCGCCGAGAAGCCGCGCAGCAGCGACGGCACCGGCTCGGCCGGTACGTTGACGAACACGAAGCGCTGTTCGTCCAACTTCACGTCCAGCACGCGGGAGGTACCCAGTGGTTCGCTTTCGCCCTCCAGCTGCAGCGGCAGGTCGGCGCCATCCTCTCCGAGCAGGCCCAATGCCAGTGGGATGTGGAACGGCTCTTTGTCGGGCTGCCCCGGCGTCGCCGGGCAGCTTTGTTTCACCGTCAGCGTATAACGCTGCTCGGCCGGGCTGTACTGGCCGCTGATGGTCAACAGCGGGGTGCCGGCCTGGCTGTACCACAGCGCGAACTGGGCCAGATCCACGCCGTTGGCGTCGGCCATGGCGGCGCGGAAATCGTCGCAGGTGACGGCCTGGCCGTCGTGACGCCTGAAGTACAGTTCCATGCCCTTCTTGAAGCCGTCGCGGCCGAGCAGGGTCTGGTACATGCGCACCACTTCGGCGCCCTTCTCGTACACCGTCATGGTGTAGAAGTTGTTCATCTCGATGTACGACTCGGGACGGATCGGGTGCGCGGTCGGGCCGGCGTCTTCCGGGAACTGCAGCGCGCGCAGCTGCTTGACGTCGGTGATGCGGCACACCGCCCGGCTCGACATGTCAGCCGAGAACTCCTGGTCGCGGAACACCGTGAGGCCTTCCTTCAGGGAGAGCTGGAACCAGTCGCGGCAGGTGACGCGGTTGCCGGTCCAGTTGTGGAAGTACTCGTGGCCGATCACGCCCTCCACGCCGTGGAAGTCGTCGTCGGTAGCGTTCTCCTGGCGTGCCAGCACGTACTTGGTATTGAAGATGTTGAGGCCCTTGTTCTCCATCGCCCCCATGTTGAAGTCGCCAACCGCCACGATCATGTAGATGTCAAGGTCGTACTCGAGGCCGAAGCGCTCCTCGTCCCACTTCATCGCCCGCTTCAGCGAGGCCATGGCGTGCGCCACCTTGTCCTGGTCGGGGGCTTCGGTCCACACCTCCAGCGTCACCTGGCGGCCGCCCGGCGTGACATGGCTGTCGCGCCGGACCGCCAGCCGCCCGGCCACCAATGCGAACAGGTAGGCCGGCTTGCGGTAGGGGTCGACCCAGCGCACCCAGTGGCGCTTCTTGTCGACCATGCCCTCGCCCACCTTGTTGCCGTTGGACAGCAGCACCGGGTATTTCTGCTTGTCAGCCACGATGGTAGTGGTGAACTTGGACATCACGTCCGGACGGTCGAGGTAATAGGTAATCTTGCGGAAACCTTCCGGTTCGCACTGGGTGAACAGGTTGCCGTTGGAGGCGTAGAGCCCCATTAGGCTGGTGTTGCCGGCCGGATCGAGCTCGGTCTCGAGCTCCAGGATGAAGCTGTCCGGCACGTCGGTAATCACCAGCCCGTCGTCGGCCAGACGGTAGCGCCCTGCGGCCAACCTTTCCCCGTCGAGCAGCACCGCCACCAGCTTGGCGCTGCCGTCGAGCCGCAACTCGCTATCCGCACGGCCGGGATGGCGGGTCACGAGCAGGCGCGAATAGACGCGCGTTACCTCGTCGAAGATGTCGAACTTCAGGTCCACGCGGTCCATGTGGAACGCGGGCTCGTGGTAATTTTTCAGGTATTTCACTTCGGGTTGCTGGGCCATGTCTTCACCTAATCAAGGGCCGTTTCAGATGACTCCGCCCTGCTGCTGCTCGCTGGCGTGGTCGGCCAACCGCGCAGACACCGCTCCGGCGTGATCGCGCCGGAACGACAATTCGGCCCGGCGATGGCGGGCCTGGCGGAGTCGGTGTGTCAGTGTTTGAGCCAGCGCGCGCCGGCGGGTTGCAGCAGCAGCCGGCAGGTATCGGCCGGGGCTGCCTGCAGCTCCACGTTGAATGTCATCAGTTCGTCACGACGGAAGACGTGAAGTTTCACCGTTTCCCCAGCCGGAAAGCGGGACAGCGCCTTGTCGAGGTCGGACACCTTTAGCCGATCGACGGCCACCACCACGTCGCCACCGGCGAGACCGGCCAACTGGGCGGCCCCGCCGTCCAGTACGTGAGTCAGCCTGACGCCGAGAGGATCGCTGGCGGTACGTACACCCAAGACCGGCCGCGCCAGCTTGGCCGCCAGCGCCTCGACCACGCCGCCGCGGTCAGTCGCCCCGTCGGCCGGCTCCAGCGCCATCTGCACGCCCTGCGTGGCGAGCAGCTCCACCAGCGGCAAGTCGGCGGTGGAACGCAACGCACGCTCGAAGAACTCGCGCAGATCGAGCCCGGAGGCCTCCGCCGCGATGCGCTCCCACTCGTCTTCCGCCAGGCCTTGGCCGTCGGTCAGCCATTTCCGCCACAGCACGCGCATCACGTCGTCGAGCGATTTGGCGTCACGCGTCTCGCGCCGGATCAGGAGGTCCAGCACCAGCGCCGCCAGCGCCCCTTTGGTGTAATAGCTCACCAGGCTGTTGGGGCTGTTCTCGTCCTGGCGGTAATATTTGGTCCAGGCGTTGAAGCTGGATTCTTCCAGCGTCTGTTTCAGACGGCCGGCGCCGCGCTCGACGCCGCTGACGGTTTCTGCCAACAGGCCCAGGTAACGCTTCTCGTCGATCAGCCCACAGCGCACCAGGGTCAGGTCATCGTAATACGACGTCACCCCCTCGAACGCCCACAGCAAGCGGGTATGGTTTTCCCGGTTCAGGTCGTAGGGAGAGAAGGCTGCCGGCTTGAGGCGCTTGACGTTCCAGCTGTGGAAGTATTCGTGGCTGATCAGACCCAACAGACGCAGGTAACCGTCGCCGATGTCCCTGTCGCCCGCCTGCGGCAGGTCGTCGCGGTTGGCCACCAGCGCGGTCGAGGCCCGATGCTCCAGCCCGCCGTAGATGTCCTTGCCGACAAACAGCAGGAAGACGTAGCGCTCGAACGGCGCCGGCTGGCCGAACAGCTTGATCTGCCATTCGCAGATCTTCTTCACGTCGCGCGCCAGGCGCTTGAGGTCGGCACGGAAGCGGCCGGCGACGACAAACTCGTGCGGCACGCCGCAGGCCTTGAAACTCACCCGCTCGAAGCGCCCCATTTCCACCGGGTGATCAATCAGCTCATCGTAATCGGCCGCGCGGTACACGCCGAAACCGGTTTTCTTCTTGACGTCGAGCGCCGGCAAGCTGGTCGCCAGTTGCCAGTCCGCAAAGTCCTTGCCCTTGGGCGGCAGAATCTCCACCTCGCACGTGCTACTTTGGTAGCCTTCCGCCATCAGGAACACGCTGGTACCGTTGAAGAAGCCACGCTCGCCATCGAGATACGCCCCCCGCACCGACAGATCGAAGCCATAGACCTGATAACGCAGGGTAAGGCTGCCTTTCACCGGCGCTGCCTGCCAGCTGTGCTTGTCTAGTTGGGTCAGCGCCACCATCCGTCCTTCGGACTCGGCCTGCAAGGTCACAATCTGACGTGAGAATTCGCGGATCAAATAGCTGCCGGGAATCCACGCCGGCAAACGCACAATCTGCCCCTCGCCAGCCGGCTCGTCCACCGTCATGACCACTTCGAACAGATGGGCTTCGGGCGAGAGGGACAGGATCTGGTAGCGGACGGGTGCAGTCATGGCAAATTACCTGTCATGGCGAAAAGCGCCGATTCTAGCACCGCGCCGGGCGGAATGCTGCCCGGCACGGCGAGTTGATCCAAATCAAAGGCCCCTTGCCTCATGACAATATAATCCGGAAGAGTCGCAGCATCGGATCGGGGAAACCCGAGAGGTAAACACACAGGCCGAAGACATGGCGGACAGGCCGAAACAGCGCTCCACGGCTGGTCCGGCTGATGCAAATGTTTTAGAATGACGAGTTAAATAAATTGGGAAACAGCGTCTGTTGCCGCTGCAGCGCGCCGCGCCGCGCCCCGGGCAACGATCGTGCCCTTGATTTATCTCAAGTTTGGAATTTCAGCGATGGGAAGCCGTGTTTTCCAGATGGGGACGGAAAATGGGGCTTCAAGTCGCCACGGTTTGTAAAAAAGTTCTGAGTTAGCAACCTTGGAGAAAATCTTAAATGGAATCGCAATCCACTTATAACTATAAGGTGGTGCGCCAGTTTGCCATCATGACCGTCGTTTGGGGCATTGTTGGCATGCTGATGGGCGTCGTCATCGCCGCCCAGCTGGTGTGGCCGGAGCTCAATTTTGGGCCCTGGTTCCACTTCGGTCGTCTGCGCCCGCTGCACACCAATGCCGTCATTTTCGCCTTCGGCGGCTGCGGCCTGTTCGCCACGTCCTACTACGTGGTTCAACGCACCTGTAACGTCCGCCTGATCTCGGACAAGCTGGCCGCCTTCACCTTCTGGGGCTGGCAGCTGGTCATCCTGGCCGCGGCCATCACCCTGCCGCTGGGCATCACCTCCGGCAAGGAGTACGCCGAGCTCGAATGGCCGATCGACCTCTTGATCACCGTGGTCTGGGTCGCCTACGCCATCGTGTTCTTTGGCACCATCGCCATCCGCAAGATCAAGCACATCTACGTGGCCAACTGGTTCTACGGTGCCTTCATCCTGGCCGTGGCCCTGCTGCACATCGTCAACAACCTGGAAGTGCCGGTCACGCTGTGGAAGTCCTACTCCGTGTACAGCGGTGCCGTCGACGCCATGGTGCAATGGTGGTACGGCCACAACGCCGTGGGCTTCTTCCTGACCGCCGCCTTCCTCGGCATGATGTACTACTTCGTACCGAAGCAGGCCGGCCGTCCGGTTTACTCCTACCGCCTGTCCGTGGTGCACTTCTGGGCGCTGATCTTCACCTACATGTGGGCCGGCCCGCACCATCTGCACTACACCGCGCTGCCTGACTGGACCCAGTCGCTCGGCATGGTGTTCTCGCTGATCCTGTTCGCACCGTCGTGGGGCGGCATGATCAACGGCATCATGACCCTGTCCGGCGCCTGGCACAAACTGCGCACCGACCCGATCCTGAAGTTCCTGGTGGTCTCGCTGTCGTTCTACGGCATGTCCACCTTCGAAGGCCCGATGATGGCCATCAAGACCGTGAACGCGCTGTCGCACTACACCGACTGGACCATCGGTCACGTTCACTCCGGCGCTCTGGGCTGGGTCGGCTTCATCACCATCGGTTCGATGTACTACCTGCTGCCGCGCCTGTTCGGCCGTGAAGAGATGCACAGCGTCAAGCTGATTGAAGCTCACTTCTGGCTCGCTACCGTCGGCGTGGTGCTGTACATCGCCGCGCTGTGGATTTCCGGCGTGATGCAAGGCCTGATGTGGCGCGCCCTGAACCCGGACGGCACCCTGACCTACGCCTTCGCCGAAGTCGTCAAGGCGACCTACCCGTACCACTTCGTGCGTTTCCTGGGTGGTGCCCTGTACCTGACCGGCATGCTGGTCATGGCTTACAACACCTTCCGTACCGTCACCGCCGGTCGCGCCGTTGACGCCAAGATTCCGGCTGTTACCGCCTCGGCACACGCTTAAGCGGAAAGGGTAAGAAGAACATGGAAAAGTTTCAGAAACTGATCGAAGAGCGCGTCGGCTACCTGATCGTGCTGACCCTGCTGGTCATCAGCGTGGCCGCGCTGGTGGAAATCGTGCCGCTGATGTACCAGAAATCCACCACCGAGCCGGTGGCCGGCGTCAAGCCGTACACTGCGCTGCAGCTGGCCGGCCGTGACATCTACATCCGCGAAGGCTGCTACAACTGCCACTCGCAGATGATCCGCCCGTTCCGCGCCGAAACCGAGCGCTACGGCCACTACTCCGTGGCCGGCGAGTCGGTCTACGACCACCCGTTCCAGTGGGGCTCCAAGCGTACCGGTCCGGATCTGGCCCGTGTAGGCAGCCGCTATTCCGACGAATGGCACCGCGTGCACCTGGTGAATCCGCGCGCCGTAGTGCCGGAGGCCAACATGCCGGCCTTCCCGTGGCTTGCCAAGAACTTGGTCGACGCCGAAGTGCTGCCGCAGAAAATGACGGCACTGCGCAAGGTGGGCGTACCGTACACCGACAAGGACATCGCCGAAGCTACCGCCCAGGCGCAAGGCAAGTCGGAAATGGATGCCGTCATCGCCTACCTGCAAGGTCTCGGTCTTGCACTCAAGAACGTACGTTAAGCCATGGAATGGACCAACCTGGGGCGCAGCCTGTTCACGGTGTTCTGCTTCGTCAGTTTCATCGTGATCCTGCTTGGCGCCTACAGCAAGAAATCCAGGAAACGGTACGAGGAGGCGGCCAGCCAGCTCTTCCTCGATGACGACAAGGTGCAGGGGGCCGGTGCCAACACACCGGCTTCCAACGGAGCAAAACAATGAGTGATTTCGTGAGTGATTTCTGGGGCGTGTATATCGCCGTCGTGGTAATCGTCGGCATCGTGGCCCTCGCTTACCTGCTGTTCAGCCAGTCCAAGACCACCCTGAAAAAGGGCGACAAGGTCGAAACCCTCGGCCATGTCTGGGATGATGATCTGCAGGAGTACAACAACCCGCTGCCGCGCTGGTGGATGATGCTGTTCTACATCACGCTGGTCTTCGGTGCGGTGTACCTGGTGCTCTACCCCGGCCTCGGAACCTTCAAGGGTATCCGCGGCTGGAGCCAGGTGGGCCAGTACAACGAGGAGCGTACCCAGGCCGAGGCCAAGTACCAGCCGCTGTACGACAAGTACCTGAAGCAGGACATCCAGACCGTCGCGACCAACCCCGAGGCGCAAGCCATGGGCAAGCGCCTGTTCCAGACCTATTGCGTGCAGTGTCATGGCTCCGACGCCCGCGGCGCCAAGGGCTTCCCGAACCTGACCGACAGCGACTGGCTGCACGGCGGATCGGCACAGAAGGTCGAGGAAACCATCACGGTGGGCCGTACCGGCCAGATGCCGCCGTTCGGTGCCGCGTTTGGTGAAGAGAAAGTCAAGGACGTGGCCAACTACGTGATGTCGCTGTCCGGCAAGAAACACGATGCCGACCGCGCCAGCCGCGGCAAGGAAACCTTCGCAGCGATCTGTTCGGCCTGCCACGGCCCGGACGGCAAGGGTAACCAGGCGATGGGCGCGCCGAACCTGACCGACAGCACCTGGCTGTACGGCGGTACCGAGAAAACCATCACCGAAACCATCACCAACGGCCGCAACAACCAGATGCCGGCCTGGAAGGACTTCCTCGGCGAGGGCAAGGTACACCTCTTGGCTTCGTATGTTTGGGGTCTCTCCAACAGCACCAAGGCGCAGTAAGTCTTGACCTGCAATACTGCCCGCGGATGCGGGCAGTATTGCTTACTGTCGATGATTAATGGCTGGACATAATATAAAATTTTTAATAGATGATTCTGGAAAGCCGCTCTCCCCCGCAGGTTTTCCAGAATCTTCTTGCTGGGAACGATGATGTCAGAATCACTGAAGGATATTCCGATCAAGGTCGAACAGACCACTCCGCAGAAAAACACGGCGCAGGAAAGCGCTGAGGTTTCCCTGTACGAGGTGCGCCAGAAGGTCTACCCGCGCAGAGTGAAAGGCCTGTTCAACAACTGGCGAGTCATCTTCGTGCTAGGCACGCAACTGGTGTTCTTCGGCATCCCCTGGCTGATGTGGAACGGCCGCCAGGCGGTGCATTTCGACCTGATCAACCGCCAGTTCCATCTGTTCGGCCTCACCATCTGGCCACAGGACTTCGTCTACCTTGCCGCCCTGCTGATCTGCAGCGCCTTCGGCCTGTTCGCCTGGACCACCGTTGCCGGGCGGCTGTGGTGCGGTTATTCCTGTCCGCAGACGGTGTACACTGAGATCATGCTGTGGATCGAGCAATGGGTAGAAGGCGACCGCAACAAGCGGATGAAGCTCGACAAGCAGCCGATGAGCCTCGCCAAGTTCCGCATCAAGTCCACCAAGCACAGCATCATGGTGTTGTTCTCGCTCGTGACCGGCTTCACCCTGGTCGGCTACTTCACGCCGATCCGCGATCTGGTGGCTGCCGCGCCACGCTTCGATTACGGCCCGTGGGAGACGTTCTGGATGTTCTTCTACGGCGGCTTCACCTACCTGTTCGCCGGCATGATGCGCGAACAGGTATGCAAGTACATGTGCCCGTACGCCCGCTTCCAGGCGGTGATGTTCGACGCTGACACCCTGATCATCTCCTACGACGAGAAACGCGGCGAACCGCGTGGCGCGCGCAAGAAAGGCATCGACCCGCGCAGCCAGAACCTGGGCGACTGTATCAACTGCAGCGTCTGCGTGCAGGTCTGCCCGGTCGGCATCGACATCCGCAACGGCCTGCAGTACGAATGCATCGGCTGTGCCGCCTGTATCGACGGTTGCGACGAGGTCATGGACAAGATGGGCTATCCGCGTGGCCTGATCCGTTACACCACGGAAAACGCACTGGAAGGCAAATACAGCGAGAAGGACATCGTGTCGCGCCTGAAACGGCCGCGCGTCGTGCTGTACGCCCTGCT
>JACPUY010000303.1 GCA_016192025.1 Pseudogulbenkiania sp. | reverse complement strand
TCGCCCGCGAGTACACCGACGACGTGGAGTTTTCCGCCGAGGACGCGCTGCGCTCCGACATCGACTTCCTCGCCCGCATCTTCGGCGCCGTGATCGAGGCCGGCGCCACCACGCTGAACGTGCCGGATACCGTCGGCTACGCCGTGCCGCGCGCCACCGAGGCGTTCTTCCGCGAGCTGATCGCCAAGACCCCGGGTGGCGACAAGGTGATCTGGTCGGCGCATTGCCACAACGATCTGGGCATGGCGGTGGCCAACAGCCTGGCCGCGGTGCTGGGCGGCGCGCGCCAGGTGGAGTGCACCATTAACGGCCTGGGCGAGCGCGCCGGCAACGCCGCGCTGGAAGAGATCGTGATGGCGGTGCGCACCCGCAAGGACGTGTTCGGCGTGGACACCCGCGTCGACGCCCTGCAGATCGTGCCGTCGTCCAAGCTGGTATCGACCATCACCGGCTACCCGGTGCAGCCGAACAAGGCCATCGTCGGCGCCAATGCCTTCGCCCACGAGTCCGGTATCCATCAGGATGGCGTGCTCAAGCATCGCGAGACCTACGAGATCATGTCGGCCGAGAGTGTCGGCTGGTCCACCAACCGTCTGACGCTGGGCAAGCTGTCCGGCCGCAACGCCTTCAAGACCAAGCTGGCCGAACTGGGCATCGTGCTGTCCAGCGAGGAGGCGCTCAACGCCGCCTTCGCCCGCTTCAAGGAACTGGCCGACAAGAAGCGCGAGATCTTCGACGAGGATCTGCAGGCGCTGGTGTCGGATGAGATGGTGGCGATCGATCAGGAAGATTTCAAGTTCGTCTCGCTCAAGGTCAACACCGAGACCGGCGAGCTGCCGCGCGCCGAGATCGTGTTCAACGAGCATGGCGCCGAGCGGCGTGCCGTCAGCAGCGGCTCCGGCCCGGTCGACGCGGTGTTCAAGGCGATCGAGAGCGTGACCAAGAGCGATACCGAGCTGGAACTGTATTCGGTCAATGCCGTGACCAAGGGTACCGAGTCGCAAGGCGAGGTGACGGTGCGCCTGGCCCGCGACGGCCGCATCGTCAACGGCCAGGGCGCCGACACCGATGTGATCGTGGCCAGTGCCAAGGCTTATCTTTCCGCGCTCAACAAGCTGGCAAGCAAGTTGGAGCGAGTCAATCCGCAAGGTGAGGTGTGACGTTATCGCGTCCCCACCGTTACTAGCCGCGAATCGGCAATCCTGATTGGCAGGCCGGGCGATCCTCACGAGGGGTCGCCCTTTGTCGCGTCTGGAGCGTGCCAATCTGGTTATGACGCCCCGTTCCAAAGGTCATTGTATGCAAGGCTATTTCGTTACCGGGACCGATACCGACATCGGCAAGACTCATGCGGCGGTGAAGCTGATCCGGCGGTGGCAGGGCGAGGGCAGGCGGGTGCTGGCGATGAAGCCGGTGGCTTCGGGCTGCGAGGTGCTGCCGAACGGGAGCTGGAGCAACGGCGACGTCGAGCGGCTGGTTGCCGCCACTGGGCAGACCGACCTTGAGCTGATGAACCCCTATCGTTTCCTGTCGGCCGTCTCGCCGCACATTGCGGCGCGCCAGGCCGGGGTCGACATCTCGCTGGAGCGCATCGGGGAGCACTATCGACGCTTGGCTGAAGCCGCCGACGTGGTGCTGGTGGAGGGCGCCGGCGGGTGGCTGGCGCCGCTGACCGACCGGCTGTTCATGCAGGACCTGGCGCAGTCGCTGCAGCTGCCGGTGATCCTGGTGGTGGGCATGCGACTGGGCTGCATCAACCATGCCCTGCTGACGGCACGGGCGATCGAGGCTGCCGGTCTGCCGCTGGCCGGCTGGGTGGCCAACCGCGTGGTGCCAGAACAGGCGGCCTACGCCGAGAACCTCGCCACGCTGGAGGCGCACATCGCCGCGCCGCTGCTGCTGGAGATTCCCTACGAAGGGTGAGACCTCTGCGGCGGCCGCTGTCGGTGTTTCATTTCGTCACTTCCGTCAACCTGGGAAGGTTGGCCGAAGTCGTTTCTGCGTGCCGTGTATTGCACTGCGTCATGACAAATTCTTGTTATCCCGGCGTTTTTTCCTATTATCGATAAAAGCCGGCGCGCCAAAAGGCCGGCATCTCTGCTTCGGCCCGATTGGGCTGCTCAAGGTACACAAGGGGGACGCGATGTCCGGCAAGCGCATCCTGCTGTCCATGCTGGGCGGGGTTGGCACGGTCCACGCCGCCGAGTTCAATTTCCAGCCGCCGGCGAGTTCGGTCGCGCGCCAGATCTACGACCTGCACACCCTGCTGCTGCTGATCACCGTCACCATCTTCGTGGTGGTGTTCGGCGTGATGTTCTACGCCATCTTGCGCCACCGCAAGGCACTGGGGCACCAGGCCAAACCGTTCCACGAAAACATCACGGTCGAAATCATCTGGACGGTGGTCCCGTTCCTGATCCTGGTCGGCATGGCGTGGCCGGCCACCAGGGCGGTGCTGGCGCAGAAGAGCACGCGCGCCGAGGACATGACCATCAAGATCACCGGCTATCAATGGAAATGGCGCTACGACTACCTCGACGACGGCATCGGCTTCATGAGTCATCTGGCGACACCGGCCGAGGTGCAGCGCGGTGCGGCGGCCAAGGGGGCGCATTACCTGTTGGAGGTGGACGAGCCGCTGGTGGTGCCGACCGGCAAGAAGGTACGGCTGCTGCTCACCGCCAACGATGTGATCCATTCCTGGTGGGTGCCGGCGCTCGGGGTGAAGCAGGACGCCGTGCCCGGTTTCGTGCGCGATACCTGGTTCATGGTCGACCGGCCGGGGGTGTACCGCGGCCAGTGCGCCGAGCTGTGCGGCAAGGACCACGGCTTCATGCCCATCGTGGTCGACGCCCGTTCGCCGGAGGACTACGCCGCCTGGCTCGCGGCCAGGAAGAAACAGGCCGCCGCTGCGACCGACGACCCCAACAAGGTGTGGACGCTGGCCGACCTGAAGGCACGCGGCGAGAAGGTGTACCAGCAGAACTGCGTGGCCTGCCACCAGGCCAACGGCAAGGGCATCCCCGGCGCTTTCCCGGCGCTGGACGGCTCGCCCCTGGTCACCAAGGACAAGGCGGGCCACATCGATATCGTGTTGAACGGCAGCAAGAAAAATCCGGCGATGGCGGCGTGGGGCAAACAGCTGTCCGATACCGACCTCGCGGCGGTGATCAGCTACGAGCGCAACGCCTGGAGCAATACCACCGGCGACATCGTGCAGCCCAAGGACATCAAGACCGCGCGTGGCGGCAAGGTTTAGCGCAGATCGATAACAGGCGCCCTGGAGGACGAGCATGGCGATAAGCACCACGGCGGGGCACGCCCCTCATTCGCATGGCAAGCCGACCGGCATCTGGCGCTGGCTGGCCGCCACCAACCACAAGGACATCGGATCGATGTATCTGTGGTTCTCGTTCATCATGTTCCTGTCCGGCGGGGTGATGGCGCTGGGCATCCGTGCCGAGCTGTTCCAGCCGGGGCTGCAGTTCTGGCAGCCGGAACTGTTCAACCAGCTCACCACGCTGCACGGGCTGGTGATGGTGTTCGGCGCCATCATGCCGGCCTTCACCGGGCTGGCCAACTGGCTGCTGCCACTGATGATCGGTGCGCCGGACATGGCGTTTGCCCGCATGAACAACTGGAGCTTCTGGCTGTTGCCGCCAGCCGCGCTGCTGCTGCTGATTTCCTTCTTCGTGCCCGGCGGCGCGGCATCGGCCGGCTGGACGCTGTACGCGCCGCTGTCCACGCAGATGGGCATGGGCATGGACCTGACCATCTTTGCCATCCACATCCTCGGCGTGAGTTCGATCATGGGCTCGATCAACATCATCGTCACCATCCTCAACCTCCGGGCGCCGGGCATGACGATGATGAAGATGCCGATGTTCGCCTGGGCCTCGCTGATCACCGCCTACCTGATCATCGCGGTGATGCCGGTGCTGGCCGGGGTGGTGACCATGGTCCTCACCGATCGCCACTTCGGCACCCATTTCTTCAACGCCGCCGGCGGCGGCGACCCGGTGATGTATCAGCACATCTTCTGGTTCTTCGGCCACCCCGAGGTGTACATCATGGCCTTGCCGGCGTTCGGCATCGTCAGCCACATCATCTCCACCTTCAGCCGCAAGCCCTTGTTCGGCTACACCTCGATGGTGTACGCCACCAGTTCCATCGCCGTGCTGTCGTTCATGGTGTGGGCGCACCACATGTTCACCACCGGCATGCCGGCTACCGCCCAGCTGTTCTTCATGTACGCCACGATGCTGATCGCGGTGCCGACCGGGGTGAAGGTGTTCAACTGGATCGGCACCATGTGGCAGGGGGCGATGAGCTTCGAGACGCCGATGCTGTTTGCCGTTGGCTTCGTCTGCCTGTTCACCGTCGGCGGCCTGTCCGGCGTGACGCTCTCCGTGGCGGCGGTGGATACCCAACTGCAGGATACCTATTACGTGGTGGCGCACTTCCATTACGTGATGGTGGCGGGGGCCCTGTTTGCCGCGTTCGCCGGGATCTATTTCTGGCTGCCGAAGTGGACCGGGCGCATGTACAACGCGACGCTCGGG
>JACPUY010000302.1 GCA_016192025.1 Pseudogulbenkiania sp. | reverse complement strand
TCGGCGGGCGCCTGCGCTGGGAGCCCGACGGCAGCGGCTAATGCGCCTGCCGGTCCAGCCGCTCGGCCAGCGCCTGCAAGGTGGGGGCGATCTCGACGCAATGCGGTACGGTCGCCGGCAACTGCTGCAACTGATTGGCGACATGGCGGCGGATGTCGGCCAGCGCGACTGCCGGTCCTACCCGCCGCCCCTGCCGCATGCAGCAGTGCAGCAAGGGAGTGCCGACGGGCGGGTCGTCTTCCGGCGCCACCACGTCATGATCAAAACGCCCGTCCTCATCGTAGAACCGGTACACCTGCTTGCGGCCAGGCCAGGTCGCCTTGCCCTCGGAGCGCTTGCGCCGCGGCTGGCCGGCGTACTCCTGCAGCTTGTAGACGCAGTCGAGATAGGGACTATCGCTGGAGGTGTCGACGCGGGTACCGACGCCGAAGCCGTCGATCGGCGCACCGGCCACCAGCAAGCGCTGCAGTTCGTACTCGTCGAGGTTGCCACTGCAGAAGATGCCGATGCCGCTCTGGCCGGCCTCGTCCAGGATGGCCCGGACTGCCCGGGCATGCGCCAGGAGATCGCCGCTGTCGAGCCGCACCGACTTGATGCGGATACCCTGCTGCGCCAACCGCGGCGCCAGCGCCGCCACCTTGCGCGCGGCAGCCTCCGTGTCGTAGGTATCGATCAGCAGCACCACGTTGCCCGGCTGGGAAACAGCAAAGCGCTGAAACGCCTCGACCTCGGTCGCGTGGGCCTCGATGTAGGAATGCGCCATGGTGCCGTACACCGGGATGCCGAAGCGCAGCCCGGCCTGCACCGTCGCCGTACCGTTGTAGCCGGCCAGGTAGCAGGCCCGGGCGGCCAGCAAACCGGCCTCCGCGCCATGCGTCCGCCTCAGGCCAAAGTCCACCAGCAGCTTGCCGGGGGCGGCCAGCACGCAGCGCACGGCCTTGGACGCCACCACAGACTGGAAATGCAGCAGATTGATCAGCCGGCTCTCGATCAGCTGCGCCTGCGCGATGGGCGCCGTCACCCGCAGCATCGGTTCGTTCGGGTAGAACAGTGTGCCTTCCGGCATCGCGTGGATGTCCCCGCTAAAACGGAACTCCTTCAGGAAATCGAGAAACGCCGGTGTGAAGCGCTGCTGCGCCGCCAGCCAGTCGAGTTCGTCTGGGGTAAAGTGCAGTTGCTCGACGTACTCCAGCACCTGCTCGAGCCCTGCCGCGACCAGGAAATCACGCCCGGCCGGCAGGCCGCGCACGAAGCATTCGAACACCGCAGTGTCCGCCATGCCCTCGTCGAAATAGGCCTGCAGCATGGTCAGCTGGTACAGATCGGTCAGTAGCGCACTGGATGGCTCGTTCATGCGACGATATCCTGGAACACCACCGGCTGCGCCCCGAGCCGGCACATCTCCCCCTCGGCCCGGATGCCGTCGTCCGGGCCCACGTTGACGGCGCGTATCGCGTCGACCAGCAAGCATACCTTGAGCCCCAGCTTCAGGCCGTCACGCACGGTATTGAGCACACAATAATCGGTGGCCAGTCCGCCGACGAACACGCGCCCGACGCCGCTGCGTTGCAGCGCGTGTTCCAGCCTGGTGCCGTCGAAGCCGGAGTAGGCGTCCCGGTCCCGGCGCACCGCTTTCGACACGATGACGGCGGAGCGCGGCAGGTGCAGCGTGGGCGCAAACAGCGCACCGTCGCTATCGGCGATGCAATGCGCCGGCCATGGCCCTCCTTGCTCCGTAAACGAGCAATGATCGGCGGGATGCCAGTCTCGCGTGGCGTACACCGGCAAGCCCTGAGCGACAAAGATGTCGATATAACGGTTCAGCACCGGCACCACCTCATCGCCGTCGTACACCGCCAGCCGGCCCCCTGGCAGGAAATCGTTCTGCACGTCGACCACGATCAGGGCGTCGCCGCGCGACAGCGATATGAAAGACGCAGTGACCATGGCGTTCACCCCGAAGCAACAACCCCGCAATGTATTGTAGACGGCTCGCCACCCCGCAGCGGCAGGGATGCCATGGCCGCAGCAGCCGGTGGACTATTAGGGATAGCACGGCAGTTGGTAGAAAAGGGGTCTCGGTTTACTCGCCCCGGTCGTCAGGGGCCCGGCTTGGCATGAAGGGAAAAGTAGGACAGTAGCCACTGCGCGGCCTGGTCCGCCACCTGCGTCAGGGTGCCCGGCTCCTCAAACAAGTGGGTGGCTCCGGGAATGATGACCAAGGATTTGGGGCAGGATAGCCGGGCCAGCGCCTCCTGGTTCAGGCGGATGACCTCGGTATCCAGTCCGCCCACCAGCAACAGCGTCGGGCTGACCACCTGCGCCAGCGCTGCCGCGCCGGCCAGATCAGGGCGGCCACCACGGGACACCACGGCGGCGATGTTCACCCCCTGCCGCGCGGCCGCGCGCAGAGCCGCCGCCGCCCCGGTGCTGGCACCGAAATAGCCGAGCGGCAGCCCGGCGGTTTCCGCTTGCCCCTGCAGCCAGGACGTAGCAGCCTCCAGCCGCTCGGTCAACAGCCCGATATCAAAGCGCGTCTGGTAGACCTGATCTTCCTCGCGGGTCAGCAGATCGAACAACAGCGTAGCGATTCCGGCATCCTGCAGCACCCCGGCGACATAGTTGTTGCGCGGGCTGAAGCGACTGCTGCCGCTACCGTGCGCAAACAAGACTATGCCGACTACCTGCTCGGGGACCACCAGATGGCCCCCTAGCCATATATCCTGCGCCGGAATGGCGACCTCACGTTTGCTGCCTGACATCCTGCCCTCCTTTCCAGCGGCACCAGCGTCTCGGCGTCATGGCCCGCGCCGCAGGCATACTTGCCTGCCGACACCTCGCGGGGTCCATTTTATTCAGTATATTCTTGCAGCAGCCGTTTCACTGCGGAATTGGCATCAAGGTGAACACGCCCTAATACGCCAGCGTATGCCTGAGCCGTTCCAGCGAACCGTCCTTGTGCAAGGCATCAAGACCGGCGTTGAAGTCCGCCAGACGCTTTTCCCAGCCGGGCGAACGCCGGGACAGCCCGATATAAAGCGGCAGCCTGTACACGCTAGGCTCCAGCCAGACCAGCCGGGGGCGCACCTTGTTGAGCCGGTAGTGCAAGAGGTAGCTGGCCACGCCCTTGTCGATCAGAACCAGGTCGACCCGTCCCGCGGCCAGCTTGAGCAGGTTGGCTTCATCATCGATGGCCTCCTCGGTGCGCAGCTGGGCGGCTTCGAAATTGGGCGGGTTGAGGTAGCCGCGCACCACGCCGATGGTCAACGCCTTCAGTTTGGACAAGTCACGCACATCCTGACGATGATTGGCACGGGCATAAAAACCGATCTCGTTATCCAGCAGCGGCTGGCTATACGCCAGGAAGGCCTCGCGCTCCCGGGAGTGCCATACGCCCACTATACCGTCGCTGCTGCCTTCCCTGACTTCATGAATGGCACGGGCCCAGGGCCGGTACTGAATCACCACCTTGTGCCCGGCACGCTGGAACGCCGCCACCGTGATGGCCGTGGCAATCCCCTCCTGCGGCAGCGTGCGGCCACTATACGGTGGATATTCGGTGGAGAGGAGCGTTACCGTATCACCGTGGCAGAGCGCGCTGAGCGTGCACAGCAGCACGGCCGCAAGCCAGTTTCGGCCAGCGCTCGGGGCGACTCCAGTTACGCCATAGTGAGACATGGCGGGTTTTCCATCTGCTGGTCTCCCGTTCCGACTGGCGTTGTTGCACAGCACCTGTCCTGACCAGCGCATTCCGCTCCGAAGCGGAGTCGGACTGGCTCATCTTTTCAGTGTAGAGCCCGGTTTTTGCTGAAAACAGGTTGGCGGTTGGCGAAAAAGCCTCCCCATCCGGCAGAAAGGCCCCAAGCGGCCTCCCTAGCACCGACCGTGGGCAGTAAAGTGCTTTAGTGCAGTCCCAGGTGTTCTATCTTGAAAATGTGAGCCTGGGCCGCTGATGCCCCTCTTGGCCACGCCCCATGAACTCACTCTGGCCGCGCGCCCCACCATGAAACATAGCATCGGTTTTCGGCTCAACATCTTGTTCGTGTTACTGGTAACCGCAGTGCTGAGCCTGTCCGGTGTGCTGACTTACTTGAGTACGCGCCGGCAACTGGAGCAGCAATACGCAGAGGCGCGCAACGCCTTGCAGGAGCGCATCCGAACCAATCTGCCCTTGCCAATCTGGAATCTGGATACGACCCTGCTGCGCCAGAACCTGACGGCCGAACTCAAGCCGCCGGTGCTGAGCATCGCGGTATATGAAGAGAGTGGCAAGCTCTTGGCGGCCACAGGGGCGCCAGTGGCCGACAGCGCGGTGGCGGAGCGTCTGGATGTTCCCATCTCGCTGAACCAGTTCGATCGGCGTTTTGCGCTCGGTCATGCCAAAGTATTGATGTCGCGCGAGGGCATCGAGGCCCAACTGCGCACCCAAGTATGGAACCGCATCGCAGAAATCCTGTTGCTGGATGCGGTGCTGGTGGTGGCATTGTCGCTGGGCTTGCGCGTATTGGTGCTAAAGCCGTTGGGAACGCTCAAAAACGCCTTGGCGCTGGCCGCCGAGCACCAGGGCGGCGACGAAAGCCTGACCTTGTTGACAGAGCGTCAGGACGAGTTCGGCGAGGTGGTACGCAGCTTCAACCGCATCGCCCAGCGTCTGGTAGAAGACGTGAGAAAGGGCCGCCAGGCTGAAGCGGAAATCCGTCTGGCCTACGACAACCTCAAGCAGGCGCAGGCCACGCTGATGCAGAGCGAGAAACTGGCGGCGCTGGGCGGCCTGGTGGCGGGGATCGCGCACGAGATCAACACGCCGGTCGGCATCACACTCACCTGCGCCAGCCTGCTGAACGACAAGACGCGCCAGCTGGCCCGCCAGATGGGGAGCGGGATGCTGAAAAAATCGGATGTGCAAGGCTACGTGCAAACGGCGAGCGAGAGCGTCGAGCTGATCCAGGTCAACGCCGAGCGCGCGGCACACCTGGTGCAGAGCTTCAAGCAGGTGGCGGTCGACCAGATGAGCGAGGCGCGGCGCGAGTTCGACCTCGCCGGCTACCTGCAAGAGGTGATCGCCAGTCTGCGTCCCAAGTTCAAGCACACGCTGGTGAACGTGACGATCGACTGCACCGAGGGTATCCGGCTAGACAGCTATCCTGGCGCGCTGGCCCAGATCATCACCAACCTGCTGGTCAATTCGCTCACCCATGCTTTCGATGACGGTCAGGCTGGCCAGGTCACGATACGGGCCCGGCAGCAAGCCGGCGAGATCACACTGGAGTTCGTCGACGACGGCAAGGGCATCGCACCGGAGAACCTGGCCCGCGTGTTCACTCCTTTTTTT
>JACPUY010000301.1 GCA_016192025.1 Pseudogulbenkiania sp. | reverse complement strand
CCGACGGCACAGCTGGGCACACCGTCTCCCGTTGCCACTTGGTGCTCGCTTAATTGTCGCGGATGTCAAAGCGAGCCGGGCACCCGCCGACCAATGCAAAAAGCCCCGCATTGCGGGGCTTTTTGCATTCGTCCGCCCCGTTTCCCGGTTCGTTTTGATATCAGCGACAAATCAGTGAATACCGAGCCGCTTCGGAGGCGAGTGTGCCCTCCAGTGCCGCCGGACGGTTATTGCCGGAACGATCTGGCCGCCACTTGCTTCGTATTCTTTGGCCGGCACAGCGCTGCTCCGTGCTTAAAACCGATTGCCGCAAGCTCATAATTTAGGTGCAGTCCGGCATTGTGGCAGGCTGCCATGTCTTTATAATCTCGCATTCAGACGGCCATCATTTCCTGTTGAGATGCAGATCTCATCGTCATGACCGGTGCGTATCCGGTTGCTTCCGATAGGCGTGAATATGAGCGGAATAACAGAAAAAACCCCTGTAACCAATGAGGCAATAGCCCTTCTGATGGGCTGCCACGGCAACAGACGGAAGGGGCCTCAAACCCGCGCCAGTGCTTGATTGTCAATTTTCATGTCAATCATTGTGTCAATGTGATCGCTGAAAAACAAAAAGCCGCCAGTGGTTAGCTGGCGGCTTTTTTGGGTAGTTCTACCGTCCACCATTCGCCGCGCTTGTCCGCGTAAATGGCTGCGACGTCGGGGGATTTGTGGCCCAGTAGGGTCATGGTGTTGACGCCGATTTCCTCGTACAGCGACTTGGCCAGACTGCGGATTTCGTGGAAGGTGGGGGGCGTCTTGCCGGGCCACTGCTGCAGAATCTCCTCCTCGTTGAACTCCTCACGCAGCAGCTTGGTGAAGTTCTTGCTGAGTGCCGCTGCCGACACGATGGCACCCGCCTTGGCAAAGCCAACGCTCACCTGGTGATGGCAGATGTGTTTGGCGCCGACGATACCTCGTTTGCGTGCCCGCTCTATGACAGAGCCAATTGTCGTGCCAGGCCATTGCGGCAAGCCCAGCGCCAGCGGGATTCGAATTGGGTGTCCTTCCTTGTCCTGGATGACGTGCAGGAAGATCCGATCATGTTCATCAGGCCTCACATCACTGAACTGCATGGCGGCGATGTCGCCAACGCGTTGCCCAGACAGGATGGCGAGCATGAGCGCCGTTTCCATCCATGCCTCGGAGTTGGTTTTCGCTCGCTCGAGTATGCGGTTGAATTGCTGTAGGTTGAGCCGGGCGCGTTTTACGATCGGCGTAACTGTTTTCACAATCCCGGCTGGATTCTTCCCAAGGTCAAGCCAGCCGCTGGTGATGGCTTCGTTGAAGCAGTCCACCATGAAGCTGCGGATCGATTGAGCCTGCCTGGCTTGACCCTTCTCCTGCAGTTTTTCTAGTAGATCGGCACAGTCACGTGTGGTTACGTTGGTAATCAATTTGTCGTCGAAGTGTTCGCGCAGGATCTTCAAACGGGCACGGTCAGTCTTGATGGTGTTCGGGCTGCGCTCCCGTCCTTTCTTACCGGTTCTCCGGTTCAAAATTCCCTCGAATACATCCAGCCACGCCGACACTGTATTGCTGTCGCGGCCCTTGATCCTGTCGATCAGTCGGGCCTTCGGTGCGCGCTCGGCGGCGAGTGCCGCATTGGCTTCGCGCGCTTGAGCCGCGGCCTCGGCGAAATCGTAGCCGAGCCCATACTCCCTCTTCGAAACGGGGTGTTTCCAGTAGTAGTACAGACTCCCGCCTTTCTGGCGGGCCAGCAGGTAGTCAGGCCAGTGGCGGCGGCTGCGGCGGCGGGATCCTGCCATGGTGTGTCACTCCTCAAATGCGATGGATCAGCCTGGGTTTTCTGGCCCGCTCTGGCGTCGGTGCGTGGGGCTTGCGGGGTGGCGCCTGTGTGGTTCCACCGATGAATTTGGCACCTTCCTCGACAAAGTATTGCCGGCCGATGAAAACCGGCTGGGGCTGAATGTGGCCGTTTGCCACCCACTTGGTCAGTGTATTGCGGTGAGGAGGCTGGGAGAACTCGCGTGCCGCCCATTCAGCGAGGGGAATCTTCATGGGTTGTTCCTTCCAGTTGGTACTTTATTTGCAGTGTGCGGACCAGCGCCCGCACGTCGGCATCGTTCATGTTTCGGTACAGTTCGCGTGCGGTTTCGATGACGCCCCAGGCGGCGGCAACATCGCCCGGTGACAGCGTTTCATCGCGCTCGATCTGGTCGACCAGCTGGATGACGGGGGTGAGCTCGATCGGCAGCGCCCATTTGTCACGGGCGGTCTGCCAGAGATCGATCCATCCGTGCATGGCCGGGATCAGCTGGTACACCTGGCGGTCAGTGTCATAGAACACCGGCACTTCGTTGTCGCCGAAGGTGGCGAAGGTCAGTTCGCCATGCCGGAGTTCGTCGAAGACCAGCTCGATGGACGCGAAGCAGTCGTAGACCTTGACCAGAGGGGCGCGTGGCCCTGGTGTGGCGGTCCGGCGGCGAGGCTTGGTCTGGCGGCGCTGGGCCTTGGCCATGGCGCGGCGGTCGGTACGGTTCATGCTGTAATTCTCCCTACCACGCGGCGGCAAGGCCGCCCATCTGTTCCAGTATTTCGGCTGCCCATCTTTTATTCATGCGAGCCACGTGGTTCTTGTATGGGTTGCCGTCGAGCCGGCTCTGGTTTATGTGGTGATCGAGCTTCCTGCGTTTCTCGATCAGGTCCGGTGTTGGGGTGCGGTCAGCGATCGCCGGTAAATCCGAAGCGCAAAACAGATCCATCGTCGCCGGAATTGCAGGCAGGTCTGTGTAGGCGCCCTTCTTCATTCCTCGGCGGATGGCAGCACGCTTGGCCCGTACGGTTCCGGTGTGGATGCCGAGCGCTTCAGCGATGGCGGCGTCAGTAGCGCCTGCCATGTCCATTTCGATGAGGCGGCGCTGCTGATCTGTCAGGTTGCGTGGCTTCATGCAGCAGCCCTCTCTCGTCGCTTCAACTCGGCCAGAGTCCATACCGCCAGATCCATGCAGTGCGCTGCGATAAAATCCTCGGCCTGTTCCGGGCTGACGCTGTTGCCGACCATGCGCACCTGTGCGGATTTCGAAAACACGCGCCCATCATGGCCCCGGTCGATGATGTAGTGGCGCGGGAAGCCCTGGCATCCGTAGAGCTCGGGCGGGGTAAGCATGCGCAGGAAGATGTCGACGATTACCCACGGTTCGCCCTTGATCCAGACGGTGACCAAGGCGAGGCGGTCGCGGGTGGTCGCGGTCGGCATCGGATCGCGCAGGTCGCTGACGTTGTCGGTGCCGTAGTAGGCGACCAAGAACGCGGCGCAGTGCAGAGCGCCTTCCTCGTGCTCCTTCGACAGTGTGTACTGTGTCAGGGCGATCTGGTCGGCGCCGGCCGTTGCCGTGGGTGCGGGCTCACGCAGGTCGCGTCCGTCGCAGCCTTGGCGCAGAGTAGTCAGGTGCGCAGTGACGAGCCCGTGGTGCTCGCCGCCGGCGCTAATCGTCCGCAGCGGCTCGGCAATGTCACGGCCGTCGCAGTTGTTATGCAGATGCGCCAGGTGGGCCGTCACCAGCTGCTGCTGGCTGCCGGAGTTGGTGATGGTGCTGGTCGGCTTGCGCATGTCGTGCCCAAGCGTGGTGTTGAATCCGCCATTGGCTTGCATCAGGTAGGCAGTGGTCAGGCCGTGTTTTCCACCGCCAGCAACGACGGTGCCAAGTGGGTGGCCGATGTCGAGCACGCGCGGGGCCTGGCCGGGTCGCTCGCCATAGCCGAGCTGCACCATGGTGGCGGCGGCCAGCGCCATTTCTCCGCGGTTGGCGCATGTGATGGTCGGCGCAGGAGCCTGCAGGTCGTGGAATCGTTCGGCACCATGGTGCGTGAACGAAACCAGCGTGCCGGTTGCCAGTGCGAACGATCCGCCCTTCGGGTGTGCGGTGATCGTGCGTGCCGGATCCCTGATGCTGTGTACCGGCTCGCTGCCGTTGTAGGGGGCGATCGGCACGATGAACGGGTCGCCGCTGTCCAGCACGAACTTTTTCATGCCCTTGGCGATGCGGCGCAGGGTGGCGTCGGCCAGTGGCTTCTTGCGGGCAAAGATCGACGTGCCGAGGTTGCTGAAATCGATGTGATCCGCTGCCGGCCGCCAGCCGCGCTGTCCTTTCCCGGGCTTGGCGTGGTGTGTCGGCTTTGGCCAGTTGATCGGGCGGCCGTCGCGACGGGCGAACAGGAATAGCCGCTCGCGCGTGGTGGCCGCGCCATAGTCAGCGGCGGTCAGAATCTGCCACTCTACCTGATAGCCCATCTGTTCAAACGTGCGGATGAAGCGGCGCCAGGTGCTGCCGGCACGCTTCGGGTCAGGGATAAGGAATTGCTCTTGGACGGGAACGCGCTCGCCCGGGGTGGCGACGGTGCCGTCGAGCTTCATCACGCGGCCGGTTTTCTTGCATCGCTTGGCGATCAGCGGCCCCCATTGCTGCATCTGTTTGACGTTTTCCATGCTGATCGAGCGCGGTTTGACCTGGCCGGCCCAGCGCGTCATGACCCAACCTAGGCCGCGAATCTTCTTGTTGCGCGGCTGGCCGCCGGCGGCTTGGGAATGATGCGTGCAGTCCGGGGAGCCGTGCAGGTGGCCGACCGGACGGCCCTGGGTGGCTTCGTGCGGGCAGACCTCGAAAACGTCAGCGCGATAATGCCGTGTCTGCGGGTGGTTGGCCTCGTGCATCGAGATGGCGTCTTCGTCGTGGTTGATGGCGATGTCGACGTGACGGCCCAGCGCCTGTTCGATGGCGGTGGACATGCCGCCGCCGCCGGCGAAGAGGTCGACGATGATTTCGTTGTCCATACCGAGGAGGAATTGGTCACGGATCATGGGGTCTCCAGTAGGCAAAGCAATCCCCTCGCGGCGCATGGCTGGCGATAAGGGGGCGCTGTTATGGGAAGGTGACCGGCGAGAGCCGGTTGATGAAGTTGGCCAGGTGCTGGCCGAAGAGGCTTTAGGCGCCGCTCGCCAGTGGTTTTTATCCGAATCAAGGGGGATTCAGATCAGGCGGGCGGCTCTCAAAGCCCCCTTGCGGGGCTGGGGTGGTGCTCAGTGGCTGGCCTGGGCGATCGCTTTCTTGAGGGTGGAGTACAGGTCGGGGTACTGGGCCTGCAGGAGGGCGATCACTTCCAAATCGATGCGGTTGACCTTGGCGAGGTCGACGCGCTCGACGTGCACCAGGCGGTACAGCTCGCGGGTCGGGCGCGGCATGTTGCGTCCGGATTCGTAGCGTGATCCGCCGGACTGGGTGACGCCGATCTTGGACCAGAACTCGACCTGGTTGAGTCCGAGCTTGCGGCGCACCTCGCGCGGGTTGGTGGTGTTAGATGGCTTCATGGGGTGTGCTCCTGCTGGGTAGGGTGTGGCTATGATAATGGCAAAAGTGGCTGGCTTTGCTTATGCATTCAACGGGGCATGGGCTCAGCGTTATGGACGACACGGCGGAACTCGATCACCCACACCCACGGGTTGGCATTCCAGCTGCCGGCGCCGTTGATGTGCACCCACAGATACTGATATGCGGCAACAGCCTCATGGCCACGCCCAAGTGCTCGATCCACTGCCCGCCAAGCGCCCTCAGCAATGCAGTCGTCAGGGCTGATATCTTGCAGTCGCTCCACGCGCACGCTGACGATTTCCAGCAAGATGCGGCTGGCCGCCCGCGGCATGTGGATGGATGGGCGCCAGCGATGGCATCCAATGAAATCGCCGCTTGCACGGTAGGCCCAGTCGCTCTGGAATGTCTTACCGAGAGGGGCGTCTCCGAACATGGAAACTGGTGCCCACGTCTCCCGCACCCACAGCCGGTCTCCGGCGGCAAACGGAGATTTGCGCCACGGGTCCCACTGCGCAGTGCCGACTCCGTTGCCGGATGGTCCGTTGCCCATCCATTGGTCACGGCAGATGCTCACGCGTGTCGTGCGATGGTCTGGCTGCGGCTTCACAGCGCGTCTCGTCTGCGTTTTCTGGCCGGCGAGGATGGCGCGCACCATCGGCGCGCTGAACAGAATCGGACGCTCTTTCATGCCTCACCCCCTTCCGGCTTCGGCCCGGCGGCGAACATGGCGCGCAATGCCCATTCGGCCTTACCTGCCGGACCTAGTGCGTAGCCCGGCTTGTCGTCAGGCAGATCATCCAGCGCATCAAGTGCTGTGCAAACAGCGTCAAACTCTATGCTGTCGATCTTGTGGAATCGGCCATCCTCGCCGCACAGTTCTTCGCTGTTTTCAAGCGCCAGATACACCTCGCTTGCCAGAACGATCAGCTTGGTTACAACGTCGCGCCATTCATCCGGCACGGCCACGGCAGCCTTAGCCTTCAGTGCCTCTCGGAAACGCTTAATGTAGTCATCAGGCCCTTCCCCCCAGCACAGCAGACTCTCTTCAAACGGCTCACCAGTTTCTTCATCAATCCCAGTAATTGTTAGCTCGTCCTCAATCCGTCCGAGGCAGTCGCTACGTCGAATGGAGTTTTCGATGCAGGCCCTAATTACCGTAGGGGAACGGGAGGCGCGGCCAATCTGAAGTGCATCGCAAATGCGATCCACCAAGTCCTCCGAACCGGCGACGGCGGGCGGGGCGGTGTCGATCAGCTGACGCATCTGCGTGAAGCACTGGAACGCATCCATTTGTCCTGATGCGACTTCGCGCTCAATCTCGTCGGCGCGCTTTCGCTTCCGATCTATCTCATCAAGCCCGTCATCATCGATCGTGGAATAGCCATCCGGCACGGCCAAGTCGGGCGCATCATCCAGCCCGTAGCGGCGCACCATGTCCAGCGCCAGCAACGGGTACTGCGCAGCGGAGGCCCTTGCGTAAGCCGACAGTGCCT
>JACPUY010000340.1 GCA_016192025.1 Pseudogulbenkiania sp. | reverse complement strand
GCCGGATCTGATGGCCGAGATGCTGAAGCAGAAGATCGGCCATCCGAAGGCCGGTGCCAACACCGCCTGGGTGCCGTCTCCTACCGCCGCCGTGCTGCACGCGCTGCACTATCACCAAGTGAACGTGCAGGGAGTCCAATGCGGCATGGAAGGCCAGACCATCGATGTGATCGACGACCTCTTGACCATCCCGGTGGCGGCCAAGCCGAACTGGAGTGCGGAAGAAATCCAGCAGGAACTGGACAACAACGCGCAGGGCATCCTCGGCTACGTGGTGCGCTGGATCGACCAGGGCGTGGGTTGCTCCAAGGTGCCGGACATCCACAACATCGGCCTGATGGAAGACCGCGCCACGCTGCGCATCTCCAGCCAGCACATCGCCAACTGGCTGCGCCACGGCATCGTCAGCGAGGCACAGGTGAAGGAAACCCTGCAGCGCATGGCGGCCGTGGTCGACCAGCAGAACGCCGGTGACGCGGCCTACCAGAACATGGCCGGCAACTTCGACAGCTCCATCGCCTTCAAGGCGGCCAGCGACCTGATCTTCAAAGGCTGCGCCCAGCCCTCCGGCTACACCGAGCCGCTGCTGCATCACTGGCGTCAGGTGGTAAAGGCTCAAGAGCTGTAATACTCGATCAGGCAAGTTGCCCGCACTACCCCCAAGCGGCCCGTCAAAGGGCCGCTTTTTCATTCCATTTCGCCACTCGACCATTGGCCTCATGGACGTACTGGAAATCGGCCTCCCCTCCCCGTCGGGACCGCCTTGCCGGCTTGGGTGACGCTTTTGGGTCAGCGTTGAACTCGCCGCGGTGACCGGCGTCCTATCCTCTTGTCACGACAGCGGCAGCTCGCTGCGCCATACTGTCATTACCCCCGTTGCATCCCACCGGAGCCCCCATGACCCGCCTGACCACCCTGCTGAGCTTGGCCGCCCCCTTGTTCCTGCTCGCCCCGCTGGCACCGGCCGCCGAGCCGACCGACCCCGCCGCCACTGTGCTGCACCTGTCGGCCAGCGCCCAGCGCGAGATCGCCAACGACCAGCTGGTCGCCACGCTGTACGTGCAGGACCGCCAGCCGCAGCCGGCACAACTGGCTAACCGCCTCAACCAGCTGATCAACCGCGCCCAGAACGACGCGCGCGGCTACAAGAATGTCGAAGTGAGCAGCGGCAGCTACAACAGCTGGCCCGCCTACAACAAGAGCGGCAAGATCGACGGCTGGCAGGGCCGCGCCGAGCTGAAGCTGAAAAGCCGCGACATGGCGCAAGGCAGCGAGCTGATCGCCAAGCTGCAGAGCTACATGCTGCTGGAAGGCGTGCAGTTCGTCGTCTCCGACGACGCCCGCCGCGCCGCGGAAAAAGCCATGATCCCGGAAGCCATCGCCGCGCTGATGGAGCAGGCGCAGATCGCCGCCAAGACGCTGGGCAAGCGCACGCTGAACATGCAGCAGCTCACCATCGGCAACCAGTCACCGCCGCCGGTGCCGCTCTTGATGCGCACCAAGACGCTGGCCCTGGCCGCCGACGCCGAAGTCGCCCCGGCCGAGTAGCAGCCCGGCCGCAGCCAGCTGCAACTGCAGGTCAACGGCCAGCTGGAACTGCGCTAAAGCGCTTTGAGACGGCACGGCGATACGTTAAAGTAAGCCTGCTTGCCTACCTGCCGGTCCGCGTTGACCGGCTCTTTCCACGACTAAGCATCCTGTTCTCGCCATGAAACTGATAGCGTCACTGACCAGTCCCTACGCCCGCAAAGTGCGGATCGTGCTCGCCGAAAAGAAGATCGACTGCCCGATCCAGATCGACCAGCCTTGGGAAGCCGATTCGCAGATTGCCCAGTACAACCCACTCGGCAAGGTGCCGGTGCTGGTGCTGGACGACGGCAGCACCTTGTACGATTCGCGGGTGATCGTGGAATACCTCGACAACATCTCGCCGGTGTCCCGGCTGCTGCCGCAGGACAACCGCTCGTTCATCGCCACCCGGCGCTGGGAGGCGCTGGCCGACGGCATCTGCGACGCCGCCGTCGCCATCGTGACGGAACGGCGCCGTCCGCCGGAAAAACAGAGCGAGGAATCAATCGCGCACCAGCAGCAGAAGGTCGAGCGCGGCCTGGCGGCGCTGGCGCACGATCTGGGAGAACGGCCGTGGTGCAACGGCGAAGGCTATAGCCTGGCCGACATCGCGGTCGGCTGCTGTCTGGGCTACCTGGACTTCCGCTTCGCCGAGCTGGACTGGCGCACCAGCCACCCGTCTCTCGCCGACTACGACCAGCGACTCAAGACGCGGCAGTCGTTCATCGACACCGTGCCGCCGGCCGCCTGAACCAGGCCATCCGCCGGCGAGGGCCGGTGGGCGGGCTCGGATGCCGTACAAATGAAAAAAGCCAGGGTCTTGCACCTCGGCTTTTTGCCACCCCGCGCCGGCTTGGCCGCCCCCCGCCTCAGCCCGCCCTCCCTAGCCGTTCCAGCTCATGAAACACCTGCAGCGCGACGTAGGCGTCGTTGCCGGCGTACACCCGCTGCGCCTCGCTTAGCACCGGGCTCGCCCAGTTCGAGGTCGACTGGCGTTTCGACTTGCGGAAATAGCGCCCGAACAAGCGCGCCACCGCCTGCACCGCGCCCACGGTATGGCGGTCTCCCGGCTGGCGAAACAGCCGCCCGATATCGACCAGCGCGGCGCACTCGATGCCCAGCTTGGCCTTGAGCCGCTGCACGTCCGAGCCCAGCTCGAAACCAACCTTGCGGATCGCCGGCGACTCCAGTATCTCCTTCAGCCGCGCCAGGTCTGCCAGCTTTTCCACCGGGAACAGGTAGGCGTGCCCGGCGGTGGCCAACTGCACCAGATGCGGCCCGCTCGACGCCTCCCCCTTGTGGAAGGTCGGCCGGGACTCGGTATCGAAACCGAGTACGCGGCACGCGCTCAGCTGGCGATACGCCGCCTCCATCTCGGCGTCGTTCGCCACCACGCTCACCGCCGTCGGCACCAGTCCTTGGTAGGGCGGCAAGATCCGGATGTCGTCCTTGGAGAAGTGTTTTTGGTCTGGGGTCATGGAGTGAGCGTGCACGCAAAAGTGATGGCCGGGCGAGTGTACGCGGCGGCCGGTCGGAACACCAGAGCGTCCCCGCCAATTCCCCGTTTCCTCAGCGCAGCGGGCACCCTGCCGCCTGCAGCTGCCGCTCGGCCCATTGCAGCAACTCGGCCGCCTGCAGCACGCCGCTGTGGCGCGCCAGTTCGCGCCCCTGCCAGAACAGGATCAGGGTCGGGATGCTGCGGATCTGGTAATGCTGCGCGGCCACCGGAGCTTGCTCGGTATCCAGTTTGACGAAGCGTAGCGTCGGACGCGCCTTGGCCGCGGCGGCGAACTGCGGCGCCATCATCTGGCACGGCCCGCACCAGCCGGCCCAGAAGTCCACCAGTACCGGCAACCCGGTGCCGGCGAGAAACCCCGGTAAGGCCGCGTCGGACAGCGTCAGCGGAGCGGCAGCCAACAGCAAGGCGGCGCACTTGCCGCACTTGGGCGACTCGAAAAGACGTTCGTCGGGCACGCGATTGCGCGCCCCACAGGCCGGGCAGACCAGTTGCATGAGGATGTTCCTTCCAGATTGACGGCTGAGGACTGCAGGGCATGGGCTAGGCACCCGCTCCCCGGCCCTTGCGCCGACGGTAGATAACATAGCCGTACACGGCCAGATTGACGACCACGACCAGCGCGCCGAGCACCAGCTGAATGTCCCGGTCCAGGCCCGCCGGGTAGAGCAGTGGCACGATGTAGTTCTCGACGAATCCGCCGCGGTAGCCGGCGGCCCCGCCCAGCCCGCGTAGCCAATTTTCCAGCGGTGTCAGCGGGCAGATCCAGCCGCTCATCTCGATCGTAAACGCCCAGCAGGCGGCGGGCAGGTGCCACCACGCCCACCACCTGCGCCACAACACCAGCCAGCCCCCCAGCAGCGCGAACACGATGAACGACAAGTGCAGCCACACCACGGCGTCGGCGAGCAGACGATAGATCACGGGCCTTCCTTCTTTCGTGCAGGGCCAACCGGCAATCTTCCGCGGCGCAGCGGGAATCAACCCTTGCCGCGACGACGCTCGCCCCCATGCCAGCGCCAGCATCGCCCCAGCACCAGACCAGCGGCAAACACCGCCCCCAGCGCGGCCCACTCGACGCCGCCGGCTCCCGCCGCCAGCCCCAGCGGCGGCGCCTCTCCGGGACAGGCGGCACTCGCCCACTCCCGCGCCGTGATCTGCGTCGTACGGGCAATGCCGTCGAGCCCGTAAATGCAGAACTCGCCACCGGGCAGACTGCAGAAACGCTCGGCGGGACAGCCCGTCAGGATCTTCGGCAGCCCCCCTTCCCCGCACACGGCACCGGCACTCTTCAGCACCTGCAGCGCGACCTCGGGGTACTTGGAAATTAACTCCGGCATGGTGCTTCCCTTGGCTCCGGCGCGATGAATGGCCCCACCCGGCACAATGCCACGGAGCCGCGCTGGCTTGTCCTCTTTTAAGTAGCCCAGGATCGGCGCTGTTGCCAGCCGCAAGCGCAAAAAACCGTCCTCCCCCTCGCGGGGAGAACGGTTTCGAAAGTGACGTCGGCCAACGTTGCGCAGCCTATAGCTTACGCCGACAGTTCCAGCAGCAGCTTGTTGATGCGCTTGACAAAGCTGGCCGGGTCGTCCAGCTTGCCGCCTTCGGCCAGCAGCGCCTGATCGTACAGCACCTGGGCGAGGTCGCTGGCGCGCGCCTCGTCCTGCTCTTCGGCCAGGCGTTTCAGCAGCACGTGCTCGGGGTTGATCTCCAGCGTCGGCTTGGCGGCCTGCGGCACACTCTGGCCGGCGGCCTTCAGCAGGCGCTCAAGGTGTGCGCTCATGTCGTGCTCACCCACCACCAGGCAGGCCGGGCTGTCGGTCAGGCGTGCGGTGGCGCGCACGTCCTGCACCCGCTCGGCCAGCGCGCTTTTGATACGCTCGACCACCGGCTTGGCGGCCTCCTCGGCCTGCTGCTGCGCCGCTTTGTCCTGTTCGTCTTCCAGCTTGCCCAGATCGAGCGCGCCCTTGGCCACCGACTGCAGCGGCTTGCCGTCGAACTCGTGCAGGCTGGCGCTCACCCACTCGTCGACGCGGTCGGTCAGCAGCAGCACCTCGACACCCTTCTTCTTGAACACCTCCAGGTGCGGACTGTTGCGCGCCGCAGCCAGCGTCTCGGCGGTGATGTAGTAGATCTTTTCCTGGCCTTCCTTCATGCGTGCCACGTAGTCGGCCAAGCTGACGGTCGGCTGGTCACCTTCGCTCGCAGTCGAGACGAAGCGCAGCAGCTTGGCGATACGCTCCTTGTTGGCGAAGTCCTCGCCGACGCCTTCCTTCAGCACCTGGCCGAACTCCTGCCAGAAGCTGGCGTACTTCTCCGCGTCGTTGGCGGCGAGGTCTTCCAGCAAGGCCAGCACCTTCTTCACGCAGCCGGCGCGGATGGCGTCGATATCCTTGCTCTGCTGCAGGAGTTCGCGCGATACGTTCAACGGCAGGTCGTTACTGTCGATCACCCCGCGCACGAAGCGCAGGTAATGCGGCATCAGCTTCTCGGTGTCCTCCATGATGAACACGCGGCGCACGTACAGCTTGACGCCCTGCTTGCGCTCGCGCTCGTACAGGTCGAACGGCGCGCGCGACGGAATGTACAGCAGCTCGGTGTACTCCTGGCGGCCCTCGACGCGGGCGTGACTCCACGCCAGCGGGTCGGTGAAATCGTGCGCGGTGTGCTTGTAGAACTCGCGGTACTGCTCGTCGCTGATGTCGTTCTTGGAACGGGTCCACAGCGCCGAGGCGGCGTTGACGCTTTCCCACTCGTCCGACACCACTTCCTTGCCGTCCTCGTCGAAGCTGGCGCCCTGCTTCATCTGGATCGGGATCGAGATGTGGTCGGAGTAGGTACGCACGATGCGCTTGATCGACCAGTCGTTGAGGAACTCGTCCTCGCCCTCCTTCAGGTGCAGCACGATCTCGGTGCCGCGCGCGGCCTTTTCCACCGGCTCCAACGTGTACTCGCCGTGACCGGCGGACTCCCAGCGCACCGCCTCGCCGACCGGCGCGCCGGCACGGCGCGTGGTCAGCGTCACCCTGTCGGCGACGATGAAGGCGGAGTAGAAGCCGACGCCGAACTGGCCGATCAGGTTGGCGTCCTTCTTATCGTCGCCGGTCAGCGACTCGAAGAAGGCCTTGGTGCCGGACTTGGCGATGGTGCCGATGTGCTCAATCACCTCTGCGCGGCTCATGCCGATGCCGTTGTCGGTGATGGTGACGGTACGGGCTTCCTTGTCCAGGCTCACGCGAATCTTCAGCTCGGCGTCATCTTCCAGCAGCTCAGGCTTGGCAATCGCCTCGAAGCGCAGCTTGTCGGAGGCGTCGGAGGCGTTGGAGATGAGTTCACGCAGGAAGATTTCCTTGTTCGAGTACAAGGAGTGGATCATCAGGTGCAGAAGCTGTTTGACTTCGGTCTGAAAGCCCAGGGTTTCTTTCTGTGCGCTCATGGTGTCGTTTCAAGGTTGTTGACGGAATGTGGGAGAGGTAGAGGCGGATGGCGCTATTTCAAGTGCCCTAAGGCATCGTGTATGCTATCGGCACAAACAAAACCACAAAACGGGACACATGCGCAGATTTCTCACCTCCGTCTGGAGTGTGCTGGCTCTGGTCACGGCAAGCAGCCACGCCGCCGGCGCCTTCACCGTCTGTTTCGAAGAGTGGCCGCCCTACGCCCAGGTGAACCAGGCCGGCCGGGCCTACGGCCCCAGCATCGACATCTACCGCCAGGCGCTGCGCCAGGCGGGCATCCCGGCGGCCACGTTCAAGGAGATGCAATACAACCGCTGTTCGGAACAGCTCAAGCAGGGGCTGATCGACATGAAACTGTTCGTACTCGACGACGAGTTGCCGGGCCAGCCGCAACTGCACGAGGCGACCGAATACTGGCAGATCGCCGCCATCGTGCGGCAGGACTCGCCGCTGCAACACTACCAGAGCCTTAACGACTTCGAACGGGCCCGCCTCGCGCTGATCACCGGCTACCTCTACCCCGAACCACTGCACACCTTCATCAGCACGCGCTCTTGGCCGGCCACCGATCCGTCCCACGCCTACCGCCAGATCGCCAGCCGGCGGGTCGACGCGGTGTTTCTCGACCTGCTGGCATTCGAATACAGCAACCGCAGCCTGCGCCTGCCGTTGCGCTCGCTGCAACCGGTGGTCTCCCGACTGCCGGTGTTCGCCGTGCTGTCGTCGCGTCATCAGGACTTGCCCAAAACGCTGGACGCAGCCATCGTCCAGATGAGGGAACAGGGCGAGATCGACCGCCTCTACCGCAAGCATACCGGGCGCACCCTGACGCAATGGCTGCACTACGCCGGCCCGGTCGAACCGGTTTCGGTAAACAAAACGCCCTGACCAGCAGGGCGTTGCATGAGGGAAGGACGCCTGCCGTTCAGGAGGCGTCGCGCAAGCCCGGCGGCAGGGCGAAGGTGGTGGTTTCCTCCACGCCGGGCAGCTCGCTCACGCTGTCGGCCCCCAGCTCGCCGATGCGCTCTATCACCGCCTGCACCAGCACCTCCGGGGCCGAAGCACCGGCGGTAACGCCGACCCGGCTCTTGCCGTCGAACCATTCCGGCTTCAGCAGCGTGGCGTTGTCGACCATGTATGCCTCCACCCCCTTCAGTGCCGCCACTTCACGCAGGCGGTTGGAGTTGGAGCTATTGGGCGAGCCGACCACGATCACCAGGTCGCACTGATCGGCCAGCACCTTGACCGCGTCCTGGCGGTTCTGCGTGGCGTAGCAGATATCGTCCTTCTTCGGGTTGGCAATGGCCGGGAAACGGGCACGCAAGGCCGCGATGATGTCGCGCGTTTCGTCCACAGACAGCGTGGTCTGGCTGACGTAGGCCAGTTGCTCCGGATTCTTCACCATCAGCGTCGCAACGTCGGCGACGTTTTCCACCAGGTACATGTCGCCGTCTACCTGGCCCATGGTGCCTTCCACCTCGGGGTGGCCGGCGTGGCCGATCATGACGATTTCCATGCCGGCCTGGTGCATGCGCTTGACCTCGACGTGTACCTTGGTCACCAAGGGACAGGTGGCATCGTACACGGTCAGCCCGCGCTCTTCGGCCTCCTGCCGCACCGACAGCGGCACGCCGTGCGCCGAATAGACCAGCGTGGCGCCACGCGGCACGTCGGCCAGATCTTCGATGAAGATCGCGCCCTGCTCGCGCAAGTTGTCCACTACGAAGCGGTTGTGCACCACCTCGTGACGCACGTAGATCGGCGCGCCGTAGAGTTCCAGCGCACGCTCGACGATGGCGATGGCGCGGTCCACCCCGGCGCAGAAGCCGCGCGGGTTGGCGAGCATGATAGTCTTCGTCATCGGTTAATCCTTAACAGTTTCGCAGGGTGGGCAAAGCTGGCTGAGCAAGGTAGCACAGCGTTGCGAAGGAATGGCGAGCCCATCCAGCATTCGGTTTCACTGCCGGTTCGACCGAACGCCGCAAGTGCGGCCTTCGGCCACCCCTGACAATTAATGTTCCGGCTTTTTCAGACCGTCCAGCACCATCAGCGCAGCCCCTACGCAGATGAACGAGTCGGCCAGGTTGAACGCCGGGTAATACCAGCTGCGGTAGTAGAGCTGGATGAAGTCGATCACGTGGCCGTGGATCAACCGGTCGATCACGTTGCCCAGCGCGCCGCCCATGATGAAGGCGGCGGCCAGGTTCATGCGCCAGGAAAAATGCCCCTTGACGATGTTCCAGCCCAGCCAGCCGGACACGGCGAAGGCCAGCAGCGTGAACACGTGCTTCTGCCAGCCGCCGGCGCCGGCCAGGAAGCTGAACGCCGCCCCCGGGTTGTACAGCAGGGTGAAGTTGAAGAAGCCGGGAATGACCTCGCGCACCTCGCCGAACTGGTACTGGCTGTTGAAGTACACCTTGCTCGCCTGGTCGAGCACGATGACGACCAGCGCCAGCACGAACCACTTCAGATACCCCCTGCGGCCCAGGTCCAGCGCTGCGCTATCAGGCATGGAGGCGCGCCTCGCCCTTGCCGTCGATGTTGTCCACGCAGCGGCCGCACACATTGTCGTGGCCGGCATGAGCGCCGACGTCGTCACGGTAATGCCAGCAGCGCTCGCACTTGGCGTGGATCGACGGGGTCACCAGCACGCGCGTCTGCTCGGCCGGACGCACCGTGGCGCGCGACACGATCAGCACGAACTTGAGGCTGTCGCCGAGCGAGGCCAGCAGCGGGTAGAGCTCGGCGTCCGCCTCGATGTCCAGCTCGGCCTGCAGCGAGGAACCCAGCTTGTCTTCGGCGCGCAGCGTCTCGATGTCCTTGTTGACCGCGGCACGGAAGGCGCGTAGCGCATTCCATTTCGCCACCAGCGCGGCTTCCTGCTCGGCCTCCGGCAGCGGGAACTCGTGCCAGAGGTGGAACAGCGTGCTCTCTTCCTCACTCTTGGTCAGCACCTCCCACGCCTCGTCGGCGGTGAAGCACAGGATCGGGGCGATCAAGAGCAGCAGGCTGCGAGTGATGTGGTAGAGCGCGGTCTGTGCCGAACGGCGCGACGGCGAATCGGCCTGGGTGGTGTACAGGCGATCCTTCAGCACGTCCAGGTAGAAGGCGCCGAGGTCTTCCGAGCAGTAGCCGACGATCTCCTGCACCGCATGGTGGAAGGCGTAGCGGGTGTACAGGTCGCCGGTCACCTTCTCCTGCAGCTCTTTGGCCATCAGGATGGCGTACTGGTCGAGTTCCAGCAGGTCGCGGAACGGTACGGCGTTGTCCAGCGGGTCGAAGTCGGACAGGTTGGCCAACAGGAAGCGCAGCGTGTTGCGCAGGCGGCGGTAGCTCTCGGTGACGCGTTTGAGGATCTCGTCGGAGATCGCCAATTCGCCCGAGTAGTCGGTCGAGGCCACCCACAGGCGCAGAATGTCGGCGCCGAGGCTGTCGTTGACCTTCTGCGGGGCCACCACGTTGCCCTTGGACTTGGACATCTTCAGACCCTTGCCGTCCACCACGAAGCCGTGGGTCAGCAACTGCTGGTACGGCGCGCGGCCGATGGTGGCGCAGCCGGTGAGCAGGGACGACTGGAACCAGCCGCGGTGCTGGTCGGAACCTTCCAGGTAGAGGTCGGCCGGCCAGGCCAGCTCCGGACGCTGCTTCAGCACGGCGAAGTGGGTCGAACCGGAATCGAACCACACGTCGAGTGTGTCGGACAATTTCTTGTACTGTTCGGCCTCGTCGCCGAGCAGCTCTTTCGGGTCCAAGCTGAACCAGGCTTCGATGCCCTGCTGCTCGATGCGCAGCGCCACTTCCTCCAGCAACTGCGCCGACCGCGGGTGCAACTCGCCGCTTTCCTTGTGCACGAAGAAGGTCATCGGCACACCCCAGTTACGCTGGCGCGACACGCACCAGTCCGGGCGGTTGCCGATCATCGCCTCGAGGCGGGCGCGGCCCCAGGCCGGGAAGAACTCGGTGGCGTCGACGGCCTGGCGCGCGCGTTCGCGCAGCATCTCGCCGCCATTACCCAGCTTGTCCATGCCGATGAACCACTGCGCGGTGGCGCGGAAGATGATCGGGGTCTTGTGGCGCCAGCAATGCGGATAGCTGTGCGCCAGCTTGGTGTGATGCAGCAGCGTGCCCTGCGCGGCCAGCGTCTCGATCACCTTGGGGTTGGCCTCCCATACCGACAGGCCAGCGAACAGCGGCGTCGCCGAGGTATAGCGGCCGTCGTCCATCACCGGGTTCTCCACCGGCAGTTCGTAGGCCAGGCCGACCTGGAAGTCCTCCAGGCCGTGCGCCGGCGCGGTGTGCACCAGACCGGTACCGGCGTCGGTGGTGACGTGCTCGCCACAAATGATCGGCACCACGCGCTCGTAGAACGGGTGCTGCAGCAGCAGGCCTTCCAGTTGCTCACCAACCGTTTCGGCCAGCAGCGGGGCGTCTTCGCAGCCGTAGCGCGTGAGCGCGCCGGCGGCCAGTTCCTTGACCAGCACCAGCTTGCCCAGCGGGGTATCGAACAATTGGTAGGTGAGAGCGGCGTTGACTGCTACCGCCTGGTTGGCCGGCAGCGTCCACGGCGTGGTGGTCCAGATCACCGCCAAGGCGTTGTCGACGTTGGCCGAAAGGCCGAAGGCTTCGGCCAGCCGGGCGCCATCCAGCACCTTGAAGCCGACGTCGATGGCCGGCGAGGTCCGGTCTTCGTACTCGACCTCGGCCTCGGCCAGCGCCGAACCGCACTCGATGCACCAGTGAACCGGCTTCTCGCCCTTGAACAGGTAGCCGTTCTGATGGATCTTGCCGAGCGTGCGCACGATGTCCGCCTCGGTCTTGAAGTCCATGGTCAGGTAGGGGTTGTCCCAGTCGCCCAGCACGCCGAGACGGATGAAATCCTTCTTCTGGCGCGCAATCTGCTCGTGCGCGTATTCGCGGCACAGTTCGCGGAACTTGGAGGCGGGAATGTTCTTGCCGTGCAGCTTTTCCACCATCAGTTCGATCGGCAGACCGTGGCAATCCCAGCCCGGCACGTAGGGCGCGTCGAAACCCGCCAGCGTCTTGGAGCGGACGATGATGTCCTTGAGCACCTTGTTGACCGCGTGGCCGATATGGATGTCGCCGTTGGCGTACGGCGGGCCGTCGTGCAGGATGAACTTGGGACGCCCGACGGCGAGCTTCCTCAGCTTGTCGTAGCGTTTCTGCTCGCTCCAGCGCTTGAGCCAGCCCGGCTCGCGTTTCGCCAGATCTCCGCGCATCGGGAACGGGGTATCCAGGAGGTTGACGGTCTTGCGGTAATCGATACTCATGCCTGCTCTCGCTGCAAACTGGTCAAATAGGTTTTGGCACTGGCAGCATCGCGTTCGATCTGGGCTACCAGTTCAGTCAAATTGTCGTAACGCACTTCATCGCGCAATTTCTTCAGGAAACGCACGCTCAGGCGCCGGCCGTAGAGATCGCCGGCATAATCGAACAGGTGCACTTCCAGCTTGTAGTCCGGGGTGTGGCTGACCGTGGGATTCAGCCCGAGGCTGGCCACCCCGCCCTTGCGCCCGTCCGGCGTATCCACTTCGACCACGAACACCCCCTGTAGCGCCGGCTTGCGGTGCGGCAGATGGATGTTGACGGTCGGGAAACCGATGGTCCGCCCCAGCTTCTTGCCGTGCATGACGCGCCCGGACAACTGATACGGTCTCCCGAGCAGGCGCTGGGCGGCCGCCAGGTCACCGGCGGCCAGGCATTCACGCACCCGCGTGCTCGAGGCGCGCTCACCCTGCACCAGCACCGACGGCATGGCCTCGGTGACAAAGTCGGCACAGGCTGACAGCAGCCGGAAATCGCCCTTGCGGTCGGCACCGAACTGAAAGTCGTCACCGATCAGCAGGTAACGGGCCTGCAACTGCTCGACCAAGACCCCGCGCACGAAATCCTGCGCGGCCATGCGCGAAAAACGGTGGTTGAAGCGATAAACGAACAGGTAATCGACCTGGCCGAACTGGCGCAGAAACAGCACCT
This sequence comes from Pseudogulbenkiania sp., assembly GCA_016192025.1. Lineage (GTDB taxonomy): Bacteria > Pseudomonadota > Gammaproteobacteria > Burkholderiales > Chromobacteriaceae > Pseudogulbenkiania. The sequence continues at coordinate 735 of JACPUY010000340.1, read as the reverse complement.
TGTCGCGCAAGGTGGACAGCCGGGCGGGAGGATTGGCGCGCGCGAAGAATTCGCGGGGGTGTGGCTCAAACGTCAGTAAGGCCGTAGGCAAATCACGGGCATCCGCTTCCGCACGCAAGCGGGCCAGCATGTTCTGATGCCCCATGTGTACGCCATCGAAATTGCCGATGGTCAAAGCACAGGCCGGCAAGCCAAAGCGGCGAGGATCTCCAAGGAATACCTGCATCACCCGTTCTGCATTCCGAAAACTTCCAATTGTAGCGGTCGACACCGGCGAGCGTCCAGCCATTCAGTCTGTGCGGCAAAAACAAAAAAGCCCTGCCATAGCAGGGCTTTTTCTTGCACCGGTGCCGGCCAGCATTACTTCTGGATCACCGATTCCTTGAAGGTGTCGATGGTCAGCTCGACGCGACGGTCACCTTCCAGGCAAGCGTTGCGGTCGGCTTTCTTCTTGAGCTTCTTGGTCTTGCACTCTTCGGTCAGCTTGGCTTCGGTTTCGCCCTTGCCGACGGAGCTCACCTTCTCGGCCGGTACGCCCGCGGCCACGAAGTAATTCTTCACGGCATCGGCGCGCTTCTGCGACAGGGCCTGGTTGTATTTTTCCGAACCCAGGTAGTCGGTATGACCGGCCACTTCGACGGACTTCAGGTTGGCATCGCCCTTCAGGCGGTTAACCAGCGGATCCAGTTCGTTCTTGGCGTCGGCACGCAGTGCAGCCTTGTCGAAGTCGAACAG
>JACPUY010000339.1 GCA_016192025.1 Pseudogulbenkiania sp. | reverse complement strand
GGGCGCATAACGCGTTTCCGGGTCCTTGCCCAGGTTACCTATCAGAATGACCTTGTTAACGGATGCCATTCCGTTCTCCTATATGTAAAAGTGGGGTGATCAGACCGTCACCGCCGGTTCGACGCGGCGCGGCGGCGGCGTCATCGTTAATGCAAGTGCAAACCAGACCATGGCAATCAATGCGCAAACCAGGTTGACCGCGCCGTTGCCGAAATGCTGGCCGACATAGCCGCCCAGCACCCCGCCGAGAAACAACCCGGCGGACTGCAGGGTATTGTACACACCCAACGCCGTACCCTTCGCGGTCGCGGGGGCAACTTTGGATATCCATGACGGCTGGGTGGCTTCGAGGACGTTGAAAGCAACGAAAAACAGCGTCAGCCACAGCGCCAGTCCGTACAGGCTCTGGCCGAACAGATAGAGACCGGCCTGCACCAGCACCAGCAGGACCACCGAGGCGTTGAACACCAGCTTCATCGCGTCGCGACGCTCGGCGACGATCACCGCCGGCACCATGATCACGAACGACAGCAGCACCACCGGCAGGTATACCTTCCAGTGCTCGGCCAGCGGCAGCCCGGCGCTGGCGACCAGCGCGCCCGGCACCAGCACCCACATCGTGGTCTGCATCAGGTGCAGAGCGAACACGCCGAAGTTCAGCCGCATCAACTGCCCGTCACGCAGCACATCGACAAAACGTCCGCCGTTGGCACGCGGCACCGGAGGCGCATCCGGCACCACGTACAGCACCACCAGGATCGCGCCCAGCGCCAGGAGCGCGGTGAACCAGAATATGCCATCCATGCCCACCGCCGCGTACAGCAGCGGCGCCGCGACCATGGAGATCGCGAACACCGCGCCTATGCTCGCGCCTATCATCGCCATAACCTTGGTGCGGTGCTGGTCGCGCGTCAGATCCGCCGCCAGCGCGACCACCGCCGCCGAGATCGCGCCCGCACCCTGCAGCACCCGCCCGACGATGACCATGTGGATGGTGTCGGCCAGCGCCGCGACCACGCAGCCGACGAAGAAAACGACCAGCCCGGCGATGATCACCGGCTTGCGTCCCCAGCGATCGGATGCCGCGCCGAACGCAATCTGCAGGCATGCCTGGGTGAGGCCATATGCCCCGATGGCCAGCCCCACCAGGGTCAGATCATCCCCTCCCGGAATGGTCCGCGCGTGCACGGCGAACACCGGCAGGATCAGGAACAAGCCGAGCATACGCAGCCCGAAAATAGCGGCCAGGCTGACACCGGCGCGCCACTCTGCTGACGTCATGGAGTCATGCTCGGAAACGGACATGGGACACAGTCTCAAAAGGGTGGATTCTAGCACCTGCACTTACGTGGTTTGTTCCGCGTGCCAATTCTCTCGTATAGTGCAACGTTGCGCTCCCCGGTCACGTCCGCCCCATGAACGATATCCGCATACGCGGCGCCCGCACCCATAATCTTCGCGGCATCGACCTCGATCTGCCGCGCAACCGCCTGATCGTGATTACCGGCCTGTCCGGCTCCGGCAAGTCGTCGCTCGCTTTCGACACGCTCTACGCCGAAGGCCAGCGCCGCTACGTGGAGTCGCTGTCCGCCTACGCGCGGCAGTTCTTGCAGTTGATGGAAAAGCCCGACGTCGACCTGATCGAAGGACTCTCTCCAGCGATCTCGATCGAGCAGAAAGCCACCAGCCACAACCCGCGTTCGACCGTCGGCACCGTTACGGAAGTCCACGACTACCTGCGGCTGCTCTATGCCCGGGCCGGGACGCCGCACTGCCCAGACCACCCCGACCAGGTGCTTGAAGCCCAATCGGTCGCGCAGATGGTGGACCACGCGCTCGCCCTGCCCGCCGACACCCGGCTGATGATACTGGCGCCGCTGGTCGCGGATCGCAAGGGCGAGCAGCACGAAATGTTCGCCGAGCTGCGCGCCCAGGGTTACGTGCGGGCACGCATCGACGGCGAAGTGCATGAGCTTGACGCCTGCCCCGCGCTCGACAAGAACAAACGCCACTCGGTCGAAGTGGTGATCGACCGCGTGAAAGTCAGACCGGACCAGCGCGGGCGCCTCGCCGAGTCCTTCGAAACCGCTCTCGCGCTAGCCGACGGGCGCGCCATGGCGATCAACATGGACGACGGCAACTGCCACGCTTTTTCGGCACGCTTCGCCTGCCCGGTGTGCAGCTACGCCCTGCCGGAACTCGAACCACGTCTGTTCTCGTTCAACAACCCGGCCGGCGCCTGCGCCCAGTGCGAAGGGCTGGGACATATCGACTTCTTCGACCCGGCACGCGTGGTCGCACACCCGGAGCTATCGCTGGCGGCAGGCGCGGTGCGGGGCTGGGACAGGCGCAACCAGTTCTACTTCCAACTCATCACCAGCCTCGCCCGGCACTACGGCTTTGATGTCGATACGCCCTTTGCCGAGCTACCCCAGGCCACGCGCGAGGTCGTGCTGCAAGGCTCGGGACGCGAGGCCATCGCGTTCCACTATCAGTCCGACAGCGGACGCAGCGTGCAGAAAACACACCCGTTCGAGGGCATCATCCCCAACCTGGCGCGACGCTACCGCGACACGGACTCGCTCGCGGTGCGGGAAGAACTATCCAAGTATCGCAGCACCCGTACCTGCCCATCCTGCCAAGGCGCGCGTCTGCGTGCCGAAGCACGGGCAGTCCTGATCGCGGGCCAGCCCCTGCATGCACTTAGCGCACTCGCGCTGGGGGCCTGCAAGAAGTTCTTCGATCAGCTTTCGCTGCACGGGCAACGCGAGCAGATCGCGCGAAAGATCATTGTCGAAATCAGTAACCGCCTCGACTTCCTGATCAATGTGGGACTCGACTATCTGTCGCTGGATCGTTGCGCCAACACCTTGTCCGGCGGCGAGGCCCAG
>JACPUY010000338.1 GCA_016192025.1 Pseudogulbenkiania sp. | reverse complement strand
GTTTCGGCCACCATCATCAGGTGGTGATGGTAGGCAAGGCGCAGGCCGTAGTGCTCGTCCAGCCATTGCGCAAAGCGGGTGAGACGGTCGGCGTAGGCGGCCATGTCCGCGGCGGACAGCGTCAGGCGTGTCGACATCGGTATGTCGAGCGGCGCCTTCGGCACCATCACGCCACACTCGCCGTAGACCATCACCTTGGCGCCGAGTGCCTGCAGCAGTTGGGCATGCGGCGCCACGGCATCCATTTCCGCCTCGACGCTGCGTTCGGCCAGGAAGCCGGAATGCCAGCCGGAGGCCAGCTGCAGCGCGTGCTGGTCCAGGATGGGCTGGAGCAGCTGGGCCTCGCACGGAAACTTCCGTCCCAACTCGGTGCCGGCGTAGCCGGCGGTAGCGGCTTCGCTCAGGCATTGCTCCAGCGGGGTGTCGTTGCCCAGATCTTCCAGCACGTCGTTGGTCCACGAGAGCGGGCTGACCGCCACGCGAAACCGGGATGGGGTATGCATCGTTGTCTTCCTCCAATGAATATTGTCTTGTTGGACACGACCAATGTATTGAATTAAAATCATCAACTCAACGAGAGTTTTGATTGATTTCAATCAAAAGTGAACGAGAGACTGATCATGGGGAAGAAAGCCAGCCTGACCGATGTGGCGGCAGCGGCAGGGGTGAGTTCGGCCACGGTGGACCGTGTGCTCAACGGGCGTGGTGGGGTCAGTCCCGATAAAGAGAAACGGGTGCTGGAATGGGCCAGAAAGTTGCAGCTCGACCGCAACCTCGAGCGGCAGCCGACGCGCATCGTGCGCTTCGGTGTGGTGATGCAGCATCCGGCCAACCCGTTCTACGAAGCGCTGCAGCAAACCTTCGTCAAGGCCAACGCGCTCTACGCCGGCGCCAGCATCCAGATCGCGCTGCATTACTTCGACGTCACGGCCCCGAAGGAAACGGCCACCTTGCTGGCCAAGGTCGCCCAGAAGCACGATGCGCTGATTGTGATCCTGCCGGACCATCCCCTGACTATGGAGGAACTGCGCAAGATCGCCGCGCGGATGCCGGTGGTCACCATGGTGTCGGACCTGCCGCTGCCGGAAAAGCTGGCCTACGTCGGCCTGGACAACCGTGCCGCAGGGCGGACGGCCGGGGAACTGATGGGGCGCTACGTCGGGGCTCCGGGGGGCGATATCGTGGTGGTGTCCGGCATGCAGAGCTTCATCGGCCAGGGCGAGCGCGAAATGGGGTTCCGCTCGGTGCTGGCGGAGCGCTACCCGCAATGCCGGCTGCTGGCGGTGGTCGAAACCTGGGAGCGGCCGGAACGGGCGGGCGAACTGGTGGGCAACATCCTGCGGGAGAAGTCGCGGGTGGCCGGCATCTACAACCTGTCCACCGGCGACCGCAGCATTGCCGAGGCGCTCAGGGCCTACCGCTGCGCGGAGCACACGGTGTTCATCACCCACGAGCTCACGCTCGAGCGCAAGGCCCTGCTGCAGGAAGGCGTGATCGACGTGGTTCTCGACCAGAACCCGGAACTCGAGGCCATGACGGCGGTGAAGCTGCTGGCCCGGCATTTTGGGCGCCACGATGAGCAGGACATCCGTACGCACACCCCGATCGGCATCTATCTGAGGGAAAACTGCTGACCTTTGCGCCCGCCTAGCGCCATGCGTTCATTACCTGGGTGGCGCCGCGTGGCGGGAAACGGGGCACTGGCAGAATGCCAGGGCTTATATCAAGATGGTTTTTCGATCATGACCGCTCGTCAGCGGAATTCCGGGGCGAGTGCCTTTCCTGATTTGGGGCTGTAGATAATGCGGAAAAAGACTGTCGCAGCAGATGTCGCCATCGCAGCAGGCGTTAGCCTGGCAACCGTGGACAGGGTGCTGAATGGGAGAGGGGGAGTAAGTGCAGAAAAAGAACGGAAAGTCCTTGAGTGGGCGCGCAAGCTCAAACTGGATCGGGACCTGGAGCGGCGGCCAACAAGAACGCTCCGAATTGGCGTTTTGATGCAAGCCCCATCCAACCCTTTCTATGCGGCGTTGCAGCGGGCATTCATCAGGGCGAATGATGTTTACTTCAGCTCCAATATTCAGATTACCCAATATTATTACGACGTCCTGGACCTGGCCGGAACGGCCAAGCTCTTGGCGCGTCTGCCAAAATCACAAGATGCTTTGATCGTCATTCTGCCAGCCGATCCTTTGATTGAACGGGTGATGGAAAAGGTCACGGCGGCGATCCCGGTGATCACCATGGCCTCTGATCTGCCGTCGAGTGGAAGAATGGCTTATGTCGGGCTGGACAATCATTCCGCAGGGCGTGCGGCCGGTGATTTGATGGGACGTTTTTTGGGTGAGGCCGGCGGCAAGATCGCCATTGTTTCTGGTTTGCACAGCTTCACCGATCAAGGAGAGCGTGAAGCGGGATTTCGCCAGGTATTGGCAGAGCGCTATCCCGGCTGCGAGCTGGACGCCGTGCTTGAGACGCGCGAACAGCCCGAAGTGGCTGGATCGCTAGTGCATAAGGTGCTTCGTCAAAACCCCGCTATCAATGGCATTTACAATCTTTCGACGGGCGACCGCAGTATCGTCGAGGGGATCAAACGGCTCGGGCGCGAGCATGACACGGTGGTGATCACGCATGAGCTGACTGTTGACAGAAAGTCTCTTCTAAAAGAAGGGGCCATCGATGCGGTGATCGATCAAAATCCCGAGCTCGAAGCATTATCCGCCCTGAATATTCTGGCCAATCATTTTGGGCGCGGTGTTGATAAATTGCTCTCGATGCAGGCGGCTATCGCCATTTATACGCGGGAGAATTGCTAAGAAAGCCCATGAGGGCCAGTGATGGTTTTCAGATGTTGGGAAGAAAAATGGAGCCGGCAAATGATGCTTGCCAGCTCCAAGGCCGAAAGTGAGAAACGTTTAGCGCTTAGCGATAATCAACCCAGGTGCCACCGCTATCGGCGGAACGGACACAATTTTCTACCCACCTCACCCCTTCGACACCGGCGTGGATGTCGGGGTAGCGGATGGCCTGCAGCGCGGCCTGGTCGCCCCGGTCGCTGGCGTCCATCGCCTGCGCGAAGCGGTAGTACAGGTTGGACCAGGCTTCGAACAGGCCCTCCGGGTGGCCGCCGCCGATACGGTCGTCGTGCAGCGCCGCCGGGTGCAGGTAGCCCATGCCGCGTTCCAGGATGCGCACCGGCTCGCCCTGCACCTCGAAGGTCATCTGGTTGGGCCGCTCATCCCACCATTCGATGCTGGCCTTGGAGCCGATCACGCGAACCTTCTGCCCGTGCATGGAGCCGGCATTGACGGCACACGACCACACGTAACCGACGGCGCCGCTGTCGTACTCCATGATGGTGAAGGCGTTGTCCTCCAGCGGCGCACGGCTCTTGACGAAGCTCTGGCGCGAGCACATCAGGCGCTTGATCTTGAGATCCGGCAGCATGACCTCCGAGAGGTAGAGCGGGTGGGTGCCGACGTCGCCCAGCACGTAGCTGGGACCGGCGACTTTCGGGTCCACTCGCCAGCGCGTGGCGGGGTTGGCTTCCTCCACGGCCTCGCTGTGGAAGCCGTGTGCGAACTGCATCTGCACGATGCGGATCTCGCCGAGGTCGCCGCGGGCAATCATCTCTCTTGCCTGTTCGATCAGCTGGTGTCCGGCATAGCCATAGGTCACGCCGACGACCTTCTTCTTCTCGATGGCCAAGCGGTGCAGCTCTTCGGCTTCCTCCGTCGTGAAACAAAGCGGCTTTTCGCACACCACGTGCAGCCCGGCATTCAGCGCCGCCTTGCAAATGGCAAAGTGGGTGCCGTTTGGCGTGGCGATCGAGACGGCCTGAATGCCGTCCGGGCGTTTGGCCTCCTCGGCGAACATCGTGGCGTAGTCGGGATAGCAGCGTTCCGGGTCTACCCCCAGGTTCGCGCCAAACTCGCGGCCGCGTGCCGGATCGATGTCGAAGGCGCCGGCTACCAGCTGGAAGACGTTGTCGCGCAGCGCGGCAGAGCGGTGGATGTAGCCGATCTGGCTGCCTTTGCCGCCACCTACCATGGCCCAGCGGATTGGGGCCGGGATGAGTTTTTCACCGTTGATCATTTTCTTGCTCCAAGGAGTGGAGGGCGGTGGCTATCAGGAAAATGCCGGGCCGCCCTAAGTGTTCTTATCGCTTTTGGGGGAGGAAACGGCGCCGCCGTTTCCTGGGGCTCTCAATGAAAACCCACGCCCTTGAGGAAATTCAGGCTGGCCGTGACGTCGTCGAGCACCGAACCCGAGTTGCGCGGGTCGCGCTCCTGTTCCACGGTGATGTAGCCCTGGTAGCCGATGTCGGCCAGCGCCTGTTTGATGCCGTCGTAGTCCAGCACGCCCTTGCCGATCGAGCACATCACGCCCTCGCCGCAGGCTTCGAAGAAGCGGATGCGCTTGCCCATCACCCGGTCGAAGACCGCGCGGTCGATGTCCTTGAAGTGCACGTAGTCGAGGCGGTCGGCGTACTGGCGCAGCCACTCGGCCGGGTCCATGCCCGAGTAGTAAGTGTGTCCGGTGTCCAGGCACAGGCCGGCCACCTCGTGCGGGATGTCGCGCATGATCTGCTCGATCTCGTCGGCGAACTCGATGTAGCCGCCGGCGTGCGGATGGATGACGGTGCGGATGCCGTACTCGCGCCAGGACAGCTCGGCGATCTGGCGGATGTGGCCGACCAGGGTGGCCCACTGTTCGGCGTTCAGCCGGGGCGCCATGTCGGAATGCCCTGCAGCGTAGTCGCGCTCGTCATGACCCCAGTCCATCACCACCAGGTAAGGCGCGGCAAAGCGCTGGCCCGCCTCGGTGGGCAGCTTGGGCAACTGACGGATGAGGCCGCAGATCTCGTGCGTCTGGCGGATCAGGTTGGCGCCGTTCTCCGGCGAGACCAGGTCGTCGAAGATGGTACCGGCCACGATGCTCAGGCTGTTCTGGTTCAGCTCCTGCGACGCGGTCTCGATGTCCAGCGGGATGTAGCCGTAGGGACCGAGCTCGATGCCCTTGTAGCCGGCCTGGCTGGCCTCGCCGAGTACCTGTTTCCAGCTCGGCAGGTGCGGGTTCTTGACGTCGTCCACGCCCCAGCAGCAAGGGGCGCTCGTGATATGGATGCTCATGGGTGGAAGATTCCGATGAATAGTGAAGGGGCGCGGCTCAGCGGCGCGGGTATTTGTCGAGATAGCGCTGGATCTCGCCGCGCATGAAACGCGAGGACTCTTCGGCGCGTTCTTCCCAGGCGAACACGCAGGACGACAGCACGCCGTCGAAGCCCACCTCGGCCAGAGTGCGGAAGAACACGTCCCAGTCGATTTCGCCCTGGCCGATGTCCAGGTGCTGGTGCACGCGGATTTG
>JACPUY010000333.1 GCA_016192025.1 Pseudogulbenkiania sp. | reverse complement strand
TCCTTGACGGCGAAACGCTTGGCCAGCAGACGCGCAGGGTCACCGCTGGTGGCAAAAGCCGCCAGTTCGGAGGGGGCTAGGATGCGCCGCCCGGCCTTGTCGCCCCAGCGGGCCAGCAGGGCCTGCATGCGCGCGACGGCGACCAGGTCGGTGCCGATACCGTAGATCATCTCGGATCTGGCTTTTAAAGGTGCGCGTCGCGCCGGCCTTCGGTCATCAGCGCCTTCATCGAGCGCACAGCCTCGGGAAAGCCGACGAACAGTGCCTGGCTGACGATGGCGTGGCCGATGTTCAGTTCGGCGATTTCGGCAATCGCCGCCACCGGTTTGACGTTGTGATACGACAGGCCATGGCCGGCGTTGACCACGAAGTCGAGGTGCGAAGCGAACACTGCCGCCTCGCGCACTCGCGTGAGCTCCCGCTCGCGTTCGGCCTGATGCACCGCGTCGGCGTAGGCGCCGGTATGCAGCTCGATCACCCTGGCGCCGGCGTCATGCGCCGCTTCGATCTGCTGGCTGTCCGGGTCGATGAACAGCGACACGCGGATGCCTGCCTCATTCAGCGCTTGGGTGTAGTCACGCACCTGGTCGAAATGGCGAATCACGTCGAGACCGCCTTCGGTAGTGATCTCCTCGCGCTTTTCCGGCACCAGGCAGACGTCGTCCGCCTTGACCTGCAGAGCGTTGGCCAGCATCTCGTCGGTCAGCGCCATCTCCAGGTTCATGCGCGTCTTGATCACCTGGCGCATCGCCACCACGTCGGCGTCCTGGATGTGGCGGCGGTCTTCGCGCAGGTGCAGGGTGATCAGGTCGGCGCCCGCCGTTTCGGCCACCAGCGCGGCTTCGACCGGACTCGGGTAACGGGTGCCACGCGCCTGGCGCAAGGTGGCCACGTGGTCGATATTCACACCCAACAGAATCATCGTGTACTCCATCGCCCTCGGGGGAGTCTCAGTCGCCCAGGGCACTGATTGATTGCAGCAGCTCGCGGGTCGCCAGTGACTGCGCCCCCAGGAGCCGCCCCAGAAAAAGTCGCATCAGGCTGCGCGCTTCGCGCCGCGTCGACAGCTCGGTAAAGTCGCCGCCGGCCATGGCCAGCAGGGCGCGGCCGGCGATGACCCGTTGCTCCGCCGGCACCGGCTCGCCGTGCCAGCGCTGCGGCGCCTGCTCGGGACCGCAAAGGTAGGCCAGATCCGCCTCCACCGGCCGGCCAGCGGCATCGGCGTCGAATTGCGGCGCATAGCCCAGCGTACGCACCAGGCCCAGTTCAAAGCGGCGCAACACCGACGACAGCGGCTGGCCCGATGCCAGCCCGCTGACCGCCTCGGCGTAAACCCCGAACGTTTCCGGATGCGGGTCGTCGCGCGCGGTCAGCTTGATCAACAGTTCGTTGAGATAAAACCCACACACCAGCGGCAGGCCGGACAGTTGCGGCACCCCGCCCTGCCATTCGGCCGTGTGCAGGGTGCGCACCTCGTTCTTGCCGAACCAGGCCAGCAGCAGCGGCTGGAACGGCAGCAGCACGCCGCGCAGGTCGGAGCGGGGCCGGCGCGCACCGCGCGCCACCAGCGCAATGCGCCCGTGCGTGCGCGTCAGCACGTCCAGCAGCAGACTGGTTTCGCGGTACGGCTGGGCGTGCAGCACGTAGGCTGGCTGGCGGTCAACCCGGCCCTGGCTCATCGTCTGTCAGATTCGGAAAGTCGTGGGCGCGCTCAACGCGCGCCACCTTCAGCGAGAAGGCCTGGTACCAGGCCTCGCACCCAAAGCGCTGGGCGACCATGTGCTCGGCATGATGGCGCCAGGTGGCAATCGCCTCCACGCTATCCCAATAAGACACGGTAATGCCGAAACCGTTTTCGTCACGGGAGCTTTCCACGCCGAGAAAGCCCGGCTGCACACTGGCCAGGCGCATCATGCGCTCGGCCATCTCGGCATAACCCTGCTCCGCCGGGCTACGCTGCGTGGAAAAGATCACGGTCCAGTACGGCGGTACAGGCAAGGAGGGGGGCATGATCAGTGCAGACCAAATTCCTTGAGGAAGCGCACGTCGTCCGCCCAGCCACTCTTGACCTTGACCCACACCTCCAGGTACACCTTGCCGTCGAACAGCTTTTCCATGTCGAGGCGGGCTTCGGTCGAAATCTTCTTCAGCTTCTCGCCGCCCTTGCCGATCAGGATGCCTTTCTGGCCTTCCTTGTCGACCAGCACCGCGATATGGATACGGCGCAAGGCGCCATCGAGCTCGAATTGCTCCACTTCCACGTTCATCGAATACGGCAGTTCCTCGCCCAGGTAGCGGAACAGCTTCTCGCGCACGATCTCGGCGGCGAGGAAGCGTTCGCTCTTGTCGGTCACCATGTCTTCCGGGTAGAGCGGCATCGATTCCGGCAAGCGCGGACGCACCTTGTCGAGCAGTTCGGCGAGGCGCTGGCCGTGCTTGGCGCTGACCACCTCGACGTCGGCAAAGGCGAAATCGGCCCGCACCGTCTCGATGAATTCGGTCAGCGCCAGCTTGTCCTTGGCCTTGTCCAGCTTGTTGATCACCAGCATCACCGGGGTGTGCTTGGGCAGCAGCGGCAGCAGCTCCTTGTCGGCGCCGGTCCAGCGCATCGCTTCGATCACGAACAGTACGCAATCCACGTCCGACAGCGTTTCCTTCACGCTGCGGTTGAGCACCTCGTTCAGCGCACCCTTGTGGAAGGTCTGGAAACCGGGGGTATCGACGAACACGAACTGCGCCGTCTCTTCGGTGTGGATGCCGTTGACGCGGTGGCGTGTGGTCTGCGCCTTCTTCGAGGTGATGCTGACCTTCTGGCCGATCAGGTGATTCATCAGCGTCGACTTGCCGACGTTGGGGCG
>JACPUY010000332.1 GCA_016192025.1 Pseudogulbenkiania sp. | reverse complement strand
TGCTCGATGGCCTGCTCGAGCCCCTTCTCCCGCGGGCGATCGGGGACCGGCTGCAGCCGCTGCAACGTCTGTCGCTTGGCCGAGACGGCCTGCTCGCTGCTAGCAACCTCGCCCTCCATCGCCAGGTAATGCCAGGCGCTCGCCAGCAGCACGACCAGTGCCGCCAGCAACAGCAGTGCCGTCTTGCCGGAGCTGCCGCTGCGTTTACGCACATAATCCAGCTCGATTGCGTGCATGCTCAGTCTCCCGTCAACGCCATGGCATACTCCGGGCCGGCTTCCGGCGGCAGCCCGGGCAGCGGCTCCAGCGCCAGGGGCCGGATCGTCGGTCCGCTCTCACGCTGCAACACCGTCTCCGGCACCTCGGCGGCAAAGGCAAAGATGTCATCCGGCAACGGGCCCCCTTCGAGTCGCAGCAACATCCGCTGCAACAGGTCGGGCAGCGCCGCGGCGACATCGTCAGGCAATTGTTCGAACACCAGCCCACTCCACTGCTTGTCATGGAAACAGGCCAGACAGACGCGTCCCGGTTCGGTCAGCAGGAAACAGCCGTTGTCGCTGATCATCCGGCGGCGCCAGTAGTTGAAGGCCGACATCAGGTAGGGCTGCACCGAATCCAGCTTCATCCCGGTTTCCTGCGCCACCTGGTGCAGCGCCACCAGCAGTTCCGGATCGATCGCACTGGCGATCAGCGGCATGCCGAAGCCTCCCCCGCTCCAGCGGCACGCCCAATGCTCGGCGACCTCGCCATAGACCTGATGAAAGCAATGCTGCACCATGGCCTGCCACTCTTCCGGGGTGCTCAGCTGGTCGTTCCACGGCACCAGCAGATAGCGGACGAAGTGGTTGGAAATCACCAGCGTTCCCGCTGCCTGTTGCCACTCCGGCTCCTTTAGCGTGCTGCGCAAGACCTCTACCGCCGGCCGCCAGCCCGGTTCGGTGCCGGCCTCGGGGCAGGCCACGATGCGCTTGGCAAGCAGGTGGGAGTGAAGGCCATGGGAAAGACGCGCCAGGATCACCCGGTCGGGGCACAGCGCCATCTTGACCCGATCATGCAACGAAAGTGACACGGTTGATTTCCTGTAAAGTGGTTTCCCCACGCTTGACCAGCTCGACCGCCGCCTCGCGCAGAAAGCGCGTGCCGTTGCGCCGAGCCACCTCCTTGATGCGCCGTATCGGCTCGCGCGCCACGATCAGCTCGCGGATCTCGTCGGTCAGGCGCAGCATCTCGCCGATCGCCTTGCGGCCCTTGTAGCCGGTACCGCGGCAGTGGCCGCAGCCGCGGCCGCTGCGGAACTCGGCCCCGGCGGCCAGCCCCGGCGGCAAACCGGACAAGGCCAGCAGCTGCGCGTCCGGCTGCTCCGGCTGCGCGCAGAACGGGCAGTTCAGCCGCACCAAACGCTGGGCGAAGATGCAGTTCAGCGCCGAAACGAAACTGTAGGGGTCGACGCCCATGTGGACGAAGCGCCCGATCACGTCGAACACGTTGTTGGCGTGCACCGTGGTGAATACCAGGTGGCCGGTCAGGGCGGCCTGGACCGCGATCTGCGCCGTCTCGGTATCGCGGATCTCGCCCACCAGGATCTTGTCCGGATCGTGGCGCAGGATGGAACGCAGGCCGCGGGCAAAGGTCAGCCCCTTTTTCTCGTTGACCTGGATTTGCAGCACGCCCGGCAACTGGTACTCGACCGGGTCTTCGATGGTGACGATCTTGTCGTGGCCGGTGTTGATTTCGGTCACCGCCGCGTACAGCGTCGTGGTCTTGCCGCTGCCGGTCGGCCCGGTCACCAGCACCATGCCGTAGGGTTCATGAACGTAGCGGCGGATCTCCTCGATCGACGCGGCATCAAAGCCCAGGCTATCCAGCCGCAGCCCCTGCATCTGATCGGTCAGCGTGCGTCGGTCCAGAATGCGCAGCACGGCGTCCTCGCCGAAAATGCTCGGCATGATGGAGACGCGGAAATCCACCTCGCGCCCCTGCATGGCGATCTTGAAGCGGCCATCCTGCGGAATGCGCCGTTCGGCGATGTCCAGCTCGGACATCACCTTGACGCGCGACACCACCTGCTCGGCCAGATCGACGCCGTTCAGGCTGCCGACCGCCCCGAGCACGCCGTCGATGCGGTACTTCATCACCAGTCCGCTGCCATCGCTCTCCAGGTGGATATCGCTGGCGCCGCCCTTCAAGGCGTCGTAGATGATCGAATGCACCAGCTTGACGACCTGGCTGGTGTCTTCGCTGATCGACTTGTACGAAATATCCTCGACCGAGGGGGCGGCTTCGGCCTGGCTGGTGTCGCCGGCCAGGAGGACGTCGACGGCACGCCATGAGGCCTCGTGACGCGTCAGGAAGGCACCCAGATCGGCCCGGTGCACCAGGCACCAGCGCGCCGGCCGGGCCACGACATGATCGGCCCAGGCCTGCAAGCCGGCGTTGAGCGGATCGGCAAACAGCACCAGCAGTTCATCGCTGTCGTCGCGGCACGCCACGCACTCGTGGCGCACTGCCTCGGCGTAGGGGATGACCTCGAAGGCGGGTTGCAAGCGGTCGAGATCGGCCATCGTCAGGGCGGGATAGTGAAAGGTCGCGGCCAGCATCTGGATGAAGCGTTCCGGCGCCAGGCCAGCCTGCTCTTCCAGCACGTCCAGCGGCGACCGTTCGTGGCGCCGGGCTTCCTCGCGTGCGCGCTGCAGTTGTTCGGCGGAAAACCTGGCCGGCGTTTCCGGCACTTGGGACAGATCGCTGCTCATTGGATACTCCCGGCCAGTTCGAACACGGGGAGGTACATCAGAATGACGACGCCCCCGATCACCAGCCCGATAAAGGCCATCAGCACCGGCTCGAACAAGCGGGTGAAGCGCTCCACGGCCTGGGCCATTTCCTCTTCGTAGAAACTGGCGATGCGTTCCATCATCCCGCCCATCTGTCCGGTGCGTTCGCCGACCCGCAGCATGCGCAGGGCCACCGGTGTGGTCAGCCCGTTGCTGTGCATCGCCCGGGAAATCGGATGCCCTTCGCGGATA
>JACPUY010000331.1 GCA_016192025.1 Pseudogulbenkiania sp. | reverse complement strand
ATGATGCGGGCGGTCTCGTCGCTGTATTCCTTGGCGCTTTGCATCGGGATCGGCAGGAAGAGCGGCGTGCGCGGTCCCTCCAGCGCCACCAGACCCAATTTTTCGCTCATACCGAATTGGGTCACCATCGTGCGGGCGATCTCGGTGGCGCGCTGGAGATCGTTCTGCGCGCCCGTCGAGATATCGCCGAAGATCATCTCCTCGGCGACCCGTCCGCCCAGAAGGACGTAAATACGCGCTAACAATTCGGATCGAGTCAGCAGGTAGCGATCCTCCGTCGGCAACTGCTGGGTATAGCCGAGGGCCGCGATGCCGCGGGGGATAATGGAGATCTTCGCCACCGGATCGGCGCCCGGGACAAGTTCCGCCACCAGCGCGTGCCCGGATTCATGGTACGCCACGGTCTTTTTTTCCTTTGGACTCATCACGCGGCTTTTTTTCTGCAGGCCGGCGACCACCCTCTCGATCGCTTCGTCGAAATCCTGATAGCGGGTGACCTGCAGCATAGGGCCGAAGAACTCTTCGTCTGGCAGCTGGCCCGCCGCGGTGACGTCGCTGATGCCCGGCGACCGGATGGCGCCGGTCTCGGACAGGCGGCGCATTTCCAGCAGCACCTTGCCGCCGGCGTCGCGCAAGGTGGCCTGCGCCTTGAGCAGCGCCTCGGCGGCGGCGTTGGAAATCACCGAGCCCATGAACGGGGCCGGTTCGTCGTCGTACTTGCCGACACGCAGCTGGGCCGCCACCTCGACCAGACGGGCGAGGAAGGCATCGCCCCAGGCGCCGGCCGGCACCAGCAGGCGTCGGGCGCAGGTGCAGCGCTGGCCGGCGGACACGAAGGCCGACTGGATCACATGATGCACCGCGGCATCGACATCCTTGACGCCTTCGACGATCAGCGGATTGTTGCCGCCCATTTCCAGCGCCAGGATTTTCTCCGGCTGGCCGCCGAAGGTCCGGTGCAGCAGGTTGCCGGTCGCCGAGCTGCCGGTAAAGAACAGGCCGTCCAGACCGGGATGGTTGGCCAGCGCGATGCCGGTTTCCTTGGCGCCCTGCGTCAGGTTGATCACCCCGGCCGGCAGGCCGGCTTGCAGCCACAGCTTGACGGTTTCCTCGGCAGTCCACGGCGTCAGCTCGGACGGCTTGAAGATCACCGTATTGCCGGCCAGGAGCGCCGGCACGATATGGCCGTTGGGCAGGTGGCCCGGGAAATTGTACGGGCCGAATACCGCCACCACGCCGTGCGGCTTGTGGCGCAGTACCGCCTGGGCGTCACCCATGGCGGCGGCGCGCTCGCCGGTACGCTCCTGGTACGACTTGACCGAGATATCCACCTTGTTGACCATGGTGGTGACTTCGGTCAGTGCCTCCCACATCGGCTTGCCGGTTTCCTTGGCGATCACCTCGGCCAATGCGTTCTTGTTGGCGGCCAGCAGTTCGCCGAAGCGGCGGGCGATGGCCACGCGCTTGTCGAAGGGAGTGCGCGACCAGGCCTTGAAGGCGCCGCGGGCGGCGGCGACCGCCGCGTCGACCTGAGCGGCGGAAGCGCCCTGGCCCTCCCAGATTACTTCGGCGGTAGCCGGGTTGGTTTTCTTCATCGGCTCGCCTTCGCCAGCCAGCCAGTTGCCATTGATGCACAACGTTGTCATTTAGATAGTCTCCTTGGGCGACAGCGTGACACAGCGAACCGGGTCACCTTCGCCGACATTCAGCGCCTGCGCCTCTTCGGGCGACAGCACAATTTCGTTATCCTCTACCACGGTTTCCGCCAGGATCACGCGGAAGCCTTCGAACTGGGTGTTCGACACCAGCAAGTTCTTGCGCACACCTTCCGGCGGCGATGTCACGATGCGGACGCTGGCCAACTGGCTCTGCTTCACGGCACGGATTTCGCTGCTATACGCCTGCACCGTCGGACCGGCGTCGAAGATGTCCACGTAGCCCTCGTAGCGGAAGCCCTCGGACTCCAGCATGGCGACGGCCGGGCGGGTGTTTTCATGGGTCTGGCCGATGACGGCCTGGGCATCAGGCGGCAGGAAGTCGATGTACACCGGGTGCTTGGGCATCAGTTCGGCGACGAAGGCCTTCTGCCCCACGCCGGTCAGGTAGTCGGCCTCGGCAAACTCCATCGAGAAGAAGTGCCGGCCGAGCGCTTCCCAGAACGGCGACTTGCCTTCGGCATCGGAGACGCCACGCATCTCGGCCACCACCATCTTGCCGAACAGGTCGGCAAACTGGGCCAGAAACAGGAAGCGACTCTTCGACAGCAGGCCGCCGTTGCGGTTGATGCGGTAATCCGGGTGCAGGAACAGCGTGCACAGCTCCGAATAGCCGGTGTGGTCGTTGGACAGGAACAGGGTGTCGTGGCGCGAGTAGACGTTCAGCTCTTCCGACGCATGCACGATGGTGCCGACGCGGTAGTTGTACCACGGCTCGTGCAGGCCGACGGCGGCTTCCAGGGCACAGATACCGGCGACGACACCGTTGCTGCGGTCTTCCAGTACGAACACGTAGCCCTGATCGGCCTGTTCGGCCTCGCCGCTGAACGAACGCACCGAGCGCAGGATGCGCTTGGCCAGGCGTTCCTCGTTGATCGGCAACGAGGTCAGACCGACGCCGGCACTGGCGGCCAACTTCATCAGTCCCGGCAGGTCCTGGCTGGCAATGGGTCGGATAACCATCATGATCTTTTCTCCTTGGCCTCGTGCAACGGGACCACTCGCACCGGCAGCCCGTTAGCCAGTGACAGTGCCTGGGCGACATCCTGGGTCATCAGCGCCACGCCGTTGACCAGCGCAACACTGGCAGCGACGGCGGTAAAACGGTCGGCATGCTCGTTGCTCAGCAACATGGTCGCCGCGGACTCCGGCAGCTTGGCCGCCACCTCCACCGGGCAGGTCCGGCTGCTCTCCACGGTCCACAGCCGATCCACGTCGGCCGTCAGCACGGCGCCGCCGTCGAAGATGTCGAGATAATTGTCGGCCTCGAAACCCTCGCTGGTCAGCAGCTTGAACGGCCGCTCGAAATCCGGGTGGATCTGACCGATGGCATTCTGCGCCTCGTCCGGCAGCAAGGGCACGTAGATGGGGTAGGCCGGCATCAGTTCGGCGATGAAGGTCTTGCTGTGCGAGACGAAGGCCTGTTCCACCTGGATGAAATCCATATTGAAGAAGCGCCGGCCGATGGCATTCCAGAACGGCGACTGGCCGGCCTCGTCGTGAATGCCCTGCATCTCGGCCAGGATGCGCTTGCCGAAGCGCTGGCGCTGCCCGGCGATGAACAACAGGCGGGCACGGGACAACAGTTCGCTGCCCAGACCCCGATAGGCCGGGTCGGCGTAGAAACCGCACAGCTGCACCATCCCGGTCAGGTCATGGCAGATGTTCAGTACGTGGATGCGGTTGTTGACCTTGAGCGGGCGCGAAGCGTGCACGAAGGTCTCGCTGCGATAGCTGTAGAACGGTTCGTCGAAACCGGCGGAGGCACTGATCGAGGCCGTGCCAACCACCTCACCGTGCTCTTCCAGCACGAACATATAGAATTCGCGGCCGGTATCCGGGATGGCCTCGTGCTCGAAAGCCGTGGCCGATTGCTGGATGCGTTCGAACAGCTTGTCCCGGTCGTTGGGCAAACTGGTCACGCCGATACCACTGGCCACCGCCATGCGCTCAATCGCAGGCAGATCGGAGGTCCGGACTGGACGGACGACTAACATGGGCAAGCCCTCCCATCATGTCAAATCATTATCGCGACGTTTTTCAGGCGCAGCCGTCCCCTACGACCTGCCCTTCCGGGCAGGTCGCGGGTGAAAAACGTCAGTTCGGTGGAGAAGGGAGCGGGTTTAGCGGGCGCTAACGAGTTCGGCGATGGCGGCATCGAGACGGGAGAGACCCTCGTCGATGTCCTTGTCCTCGATCACCAGGGACGGCGCCAGACGCACCACGCTCATACCTGCCACCAGCACCATCAGCCGCTGCTTCTCGGCCGCCTTGAGGAAGTCCTTGGCGCGACCGGCAAACTCGTCGGTCAGCACGCCGCCGATCAGCAAGCCCATGCCGCGCACGGTCTTGAACACGTTGTACTTGGCATTGATGGCGTTCAGGCCGGCGACGAAGCGGTCGTGCTTGGCGCGGATACCAGCCAGCACTTCCGGACGGCTAACGATTTCGATCACCTTGTCGGCCACCGCGCAGGCCAGCGGGTTGCCGCCGTAGGTGGTGCCGTGGCTGCCCACGCCAAAGCTCTTGGCGATGGCCGTCGTGGTCAGCATGGCGCCGATCGGGAAGCCGCCGCCCAGCGACTTGGCCGACGACAGGATGTCCGGCGTCACGCCGTATTCCATGTAGGCGAACAGCGAGCCGGAACGGCCGACGCCGGTCTGCACTTCGTCGAACACCAGCAGCGCGTTGTGCTGGCTGCACAGTTCACGCGCGGCTTCCAGATAGGCCTTGTCGGCCGGCAGCACACCGCCCTCGCCCTGCACCGGCTCGATCACCACGGCGCAGGTCCGGTCGGAAATCGCCGCCTTGAGCGCGTCGATATTGTTGTATTCAACGTGGGTGATGCCGGCCGGTACCGGGGCAAAGCCCTCGGTATACTTTGGCTGGCCACCGACGCTGACGGTGAACAGGGTGCGGCCGTGGAACGAATTCTTGCAGGAAATGATTTCGTTCTTGTGCGCGCCGAAATTGTCGGCGGCGTACTTGCGCGCCAGCTTGAAGGCGGCTTCGTTGGCCTCGGCGCCGGAGTTACAGAAGAACACGCGCTCGGCGAAGGTCAGGTTGGTCAGCCTGGTCGCCAGTTGCAGCGCCGGCTCGTTGGTGAAGACGTTGGACAGGTGCCACAGCTTGCCGGCCTGTTCGGTCAGCGCGGCCACCAGTTCCGGATGGCAATGCCCCAGCGAGTTGACAGCGATGCCCCCGGCAAAATCGATGTACTCGGTGCCCTGCTGATCCCATACACGTGAACCCAGCCCTTTCACCGGAATGAAGTCAGCGGGAGCGTAGTTGGGAACCATGACCTGGTCGAACGTGGTGCGGGTAACAGCATTGCTCATCTTGATAGTTCCTTCGTGCAGATAGCTTCGGAGTAATTGTCCGAATGATTCTAATCGAATCCGCAAATACACCCATATCCGGTTTGCGACATGCGATTACAAAAACATCGGAGCCCGAATCACCGTCAAATCGACGCAAATCATGCCAGATTGCGCATTTCAGACAATTTATTGCTGTCAGGGACGCGGATTTCACGACCTTCCACCACGATCCCGGCCTGTTCGGAGAGTTTTTGCAGCACCCGGGAAAAGGTTTCCGGCGTCAGGTTGAGGCGCGAGGCCAGCGTCTGCTTGTTGACCGGCAAGTTGACCACGTTGCCGCCGCTGCTCTCCAGACTGTTGAGCAGATAACCCACGACGCGCTCCACCGCCGACTCCAGCGTGTAGGTTTCCACGTCCCTGAGCAGGGTCCGCAGCCGCATCGACAGGCCGGCCAGCATGCGTCGCGCCAGACGGCTATCCTCGTCGAGCGCGGCGAACAGGGTGTCGGCGGGAATGAACAGCACCAGCGAGTCTTCGACCGCCTGCGCCATCACCGGATAAGGCTGCTCGAGAAACATCACGGCCTCGCCAAAGCTCTGCGAAGGGTGGATGATCTCGATCACCTTCTCCGCCCCCTGCCGGGCGACGATCGCGATCTTGACCCGGCCATAGACCAGAACGTACATACCCTGACAAGGATCCCCGCGCTGAAACAGCATCTGCCCCTTTTCATAACGCTGCTCGACCGCCCTTTCGGCCAACCTCGCCAGTTCCTCTTCATGGCAGGCGGTGAACAGCGGAATATGCTTGAGAAAGGCGTGTGTAGACGGCGTCGGCATGAGTTTCTCCTTTCGATTCTTGATGTCGATCATTCTGACAGGGCATGGGCCAGTAGATACTGTGGACTAACTGTCCGGAGTAGCACTCGATGAACCCCACCCCTACCCCCAAACCACCGCCAAGCCCGCCGCTCCCGGCTCTCCTGCAGGCTCCGCACCGGGTGGCTTTCCTGCCGGGCATGGTGTTCGCCATCACCCTGCTGGCGGGCTGGTCGCTGGAAATGAGCAGCCGCCTGGTCGGCGGGCATCTGCCACTTTCCATTCCCGCCGCGCTGGCGCACGGCTTCCTGATGCTGTACGGCATTTTCCCGTTCTTCATGACCGGGTTCATCCTGACGGCCGGGCCGCGCTGGCTGAACGTTGCCGCACCGTCGCGCGCCAGCTACCTGGCCATCCCGGCGCTGATGGCGGCCGGCATGGTGTTGTGGCTGACAGGGCTGGCCCTCGGCGCGACGCTGGCCGTGGCCGGTTTGCTGAGCTATACGCTGGGCTTTGCCGGGCTGGTGCTGATATTCGGCAAATTGGTCGCGGCCAGCCCGCAAACCGACCGGCGCCACGCCATGGCGGTGGAACTGGCCTTCGTCATGGGGCTCGCCGGTCTGCTGGCGGCGCTCTACTGGCTGCTCAGCGGCGACGTGACCGGCTGGGCCGTGATGCGCGACTTGGCGCTGTGGGGCTTTCTGCTGCCGGTATTCCTGACGGTCAGCCACCGTATGGTACCGTTCTTTTCCTCCACCGTGCTGACCGGCTACCAGGCCTGGCGTCCGAATTGGCTGCTGTACGCGCTGCTGGCCGGCTCGCTCGGCCACGGCCTGCTGCATATCGCCGGCGTCAACACCCTGCCGGCCGATCTGCCGCTCGCCGCGCTGCTGGCTTATACCTCATGGCGCTGGCAACTGCGCGCCAGCCTGCGTGTCCGCCTCTTGAGCATGCTGCACTTGGCCTTTACCTGGCTGGCGATCGGCTTCGCCTTGTACACGATACAGGGCGGTGCCGCATTCTTCGGCCAACCTTGGTTGGGGCTGGCACCGCTCCATGCAATCACCACCGGCTTCTTCCTGACCATGATGATCGCCTTCGTGACCCGGGTCAGCCTCGGTCACTCCGGTCGCCCGCTCGAGGCCAGCCCCGGCGTCTGGCGGCTCTACCTCGCCGCGCACTGGATGGCCTTGGCGCGTGTGCTGGCCGACATCCTGCCAGCCGGTCTGACCGGCATGCTTTACATGCTGGCCGCCAGCGGCTGGCTGCTCACGCTGCTATGCTGGGGCAAGCTGTTCATCCCGGGCTACCTGAAACGGCGCGAAGACGGCAAGCCCGGCTAACGCCCCTCCTTACTTCCAGCATAACTGCCGACCAGCAAAAGAGAACCATCATGCAAGCCCAAGACCTGAGAAACATGGCCCCGCCCGGCCCGATCGAAATCATCCTCAATGCGGCCGATGCCATGCAAGCCGGGGACGAAGCCGCCTTCATCCTGCCCCACTTTCCCGGTCCGCTGATTCCCCTGCTGGACGACTACCCGTTGCTGGAGTATCGCTTCGAAACCGGCGGGGACGGTGGCGTCACGCTGTACCTGCGACGTCCAGCCGAGGATTGATCGCGAGTGCGGCAAAGTGGCAGCGCGCCCACTGACGTTGCCGCTGCCCTCCTCCACACACCGACAAAAAAGCCCGCGAAATCCGCGGGCTTTGCGTTTGCTGACTGAGCAGCTTAGTTGCCGGCTTTCAGGCCGAAGGAATCGGCGGTTTCGCGCGCCGTCTTGGCCTCGTCTTCCAGCAGGGCCTTGATCGACAGGCGGATGCGGCCGCGGTCGTCCATTTCGATCGCCTTGACCTTCACCACCTGGCCTTCTTTCAGGTAATCGGACACGTTCTTGATGCGCTCGTTGGCGATCTGCGAAATGTGTACCAGACCATCCTTGCCCGGCAGGATCGACACGATGGCGCCAACGTTGTTGTCGAGGATCTTCACCACGGTGCCTTCGTAGATCTTGCCTACTTCGACTTCGACGGTGATTTCCTCGATACGCTTCTTGGCGGCATCGGCGCCTTCCTGGGTCACCGAGGCGATGGTGATGGTACCGTCTTCCTCGATGTTGATCTCGGTGCCGGTATCCTTGGTGATCGAGCGGATGGTCTCGCCGCCCTTGCCGATCACTTCGCGGATCTTGTCCGGGTTGATCTTCATCACGAACAGGCGCGGAGCGTGGGTGGACAGCTGCTGCGGGCCTTCCACGGCTTCCTTCATCAGGCCGAGGATGTGCAGACGGCCTTCCTTGGCCTGGTCGAGCGCGACCTGCATGATATCCTTGGTGATGCCCTGGATCTTGATGTCCATCTGCAGGGCGGTCACGCCTTCGGCGGTACCGGCTACCTTGAAGTCCATGTCGCCCAGGTGATCTTCGTCACCCAGGATGTCGGTCAGCACCGCGAAGCGGTTGCCTTCCAGGATCAGACCCATGGCGATACCGGCCACGTGCGCCTTCAGCGGCACGCCGGCGTTCAACAGCGCCAGGCAGCCACCGCACACCGAGGCCATAGACGAGGAGCCGTTGGACTCGGTGATTTCCGACACCACGCGCATCGAGTAGCCGAACTCGTCGGCCGACGGCAGTACCTGGGCCAGCGCACGCTTGGCCAGACGGCCGTGACCGATTTCACGGCGCTTCGGCGGGCCCATGCGGCCGGCTTCACCGGTCGAGTACGGCGGGAAGTTGTAGTGCAGCATGAAGCGGTCGGTGTACTCGCCGGCCAGCGCGTCGATAATCTGCTCGTCGCGCTGGGTGCCCAGCGTGGTCACCACCATGGCCTGGGTTTCGCCACGGGTGAACAGCGCCGAACCATGGGTACGCGGCAGCACGCCAGTACGGATGGCGATCGGGCGAACGGTGCGGGTGTCGCGGCCGTCGATACGCGGTTCGCCGGCCAGGATCTGGCCACGCACGATCTCCGCTTCCAGGCTCTTGAAGATGCCCTTGATCTCGTTAGCGGTCAGGGTATCGGTTTCTTCGGTGATCAGTGCCGCCTTGACATCGTTCCAGGCTTCGGCCAGCACTTGGCTGCGCGCCTGCTTCTGACGAATACGGAACGCACTGGCGATCTTCTCGCCGGACGCTTCACGCACCTTGGCAATCAGTTCATCGTTCTTGGCCGGGGCTGCCCAGTCCCACATCAGCGGGTTGACTTCGTCGGCCAGCTCGTTGATGGCCTTGATGGCGGCTTGCAGCTGGTCGTGGCCGAACACCACGGCGCCCAGCATCACGGCTTCCGGCAGTTCCTTGGCTTCGGACTCGACCATCAGCACGGCACGCTCGGTACCAGCCACCACCAGATCCAGCGCCGACGTTTCCAGCTCGGTCTTGGTCGGGTTGAGGATGTATTCGCCGTTGGCGTAACCGACGCGGGAAGCGCCGATCGGGCCGTTGAACGGCAGACCGGAAATGGCCAGCGCGGCGGAAGCACCGATCATCGCCGGGATGTCGGAATCGATTTCCGGGTTCAGCGACATCACCGTAGCGACGATCTGCACGTCGTGGTAGAAGCCTTCCGGGAACAGCGGGCGGATCGGACGGTCGATCAGGCGGCAGGTGAGAATTTCCTTCTCGGACTGCTTGCCTTCGCGCTTGAAGAAACCACCCGGGATCTTGCCGGCGGCGTAGGTGCGCTCGAGGTAATCGACGGTCAGCGGGAAGAAATCCTGGCCCGGCTTGACGTTTTGCGAACCGACCACGGATACCAGCACCACGGTGTCTTCCATCGTCACGAGAACGGCACCGGAGGCTTGGCGGGCCACTTCGCCGGTTTCCAGGGTCACGGTGTGACGGCCGTACTGGAAGGTCTTGCTAATCTTGTTGAACACAGGGTATCCCTTTTGCTATTGGTTTGAGGCAAGTGGACTCACAACGGGAACCCCTAGAGATGCCGGCAGGCTGGATGCGGTCAGCATGTCTAGAGGCTCCCCCCGTCGTGTCTTATCATTAGTGAGGTCGGGAAACGAAAAAGTCGCAGACTGGCTGCGACTTTTTCGAACCTGAACCGATTACTTGCGCAGACCCAGGCGGGTAATCAGGGCACGGTAGCTGTCAGCGTCGGTGCGCTTGAGGTAGTCAAGCAGACGACGACGACGGCTCACCAGTTTCAGCAGGCCGCGACGGCTGTGATGATCCTTGGTGTTGGCCTTGAAGTGCGGGGTCAGATCGTTGATACGGGCGGTCAGCAGGGCAACTTGCACTTCCGACGAACCGGTATCGCCTTCCTTCTGCTGGAAGTTTTTAACGATTTCTGCTTTTTGAACGGCGGTCATAGCCATTTTTGATGTACTCCACAATTCAGGTAAGGGCAATCAAGCCCGACAAGTGCAGCGAGCCGAAACCCATCCACACTTCACACTTCGGCTGCCGAGGCAGCCACGAGCCGGAGGGGGGAAAGAACACCCGGTTCCCTGACCTCCCCCAGCCCGACAAATTCCCGTGTTTCAGTAAGGTAAACCCGGAAGCGCAGCATTGTCTCACATTTTTCCGCGATGCGCACCGCCTGCCCCTGGCGAAAACGACCCGCCTCTTCCGGCGCCAAGGCGATCTCGGGCAGGTGCGCCACCAGCACGTCCGCCGGCAGCAGCAACCCGTCCCGCTCAGCCTCCGGCGCGGCTTCCAGCGCCTCCAGCGTGATCGCCTGATCGAGTGCAAAACCACCGGTAGTCGTGCGCCGCAAGCCGGTCAGGAAAGCCCCGCAACCGAGCGCCTCGCCGATGTCCTCGGCCAAGGTACGTACGTAGGTACCCTTGCTGCACAGCACGTCGACCACCGCCTCCTTGCCGTCAAAGCGGATCAGCTCCAGCGCATGGATGGTCACGTCGCGCGCCTGGCGCTCGATGTCCACGCCGGCCCGGGCGTACTCGTACAACGGCTTGCCCTGGAATTTGAGCGCCGAATACATCGGCGGCACCTGGCTGATCGGTCCGAGAAACTGCGTCAGCACCTGGCGCAGTGCCGCCTCGTCGAAGGCCACCGGCCGCTCGCGCAGCACCTCGCCCTCGAGGTCGCCGGTCGTGGTCACCTTGCCGAAACAGATGGTAGCCCGATAACCCTTGTCGGCGTCGAGCAGATAGGACGAGAACTTGGTGGCCTCGCCCAGGCACACCGGCAACAGCCCGGTCGCCAACGGATCGAGCACGCCGGTATGCCCCGCCTTCGCCGCGGTGAACAGCCAGCGCGCCTTGAGCAGCGCCGAGTTGCTGGTCACGCTGTAGGGCTTGTCCAAGAGCAGCACGCCGCTGACGGCGCGCTTCTTCGCCGTCGCCGCCGACCTCAAGGAGCCGCGCGGCATCGATGCGAAGCTCTTCGAGGGCCGGAACGACGTGGACCAGGCCTGGCTGGCTCGCATGGCCCCGCGCTTTGCCGAATTCGGCGCCACGCCGCCCCGGGAACTCCGCGAAATCTATCCCACCGTCGTCAATGACGACGACATGCTCGACATGCTGCTGGAGCAGCGACCCGAGATGGTCAGCTTCCATTTCGGCCTGCCCGGGCAGGAGCGTATCGACGCCCTGAAGAGT
>JACPUY010000048.1 GCA_016192025.1 Pseudogulbenkiania sp. | reverse complement strand
TCGAGCAGGCCATGCCGGCGTTGTTCCGCAACGGCGACGGCGACGACGTGCTGTTCATCCACGAGGGTAGCGGCGAGCTGTTCTGCGACTATGGCCATCTCAGCTACCGCGACGGCGACTACATCCTGATCCCGCGCTCGACCAGCTGGCGCATCGAACCGGCTGAGCGCACCACCCTGCTGTTGATCGAGGCCACCAACGGCGCCTACCAGCTGCCGGACAAGGGCCTGGTCGGCCCGCACGCCATCTTCGACGAGGCCATGCTCGACATGGCGCAGATCGACGACGCCTTCCGTGCCCAGCAGAGCGAGGACGAATGGAAAGTGGTGATCAAGCGCCGTGGTGCGCTCTCCACCGTGACCTACCCGTTCAACCCGCTCGACGCCATCGGCTGGCACGGCAACCTGGCGGTGTGCCGCATCAACTGGCGCGACATCCGCCCGCTGATGTCGCACCGCTACCACCTGCCGCCGTCGGCCCACAGCACCTTCGTCGCCGAGCGTTTCGTGATCTGCACCTTCGTGCCGCGCCCGATCGAATCCGATCCCGGTGCGCTGAAAGTGCCGTTCTATCATAACAACGACGATTACGACGAAGTGATCTTCTACCACGCCGGCGACTTCTTCAGCCGCGACAACATCAAGCCCGGCATGCTGACCTTCCACCCGGCCGGCTTCACCCACGGCCCGCACCCGAAGGCGTTCGCCAAGGCGATGAGCGACCCGAAGAAATTCACCGACGAAGTGGCGGTGATGATCGACGCGCGCGACGCGCTGGAGCAGGGCGAGGCGATGGCCGGAGTGGAATGGACCGGCTACGTAGACAGCTGGAAACCCAAGGCCTGAGCACGGGGGCACGAATCGGCCGAGCATCGCCATCCCGGCGCTGCGAGGCACCGCCGTACCATGTATACGGCGGTGTTTCTCGATCTGGACTGGGGGCGTTCGCGCCGATTGCCTTCCTCAACGCGAATGACCATGCTGGTACAACAGGAGGCCGCCAGTGACATGGCAGGCCGAACAACGAGCAAGACGAGAACCCACCCATGAAACTCGCCACCTACCAGAACCACACCCGCGACGGCCAGTTGATGGTCGTCAGCCGCGACCTGACCCGCGCCGTCGCCGTGCCGCACATCGCCGCCACGCTGCAAGCGGCGCTGGACGATTGGAGCAACGTCGAACCGGCGCTGCAGGACATCTACCGGGCGCTGAATCGCGGCGACGCCGCCGGCGCCGAAGCCTTCGACCCGACGCGCTGCCACAGCCCGTTGCCGCGTGCCTACCAGTGGGCCGACGGCAGCGCCTACCTCAACCACGTCGAGCTGGTGCGCAAGGCGCGCGGCGCCACCGTGCCGGAAAGCTTCTACCACGACCCGCTGATGTACCAGGGCGGCTCGGACAACTTCCTGCCGCCGCACGCGCCGATCCCGCTGCGCGATGAGGCGTGGGGGCTGGACTTCGAAGGCGAGGTGGCGGTGATCACCGGCGACGTGGCGCTCGGCGCTGGCGTGGAGGAGTGCGGTCGCGCCATTCGCCTGCTGATGCTGGTCAACGACGTCACGCTGCGCAACCTGATCCCCAACGAACTGGCCAAGGGCTTCGGCTTCTTCCAGAGCAAGCCGGCCACCGCATTCTCGCCGGTGGCAGTCACCCCGGACGAACTCGGCGATGCCTGGCGCGACGGCAAGGTGCACCTGCCGCTGTTGGTGGACTATAACAACGCCTTCTACGGCCGCCCCGACGCCGGCGTCGAGATGCAATTCAACTTCCCGCAACTGGTGGCGCACGTGTCGAAAACGCGCACGCTGGCGGCCGGCTCCATCGTCGGCTCCGGCACCGTGTCCAACCACGACCGCAGCGTCGGCAGCTGCTGCCTGGCCGAGCAGCGCATGATCGAGATCATCGACAGCGGCGCCGCCACGACCCCGTTCATGAAGCTGGGCGACAAGGTGCGCATCGAGATGAAGGACGCCAACGGCGAGAGCCTGTTCGGCGCCATCGAACAGACGGTGGTGCCGCATGGCTGAGGCCGCCTCCCGCACCCTGTACGGCTATTTCCGTTCCAGCGCCGCCTACCGCGTACGCATCGCGCTCAACCACAAGGGCCTGGACTACATGCAGGCGCCGGTGAGCCTGGTCAAGGGCGAGCAGCAGGGCGCCGCCTACCTGGCGATCAACCCGCAAGGACTGGTGCCGGCACTCCTCGACAACGGGGCGCTGCTGACCCAGTCGCTGGCGATCTGCGAATACCTCGACGAAGCCTATCCAGACACGCCGCGGCTATTGCCGGCCGCGCCGGTCGAGCGCGCCCGGGTGCGCGCCATCGCCCAGGCCATCGCCTGCGAGATCCACCCGCTCAACAATCTGCGCGTGCTGAACTACCTGAAGTCCGAACTCGCCGTAGGCGAGGAGGAGCGCAAGGGCTGGTACCGTCACTGGGTGGAACAGGGCTTCGCCGCGCTGGAACAAACCCTGGCGAATACGGCCGGGAGCTACTGCGTCGGCGATGCGGTAACGCTGGCCGACGTCTGCCTGCTGCCGCAGCTGTTCAACGCGCGCCGTTTCGACGTCGACCTGACGCCGTATCCGCGTCTGGTCACCGTGGGCGATGTATTGGAACGCCTGCCGGCTTTCGCCGCGGCCCACCCTTCGCGCCAGCCGGACGCGCCGTCGGCCTAAGCGAGGGTTGATCCATAGGGTAAACGGCCGGTGTTGCAGACCACCGGCCGTTTTTCATCAGTCATCCCTTTTTGGCCGCTTTCTCGCATTAGGGCTTGACGCCTACAGCACGCTTCTGATTTAATGCTGCTCTCTGACGGCGCAGTTAGCCAGATCGGGGCCAATTAGCTCAGTTGGTAGAGCAGCGGATTGAAAATCCGCGTGTCCTTGGTTCGATTCCGAGATTGGCCACCAGGATAAATAAAAAGCCCGAACCACAACGTTCGGGCTTTTTTGCATTTCAGATCGCCCGCGTACCCCCTGTCGTGGCATTCCGACGCCTTCCTTTTCCTGTCCCAACCTGATCCATTGCTCCCGCCCAATCCGGCGGCTTGGCTGAGCGGGGCCTCCCAAACACCGGATGGTTGCGCCGGGCGCGGCTAAGCGGAAGTGCGGGGCACAGCCGAAGCCATGCCGATGTGCCGCGCCTGCCTTCAAGGAACGGTGGTCCGCCTGAATCACACCGCCCAGCCGAGAGCCGCTTACGTTGACCCGCGAACGATCAGCTTGCCGGGAATGGTGATGGATTTGGGTTCGAGGCGTCCTTTCAGCATGGCGACGATCGCGGCCACCATTTCCTGCATCGGCTGTTGATAGGTCGTCAGGTCGAATGACGGCGCGGCCGTCATCTCATGGCCGTCGTATCCTACGATGGCCAGACCCTCGGGAATCTTCAGCCCGAATTCGTAGCGCGCCACATCCGCCGCCCCGATGGCAAGGGCATCGTTTTCGCACATCAGCACGTCGATCCGCTCTTCGGCTGGCGTCGCAGCCAGATAGCTCCGCAAGGCGTTTGCCGCCGCCTGTCGGTCATAACTACCCGCCGGCAACTCGGCGACCTCCACGATACCGCGCTGCTGCCAGAACGAGATGAAACAACTCTTGCGTCCCAGGACCGTCGACAGGGTTCGGGGACCGGACATGAAGCCAGGCCGCCGATAGCCCCTGGCCCAAAGATGATCGTTGATCTCCTCCATCGATTGGGGAGCGTCGCAGGAGACCGAGGGAATGTGGGCGATCGTACTCTCGCGGGCCAGCACGAAGAGCGGTGGTCCGGCTGCCGGCAAGGCCTGGTCGCTGAACGTCTCGTCGCGGAAGTCCGTCCCGAGCAAGATGACCGCATCCACTTGGCGTTGTCCGGCATCCAGGAAGGCGGCGACATGATCGAACCGCCGATTGATGTTGATCAGGATGGCGACCATGCCTTCAGCCTGCAAGGCTTGCGTGAGCAACTCCAGTACCGGGAGCTTGTAGGCGTTGGCGAAATCGTCGACCAGTAAGGCGACCAGATTGGTGGTTTTCGTCGCCAGGCTTCTGGCCAGCAGGTTGGGTCGGTAACCGAGCTTGGCCGCTTCGCGCAGCACGCGCTCACGGCTGGCGTCGGCAATGGAGGCGCCGGGTGTGAAGGCCCGGGTGACCGTCCACTTGGATACCCCGGCGGCAATGGCGACGTCGGCGGCTGTGGCCCTGCGCTTGGTCATGCTGTTTTCCTTTTGGGAATTTTTATTCTGTATTTTAGTTTATTCGAAAGAAAAATTCTTGACGCTGATAATTGGAGTCGCTATTGTACTTTCACTGCAACCGGTAGCAAAACGGAGGTAGTCAGCCGAGGCCGGGCTCTTTGCTTCGCTTTATGATGCAACCGGTAGCAAGGGCGTGCCGATTGCCTGCTGGTTGCCTACCGGGGAATACCGGATTTTTTGTGCCTTGTTTTGCAACCGGTTGCAAGTCGGCCAGCACGAAGCTGAACTTTTCGATAATGGAGTCTGAGACATGACCAATCAATCCTCGATGGCCTCGAGTCCTTTCACCCTAGCCGTGTGCTCGGAAATGGTCTTTCGCGATCTGCCGATCGTGGAACGGGTGAGGCGAATCGATGAACTCGGGTTTCAAGTGGAAATCTGGGACTGGACCCGCCACGACATCGCCGCGCTCGCCCGCACCGGTGCGACCTTCTCCTCGATGACGGGCTACGTCACCGGCACGCTGGCCGACGACGAAGGCGCCGACGAACTGCTGCGCACGGCCAAGCTGTCCATCCCGATGGCAAAAGAGCTGGGTATTCCTCGCTTGAACCTGCACGGCACCGGCCTCGACAACAAGGGCCTGCCGGTCAAGCCGTCGGAGGTCGTGACCGGCGCCATGTGGCTCAAGGCGCGTGACACGCTGTCGCGCCTGGCGGAGCTGGGGGAGAAGGAAGGCGTGACCTTCGTGCTGGAAAACCTCAACACCGCCGTGGACCATCCCGGCGTGCCGTTCGCCAAGGCCGAGGATTGCCTCGCGCTGGTGGCGGCGGTGAATGCCCCCAGCCTGAAACTGATGCTCGACCTTTATCACGCCCAGATCGGCGAGGGGAATTTGATCGAGCTGCTCAAGCGGGCGCTGCCTCACATCGGCGAGATCCAGGTGGCGGACGTGCCGGGCCGCTGCGAACCGGGCACCGGCGAAATCAACTATCCGGCCATTGCCGACGCGCTGTACCGCATGGGCTATCGCGGTTCCATCGGCATGGAGGCGTTCGCCTCCGGCGACGACGAGCTGGCGCTGCAACGCTTCCGTGCCGCCTTCACCGTGGCGCAGTGAGTGACCCGTGCCGATGGTGCCGGGCACGTGAATTTTCCGCAAACAAGGAGTGAGACATGAGTGCAAACAAACCCGTTGCCGTGGCGCTGATCGGCGCCGGCCGCATCGGCACCTCCCATGCCGAGATCGTGGCCAACCGACTGACCAATGCCACCTTGGCCGCCGTCGCCGATCCGGCGCCGGGTGCCGCCGCCAGGCTGGCTGACAGGCTGGCTTGCCCGCTGGCCTACACCGATGTCGATGAAATGCTGGCCAACCCTGACATCGAGGCGGTAATCATCGCTTCGCCGGCCCGTTTCCATACCAACCTGGCCGTAGCCGCGGCCCAGGCCGGCAAGGCCGTGTTCTGCGAAAAGCCGATGGCCCTGACGCTGGAAGACGCCGATCGCGCCATCGCCGCCGCCCGCGAAGCCGGCGTGCCGCTGCAAGTCGGCTTCAACCGCCGCTGGGACCAAGCGTTTGCTGAGGGCCATGCGGCCATCGCCGCCGGTAAAATCGGCACCCCGCAGCTGCTGCGCTCGCTGACCCGCGATCCAGGGCCGTTCTCCGCCGATCCGGCGCGCATTCCGCCGTGGACCATCTTCTTCGAAACGCTGATTCACGACTTCGACACCTTGCTGTGGCTGAACGCCGGGGCAACGCCGGTCGAGGTCTACGCGGTGGCCGATGCGCTGGTGCGCCCCGATGCAAAATCCTCGGGCCACCTCGACACCGCGGTGGTGACCATCCGTTTCGACAATGGCGCCATCGCCGTTGCCGAGGCCAACTTCAGTGCGCTCTACGGTTACGACATCCGCGGCGAAGTGTTCGGCTCCGCCGGCATGGTGACGATGGGCGATGTGCGCCGTTCCAGCATGAGGCTGTTCGACCAGCACGGCGTGTCGAGCGACACTTGGCGGCTGGACACCGACAGTTTCATCGACGCGTATACCGCCGAGTTTGCCGCCTTCATGGAGGCGGTGCGCCGCGGCAGTGTGGCCGGGCCGAGCGGCGAGGACGCGAGAGCGGCACTGGAAATCGCGCTGGCCTGCATCAAGTCGGTGGAGGAGAAGCGGCCAGTCTCCCTTGCCGAGATTCGTTCGAACTGATCCACCCGCATGCCGGTGGGCTTGAAATCCGGGCATGCCGTTCCAGC
>JACPUY010000320.1 GCA_016192025.1 Pseudogulbenkiania sp. | reverse complement strand
CCCGGCCGGGGTGTACGAGATCGTCGGCCGCGAGGAGGGCGCACCGCGGCTGCAGATCAACGCGCAGAACTGCGTGCACTGCAAGACCTGCGACATCAAGGACCCGACGCAGAACATCGACTGGGTGACGCCGGAAGGCGGCGGCGGGCCCAATTACCCCAACATGTAATCTCCGAACCCGGCCTTGCGCCGGTTTTTTTCTGGCGGTCCGCCTTGACAGGCTGGGGGCGGGCTGGGCATGATGGCACCATGCTTAAATCCTTTGTCACTTCCTACGTCTATTTTTATTGGTACCGCAGCTCAAGGCGGCACCAAGGGGCGTGTGTGCTCTGACAAAGCAAACCGACACACCAGATTCCCGACAAATGCCGCCGCGGTTCAGGCGGCATTTGTCTTTTTCAGTACCGGCAAATGATCACCCGAACCGCAGTGAACCCCGATTTCACTGGAGAAAAAGATCATGAACCCCCGCCACGATGCCTTGCAGCTGTGCACCGAACCGGCCATGCCGAGTCTGCCTGGCTGTGCTATCACCTTGTTAAGGGATGTGGAGTTGCTGTCCGCGGGCACAACCCGTGTGGCCGAGCTGCGTGCCACCCGTGCCATGCCCGGTACCTTGCTGCTGGCTGAGTCGCGCCTGCCGGGCATCCGTACCGTGGCCATGCTGCTGGCCGCCGCCCGCAACCGGTCCGATGGCGGTCGCGCCCCGGCGCGCTTCAGCGATGCGGCCGACTGGCTGGCGGCGCGCATCCTGTTGCTGGGCCTGAGCCACGTGGCGGTGACCGCCGACACGCTGCCGCAACTGGACGAAGCGAACCGCCGCGCTGCCGAGCTGTCCCAGCGACTGGGGCTGGAGCCCAGTGCCGCCGCGCCGGTGCTGATGACGGGAAAGACCGGCGAAGACGAGGGGGGGCTATGCCAGCCGCTCTGGCTGGAGCGCTGCCCGGTGGAGCGCGTTATCGAATTCTGCCGTGCGCAGACGGCGCAACTGCTGGCGCGGTGGGACGCTGTCGGCATTTAACTCAAGAAAGAAACCGGATGGAACTGATCGACCGCGAAACCGAACGTAAACTGAACAATCTGACGCTGACGATCTACATCCTGCAGGCGTTGAGCCTGTTTGTCGGGGTGACGGCGATCGTCGCCATCATCATCAATTACCTTAAGCGCGACGAGACGCGCGGTACTCTGTACGAGAGCCATTTCCTGTGGCAGATGCGCACCTTCTGGTGGGGCCTGCTGGGGCTGGCGCTCGGCTACCTCACGGTGTTTCTGCTGGTCGGCTTCGTCATACTGTTCGCCGTGTACGTCTGGCTGATCTATCGCGTGGTCAAGGGCTTTCTCAATCTGAACGACGGCAAGCCGATGCCGTTGTGACAGACGTTTTGCCACGGGCGCGTGGCCAGTTGGCGCGGTCTTTGGCACAATGCGCTTCCCCAAGTGTGTGTTGCCTGCCATGAATGCCGATGATCTCAACCTGCTGGTGACCCGCCCGATGCCGTTTGGCAAGTACAAGGGCACGCTGATCGCCGATCTGCCCGGGCACTATCTGGCCTGGTTCGCCCGCGAGGGCTTTCCCAAGGGTGAAATCGGCCGGCTGTTGCAGCTGGCCTTCGAACTCGATCACAACGGACTCTCGTCTCTTTTGGACCCCTTACGGAAACGGTAACAGCATGGCGATTCAATGGTTTCCCGGCCACATGAACAAGGCGCGCAAGGATCTGGCCGAGCGCGTGAAGGACATCGACGTGGTCATCGAGTTGCTGGATGCCCGTCTGCCGGCGTCCAGCGCCAACCCGATGATCGCGCGCATGACGCGCGGCAAGCCGGCGCTGAAGATCCTCAACAAGCAGGACCTGGCCGACCCGGCGGTGACCCAGGTCTGGCTGGATTACTACTGCGCCAAGCCGGGCACCCGCGCCATCGCGCTGGATGCCGGCGAGCGCGCGCCGGTCACCAAGCTGGTGTCGGCCTGTCGCGCGCTGGCGCCCAACCGCGGCGGGCTGGAAAAGCCGCTGCGCGTGCTGATCTGCGGCATTCCCAACGTCGGCAAGTCGACGCTGATCAACAGCCTGGCCGGACGGCGCATCGCCAAGACCGGTAACGAACCCGGCATCACCAAGGGCCAGCAGCGCATCTTGCTGGCCGACGATTTCGAGCTGGTCGACACCCCCGGCATGCTGTGGCCCAAGATCGAGGTGGAAGAGGGCGGTTACAACCTGGCGGCCAGTGGTGCGGTCGGCCGTAATGCGCTGGACGAGGAAGAGGTGGTGCTGGAACTGCTGCGCTACCTGATGAAGCACTACACCCCGTTGTTGCAGGCACGCTACAACGTCGGCGACATCGACGGCTGGCAGGATTTCCAGGTGCTGGAGCAGATCGGCCGGCGCCGCGGCGCCATGCTCGGCGGCGGGCGGGTGAACATCCAGAAGGCGGCCGAGATCGTGCTGACCGACTTCCGTGCCGGCAGCATCGGCCCGATCACGCTGGAACGGCCGGAGGAATGGAAAGTCTGGGAAAAGATCGCGCGTGAACGCGAGGCGCAGCGCCAGGCCGAGCGGGAGGCGCAGCGGCTGGAAAGAGAACAGCGCGCCAAGGGCTCGCGCTGAGCCTGGCCCGGTCGCTGGGGGTCGTTTGACTCAATGAACAACGGGTGCCGCCAGGCACCCGTTGTGTTTTTCAAGGTTAGCCGAAGCGCGGGTTTCTTGAGCCGCGCGGCCGTGTCACACCGCCTCGCCGGGCTGCTCGAACCAGGTCTGCAGGATGGCCTGCGCCGCCACCTGATCCAACGCCGGTTTCTGCTTGCGACCGCGCACTCCCGCCTCGTTGAGCAGACCTTCTGCGATCAGCGAGGTGTGGCGCTCGTCGACCAGCCATACCGGCAGGCCGAAGCGGCCCTTCAGGCGGTTGGCGAAGCGGCGCGCCAGACGGGTCAGGTCGTGCTCGGTGCCGTCGGCGTGCACCGGCAGGCCGACTACCAGCTGGGCCGGCCGCCATTCGGCGATCAGCTTGCCGATGGCGGTGAAGCGTTGCTCGGTGATCTCGGTATCGATGGTGATCAGCGGATGGGCGATGCCGAGCAGCGTTTCGCCCATGGCGACGCCGATGCGGCGTTCGCCGAAATCGAAAGCCAGCGTGGTTCCCTCAGGCATGGCCGCAATCGGTGGACAGCAGGGTGGGGTCGAAGCCCAGCAGCGCCATGGCGGCGTCGTAGCGTTCTTCCGCCGGCAGCGAGAAAATGATGTGCGGGTCGGCGCTGACCGTCAGCCAGCCGTTGTTGCGGATCTCTTCCTCCAGCTGGCCGCTCGACCAGCCGGAGTAGCCGAGGCTGACCATCAGGGTGTCCGGCCCCTTGTTCTCTGACACCGCCACCAGCACGTCCTTGGAGGTGGTCAGCGCCAAGTCGTCGGTCACCAGGAGGCTGGTCTGCCAGTTGCCGACCGGCATGTGCAGCACGAAGCCGCGCTCCGGCTGCACCGGGCCGCCGAAGTACACCGGCTCGCCCTGCAGCGACTCCTCGTCCAGCGGCAGGTCGATCTGGTCGAACAGCTGCGCCATGGCGATGCCGGAGGGTTTATTGACGATGATGCCCATGGCGCCGTGTTCGCCGTGCTCGCACAGATAAACCAGAGAGCGCGAGAACAGCGGATCGGTCATGTTGGGCATGGCAATCAGAAACTGATTGGATAGCGATAGCGATTCCATGAAGCCATTATGGCACAACTCTCGGCGGGCACCAGCGGACGACGGCGCCGCCTGCGTAGCGTAAAATGCGCGCTTCCAGCCCCTTCGCAGCGAGGACGTCTTGCGTCTCACCCATATCAAACTGTCCGGTTTCAAGTCCTTCGTCGATCCCACCGCCATCCCGGTGCCGGGTCAGCTGGTGGCGGTGATCGGTCCGAACGGCTGCGGCAAGTCCAACGTGATCGACGCGGTACGTTGGGTGCTGGGCGAATCGTCGGCCAAACAATTGCGCGGCGAGTCGATGCAGGACGTGATCTTCAACGGCTCCAGCACGCGCAAGCCGATCAGCCGCGCCTCGGTCGAGCTGGTGTTCGACAACGGCGACGGGCAGCTCACCGGACCGTGGGAGCAGTACGCAGAGGTGGCGATCAAGCGCGTGCTGACGCGCCAGGGCGAGTCCAGCTACT
>JACPUY010000306.1 GCA_016192025.1 Pseudogulbenkiania sp. | reverse complement strand
CGGCACGGCAGGGCTGGAGGGTGTTGCTACGCTGGTTATAGCGTGTTTGCCGGCAGGGTGGAGGGGGTTGTGTGGGAGCAGGGGCAGGGAAGTGCCATTCAAACCCGCCGGCATGATAGGGGGGGTGTCATGGCAAATGTCGAGGGCAATGGGGCATCAGCCGGACAGAGCGGCTCGGCCGTGGTCAGCGCCGACCCTTGTCTTCGCCAGACGCTCCCTTGCGTTGCAATGCCGGCCTGTCGTCATCCATCAGGATGCGGTGGGCGGGGCCTTCCAGGTCGTCGAACTGGCCACCGCGGGTGGCCATCCAGAAAACGAAACCGATCACGAAGGCCAGCACCAGGCTCAGTGGGATCAGCAAATACAGGCTTTCCATCAGTTCTTCCGTTTCACGAGGCGCAAGGCGTTGCACACCACCAGCAGCGAGCTGCTGGCCATGCCGAGACTGGCCAGCCACGGCGTGACGTGGCCGGCCATCGCCAGCGGCAGTGCCACGATATTGTACAGCACGGCCCAGACCAGGTTCTGCCGGATGATCGCCAGCGTCTTCTTCGACAAGGTCACGGCGGAGGGCACCAGTGCCAGGCTGTCGTTGATCAGCACCATGTCGCCGCTGGCGCGCGCCACGTCGGTGCCGCTGCCCATGGCCATCGATACGTCGGCGCGCGCCAGCACCGGCGCATCGTTGATGCCGTCGCCGACCATCAGCACGCGGGCCCCCTGCTCCTGCAGCCCGCTGACGTAGGCCAGCTTGTCCTCCGGCGTGGCGCGTGCCCGGAAGTGCGTAATGCCGGACTCTTCGGCCAGCCGTTGCACCGCCGCGTGATCGTCGCCGCTCAACAGGTGCACGGTGAGCCCCTGCCGGGTCAGTTCCGCCACCGTTGCGGCGCTGTCGGATCGCCGCGTGTCGCCGATGGCGAACAGGGCCGCCCAGCCGCGCTCCGACCCCAGTGCGATCCGGGTGTGGCCGCTCTGCCAGTCGGCGGGTCCTGCCGGCGGCGGGCCGGATAAGGCCTCGACAAACGCCGGCGTACCCAGACGCCAGGTCATGCCGTCGATGACGCCTTCGACGCCTTGTCCCGGGGTGTTGCGCACGGACTGGGCGTGGGGATACGTCGGGGGGGCGGCCGCCAGCAGCGCGCGCGCGATCGGGTGCTCCGAGCCGGCCTCCAAGGCACAGGCCGCCGCCAGCGCGTCGATGCCTTGATCAAAGGCATGCGTGTCCACCAGCCGCATCTCGCCGTGGGTCAGCGTGCCGGTCTTGTCGAACACCACGTCGCTGACCTTGGCCAGCGTTTCCAGCGCGTGGCCGCGCGTGGTCAGCACGCCGAGCCCGGCCAGGTGGCCGCTGGCGGCGGTCAGCGCCGCCGGCGTGGCCAGCGACAGCGCGCACGGGCAGGAGATCACCAGCACCGCCACGG
This sequence comes from Pseudogulbenkiania sp., assembly GCA_016192025.1. Lineage (GTDB taxonomy): Bacteria > Pseudomonadota > Gammaproteobacteria > Burkholderiales > Chromobacteriaceae > Pseudogulbenkiania. The sequence continues at coordinate 3,499 of JACPUY010000306.1, read as the reverse complement.
TGATCCACAGCGCCCGCTCCGGGTCGACCCAGTGCCAGCCGAGCCAGGTGGCGAGCGCCGCCAGCAGCAGCGCGGCGACGAAACCGCTGGCGAAACGGTCGGCCAGCTTGGCCAGACGCGGCTTTTCTGCCAGCGCCTGATCGAGCAAGCGTACGATGCCGGCCAGCCGGGTGCCTTGTCCCGCTTGACTGATGCGTACCGTCAGCGGGCTGCCCAGATTGACGCTGCCGGCGATCACCGTCGAATCCGCCGCCTTGGCCACTGGCCGGCTCTCGCCGGTCAGTAGCGATTCGTTGACGGCGCTCTCGCCATCGAGCACCACGCCATCGGCCGGAATGGTTTCGCCTGGCTTGACCAGCAGCACGTCACCTGCCGCCAGCTGGCTCACCGGCGTCTCGTGCGTGGTCCGCTCGGATGGCCAGAGGGAGATGCGGTGGGCGAAAGCCGGGATCAGCTTGACCAGGCTTTCCGCCGCCTCACCGGCCTTGCGCCGGGCGATGCCCTCGAGATAGCGCCCGCCCAGAAGCAGGAACACGAACATCGACACCGAGTCAAAATAGATGCCGTGCTCCACCTTGTTGAGCAGCGCCCAGGTGCTGGCGAGAAAGGCGGTCAGGATGCCGATGGTGACCGGCGTATCCATGCCGACGCGGCGCGTCGTGAGGTCGCGCCAGGTGGCGCGGTAGAACGGAACGGCCGAATAGACGATGACCGGCAGCGTCAGCAGCAGGCTGGCCCAGTGCAGCATCCACAGGAAGTCCGGGTCGATCTCGCCGTCCGGTGCCATGTACACCGGCACGGCGTACATCATCACCTGCATCATCGACAGGCCGGCTACCCACAGCCGGTTCAGCGCCTGTTTTCGCTCCTTCTGGTTCAGCGCTTCCTGCCGCGCCGCATCGTAGGGGTGGGCGCGGTAGCCGATGGCGCCGATGGCCTCGAGGATCTGCGACAGCTTCAGGCGCGAGTTGTCCCAGCGCACCCGGGCGCGGTGGCTGCTGTAGTTGATGTCGACCGAGACCACACCGGGCAGGCGCATCAGCTGTTGCTCGTTGAGCCAGACGCAGGCGGCGCAGGTGATGCCTTCCAGGATCAGGGCGGCCTCGCGCACGTTGTCCGCTTCGATATGGACGAAGCTCCGCTGCAGTTCGTCGGAATCGTACAGGCGTATGCGTTCCAGCAGTTCGGCCGGCAGCGCTTCGGCCTGGCCGGCGCCCTGCGTGCGGTGGGTGTAATAGTCGTCGAGCCCGGAATCGATGATGGTCTGCGCCACGGCCTGGCAGCCGGCGCAGCAGGTGGATTCGGTTCTTTCCCGATAGCGCACCGGAAAGGATGAGCCCTCCGGAACCGGAAGGCCGCAGTGGAAACAGTCGTCACTCATGGCGTGCTATTGTAAACAAATGAAGGTTGCCGCGCTTGAGCAAGCGCAAAGACCGACGAGGTGAACGATCATGTCTATGCAAGCAGTGATACAAGCCCGGCCGGGTGGCCGGGGAACCCTGGAGCTGGGAATCGTCGAAAAGCCGGTCATCCGCGACGGACAATTGCTGGTACGAGTGTTGGCGGCCGGGCTCAATCGTGCCGACATCGTGCAGCGCGAAGGCCACTACCCGCCGCCGGCCGGAGCATCCCCCATCCTCGGGCTGGAAGTGGCCGGCGTGGTCGAAGCGATACGCGGCCCGTCGCGCTTCCAGCCGGGCGATGCCGTGTTAGGTCTGGTCGAGGGCGGTGGTTACGCCGAGTACGTGGCACTGGACAGCGAACTGGCCATTCCCAAGCCGGACGGTATGTCGTGGGTCGAGGCGGCCAGTCTGCCGGAAGCGTGGATGACGGCCTGGCTCAACCTGGTCGAGGTCGGCAGGCTGGCCGAAGGCCAGGCGCTGCTGGTGCATGCCGGCGCCAGCGGGGTGGGTGCCGCCGCCATCCAGTTGGGCCAGCTGTTGGGTGCCAGGGTCTGGGCCACGGCGGGAAGCGAGGAAAAGCTGGAGTACTGTCGCAGCCTGGGTGCCGTAGAAGCCTTCAATGCTCGGCAGGAGGCGGGTTTCGGCGACAAGGTGAAGGAGTGGGGCGGGGCGGACGTGATCCTCGACCCGGTAGGCGGGGCCTACCTGGAACAGAACCTGGTCTGCCTCAATCTGGATGGCCGTCTGGTGCTGATCGGTATCATGGGAGGCAGCCGCAGCGAGATCAATCTCGGTCGACTGCTGGTCAAGCGTCAGTCGTTGATCGGGTCCACCCTGCGCAGCCAGCCCAAGGTCGTCAAGGCCCGGTTGGCGCGGGCGCTGGAAAGCGAAATCCTGCCTGCCTTGCAGCAAGGTGCCGCCAGGCTGACGCTGGATTCCACCTACCCGCTTGCTGCGGTGGCCCAGGCGCACGAGGCGATAGAAGACAATCGCAACCTCGGCAAGATCGTGCTGACGCTGTTTCCTGTCACGACTTCGTCATAATTCGCCACTAGCATGGAGTGTGTGCAGGGCCCTTGCCCCAAGCACTTTACTTCGTACGGATGGGATTGCGGGCGGCCTGAAGGCCGCCCTTTTTTCCTCGTCAGTCCGGCTGCGGGCGCACCGGCGACAGCGCTTCGATCATGGCCACTTCCTGAGCAAAGCTAAGGGTCTTCATCCGTTCGAGCAGCGCCTGCGCGTCGACCTCCAGTTTGCGGTCGAGCTCATCGTGGATCAGCCGCGCTTCCACCGCCAGCCATACCCCGCGGCACGAAGCGGCCGTTTCAAAATGAATGTCGCGCAAGACCTCGGCGATCAAGTGCAGCTCGTTGTCACTGAACAGGCGCGACAGCACCGCCTGCTCGCGGTGGACGATCTCGGCGTAGCGCTCGAGCATTTCCCGGGTGCGGATATCGTCCGGCAGCGGCTGGCTGGCCGAATCCATTACCCGCGCCTTTTCCCCCTTGAACCAGGCCTCCATCAACGGCTTGAGCTGCGGGATATCCTCCTGCCACAGCTGATGCAGCGCCGCGCGGAAGCGCTCACCCCGGCCGAACGATAGCTCGGTAAACGGCATGTCGGGCTGGAGGGTGCCCCGCAGCGGACAACCTGCTACCAACGGGGCGCCATCGTCCCCCTGTGTCACCTCGCCGCGCCAGACGGCTTCGTCGCCGGTGGCCAGGTTATCGACCAGGATTTCCACGTAGGGCAGGGGAGTCACCGCCCCTTCATCTTCCGTGATAAAGCGCAGGGTGATGTCGAACAGGGCGTGCTTGGGAACATCCAGGATCTGCATGCCGTCACCGTGACCGACCAGTACGTAGTTGTCGCCGCTGTCGTAGACGGCCACGCCAGCTTCGTCTTTGGCAGGGTGCACCAGCGTGCCCGACAGTTCTTCGGCCAACTCGTTCAGGTCGTTTTTCTCGCCGGTGTAGCCGGTGCGATAGCCTGCATGCTCGTGCCACAAAGCGTCCCAGTCGTACATTTTCCTGCTCCTTGTTTGCTTTGCTGCGGAGTGTAACCAAAACCGTCCTGAAAGTGGTGTTTGCCGCTGT
>JACPUY010000305.1 GCA_016192025.1 Pseudogulbenkiania sp. | reverse complement strand
TATCCGGTGTCCTGCTCCCCCTCCAGGAGCCGTCCGGCCCGGGATGCAGGGGCGCTGCGCCAGGATACCGGCAACGGTTTGTAGACCCGCAAAAAACCCAAACAAAAAGGCAGGCCGAAGACCCCTTCCGGGGCCTTCGGCCAGCCTGTTGCAATCTGGTCGTTCAGCCGCCCGGCTTGTGCCGGGTCAGCGCCTAGCGGGTCTCCAGCGGCAGGTGGCTCGCCATGGCATTGAGTTCCTTGATGGCGCGGCGGAAGCGGGCGTGGGCGCGTGAGACGGTCGATTCGCTGATATCGAGCTGCTTGGCCGCGGCGTAGCCGGTCATGCCGTCGATCTCCATCAGCCAGACGGCTTCGCGCGATTGCTTCTTCAGGCCGATCAGGTCGGCGACGTGGTTGAACTGTTCGAGTTTCATGTGTCTGTCCTCCTGCGTTATCGCTAAGCCCCTTGGGTGTGACCACCCGCAGGCATATCGAGAAACCACCCTTACTCTGCCTTCTTTCAGCATAGTTGCTTGCATAAAAAGTGCAGGTAAAAAATTGCAGCGATTGGAAACGCCTTACCGAGGCGGCGGGAGCTTGCCTGGCCGGACATCAGGCGCCGTGCGCTCTCCCCCTGCCCGGCAAGAAGAAGGAACTCGCGAGAGAATGACAAGGTCTATACAACTGTCACAAACTCTGCTGACCGGGCCGGTTCCGTCCGGCAGCGTTGCGCGAGGTCTCTCATGAACAAGACCCTGACTCGTTCGATGATCGTCTTGCTGGCCGTTGCCACGCTGAGCGGCTGCGCCGGTATGACCCAACGCCAGAAGAACGCCGCTGTCGGTGCTGCGGTGGGTGGTGTGGCCGGTTCGGTACTGACCGGCGGTGACGCCTTTGGGACGGTCGGTGGTGCCGCGGTGGGCGGTGTCATCGGCGGCGCCGTCAAGTAACCCTCTCCCGCAAACGCCTCCACCATCCGCGGCGGGGGGTGTTCGCCTGCCTGGCCGTCAGACATAAAAAAAGGAGGGCCAGAGCCCTCCCGAATGCCTTGAAGTACTAAAAAATCGCTTACTTCCAGTTCGCCGGCAGCTTGTAGCCGGCGTACTTCTGCTTGGCCCAGGCCTTGAACTCGTTGGAGTTGTAGGCAGTCACCACGTCCTTGACCCATGCTTTCTTCAGGTCGGCGCTACGCACCGCACCCCAGTTCACGTAGGCGTAGCTCTTTTCCTGGTAGATGGCTTCAGTCAGCTTGATGCCCGAGCTGGTGGCGTAGTTGCCGTTGATCACGGCAAAATCCACGTCGTTGCGCGAGCGCGGCAGCTGGGCGGCTTCCAGCGGCACGATCTTGATGTTCTTCAGGTTCTGGGCGATGTCATGCTCGGAGGCGGTCAGCGGGTCGATACCCGGCTTCAGCTTGATCCAGCCCAGGTCGTTCAGCATCACCAGCGCGCGGGCGAAGTTGCTCGGGTCATTCGGGGCGGCCAGGGAGGAACCCGCTTTCACGTCCTTCAGCGCCTTCAGGCGGCCGGAGTAGATGCCCAGCGGCGCGGTCGGCACCTGGAAGGCCGGCGACAGCGACAGCTTGTGCTCCTTGGCAAAGTTGTCCAGATAGGGCTTGTGCTGGAACACGTTGACGTCGAGCGAGCCTTCCTGCAGCGCCAGGTTCGGACGCACGTAGTCGGTGAACTCGACCAGCTTGACCGCGTAACCCTGCTTTTCCAGGATCGGCTTGATCGACAGTTTGACCATGTCGCCGAAGTCGCCGACGGTGGTACCGATGACGATTTCCTTCTTGGACGGGTCGGCGGCCAGAGCGGAACCGGCTACGGCCAGGCCCAGTACGGAGGCGGCCAGCGCCTTGATGACGAATCTACGCATGATGAACTCCTTGTCGCTTTATCTATGGTAAGGGATGGGGATTAACGCTTGTCCAGCCGCGCCGCCAGACGGTTGCCGACGAACTGGATGATCTGCACGATGACCACCAACAGCAGCACCATGGCGACCATCACTTCGGTCTGGAAACGGTAGTAGCCGTAGCGGATGGCCAGATCGCCGATGCCGCCGCCGCCCACCACGCCGGCCACCGCCGAGTAGGACAGGAAGCTGATGGTCAGGATGGTGACGCTGGAGATCAGCCCGGAGCGCGCCTCGACCAGCAGCACCTTGGCGATGATCTGCAAGGGGCTCGCCCCCATCGCCTCGGCCGCCTCCACCACGCCGCGCGGCACCTCGCGCAGGGTCTGCTCGACCAGCCGGGCAAAGTACGGAATCGCCGCGAACGACAGCGGCACCGCCGCCGCCACCGGGCCGATGGTCGAGCCGACCAGCAAGCGGGTCAGTGGCACTAGCGACACCATCAGGATGATGAACGGGAACGAGCGCACCAGGTTGACCAGCCAGCCCAGCACGCCGTTGACGATGCGGTGGGCGAAGATCTGCCCCGGCTGCGACAGGTAGAGCAGGAAACCCAGCGGTCCGCCGATGAGAAAGGCCGCAACCAGGCCGATGGCCAGCATCAGCGCGGTCTCCTTGCACGCCTGCCAGATTTCCGGCGCCATCATGCTCAGGTTGACGATGGCGTCGGTGAGCGTGATCGCATCCATTACGCGGCCTCCAGCAGCGAGCGAGCCAAGTCAGAGCGGGCCTCGATGCGGCCATCGACGATGTCCAGCACTTCCACCACCTGGCCGGCCTCAAGCACGGCGGCACGCTGGCAGATCGAGCGCACCACATTCATCTCGTGCGTGACCACCACCACGGTCACGCCGAAGCGGCGGTTGATGTCCTGCAGACAGTCGAGGATGCTCTGGGTGGTCTTGGGGTCGAGCGCCGAGGTGGCCTCGTCGGCCAGGATTACCTTGGGATTCGGCGCCAGCGCGCGGGCGATGCCGACGCGCTGCTTCTGGCCGCCGGACAACTGCGCCGGGTAGTGCTGGGCGCGGTCCGCGAGGCCCACGACGTCCAGGCATTCGGCGACGCGCTGCTGGATGTCGGCCTTGGACCAGCCAGCGATTTCCAGCGGAAACGCCACGTTGCCGGCCACGGTGCGGTTGGCCAGCAGGTTGAACTGCTGGAATACCATGCCGATGTTCTGGCGGGCGCGGCGCAGTTCGCTCGCGGACAAGCCGGTGAGATCCTGCGTATCGACGATGACGCTGCCTTCGTCGGGGCGTTCCAGCAGGTTGATCAGGCGCATCAGGGTAGACTTGCCGGCGCCGGAGTAGCCGATCAGGCCGAAGATTTCGCCGGCGCCGATCGACAGCGAGGTTGGCGCCACCGCCTCGAACCAGCCGCCGTCGGGACGACGGTAGCGTTTGCGCACGTTGTGCAGATGAATCATGGTGAAGCTCCAAAGACAAAGCCCGCCGTTGACACGGCGGGCTTTGCACATGGAAATCTTCGAAACCGAAAATCGTTACAACCTGGTGGGCTGTCCACGCTTTAGCTATTTTACGCCCGCAAGCTGTGTTCAAATCGGCGATAATTTTCTGTATTGAACATGTTTTTTCCTTTACAGTCAAGCATGATCATGCCGATCTTCACTGCCGGTCACGTACCGATCCAGTCAAAGCCACTAGTGCCGCTTGGAAATCTGGTGTTTTTCCGATTCAAGCCGGCAACAGCGAGGCCGACAGCGGCAGATGATCGGACAGCTCGCTCCACGGCGCGCCGTGGTGGGCCACGGCGCTGACCGGCCGCAGGCCGCGCACGTAGATGCGGTCCAGTGTCAAAAACGGCAAACGGGAAGGAAAACTGCGGGCATGGTGGCCGAACAGATGCTGGAACACTTCGTGCAGGCCGTTTGCGGCCAGCAGGTGATCGGTCGCCTCACCCTGCCAGTCGTTGAAGTCGCCGGCCAGGATCAGCGGATAATGGGGCGGAACGTTGTCGCGGATATAGCGCGCCAGCGTGGCGTACTGCTTGCGCCGGTCCCCAGCGCGCAGGTTGAGATGGGCGCACAACGCGATGACCGGAGTGGTCCAGCCCGGCGGCTCCAGCACGCAGTGCAGCACGCCGCGGCTCTCGAAGCGGTTGACCGAGATATCGAAGTTGCACCAAGATCGGATCGGGAAACGGGTCAGCACCGCGTTGCCGTGATGGCCGTGGCCGTAGCTGGCGTTGAGCCCGTAGGCGGCCTTGCGCCCGAGCTGGCGGGCCAGGTACTGGTGCTGCGGAATGCGCGGCCACTCATGGTGGCTCAGCGTGCGCAGCAGGTTCTTGCCCTGCACCTCCTGCAGGAAAATCAAGTCGGACGCCAACGAGCCCAGCGCCTTGGCCATGTCCTCCACCCTGACATGCCGGTTGAGCACCGACATGCCCTTGTGAATGTTATAGGTGGCCACCTTGAGCGGTTCCATTTTTCAGCCTGTACTCGAGCATAGCGCGATGGCATCGATGGAGAGGGTATGGCAAGGCGATGCCATCCCCTCCTCTAGCCGCACAAAAACGCCCATCGCATAAACCCACTATAGACAGCCCGAGCGCTCCGGGCGCGCGCCCCGAGCCGGTTTGTTACGGTACAAGACAACAGCCCCGACATGCGGGGCTGTTGTCTTGGTGTCACGCACGAGCAGGTGTGCGGATCGAGCTGCTGCCTACTTCTTGGCCACCGCAGCCTTGGAAGTACGGCGGGCCTTCGCTTCCTTGAGTTCGACAACCTCTTTCACCTCGGCCACCACGGCCGGTGCCACCGCCGGTTTGGCCTCGCTCACTTCGGGCGTGTCGGCCACGGCGGCCTCGGCCGGCACCTCGACCTTGGCTTCGGGGGCCGTCTCGATCAGCAGCCGCTCGAGCAGCTTGCTGCGGGAGGAAATGCGGCGGTCGAAACGCCAGTCGTTCATCAGTTCGATCGCCGCCTCGAAGTAGCGCATGTCGATCTCGTACAGCGCCTTCAAGTCGAACGACTGACCCAATTCAAGCGCCGCCGCCAGATCCTTCAGCACCTGCACTTGTTCGGCGTTCTCACCCGACTCGATGTATTTCCTGATTTTCTTGGCAGCGTTCATCGTCAATCCTTAACTCTAAGAGGGAAAATTACATGTCATCCCATTTTAACATGGCGCTATTCAATACAAGTTGAAGGATTTCTTACAACTTCCGAGGGGATATCGCCTGCCGTCGGCAAGCGTCAGCTGAAAATCCATTAAAGCAAACCGCGCCGGAAGCCGCCACCTCGGGTAAGAAGGGAAACAGCCAAGGCAAGGCCAGGGTCACCGCCGCAATCGGGCCGGCAGCAGGCGCAGCGCCTCGGCGTTGGAGGGGGAAAACACCTTGTCGACGGCCACGGACCAGGGCAGCCACTGGTAGCGGCTATGCTCGTCCGGCGCCAGCGTGACCGGCTGCGGCGCGGGCAGCAGCAGGCCGAACACATGCTCTTCGTTCTCGGTTACGCCGGGCGGGTAGCGATGGCGCCAGTGCGGGTAGATCTCGTAACGATTGGTGATGTGCCAGTCGCTCAGTTGATAGGCATCGGCATCGAGCCCAGTTTCCTCCCGCACTTCGCGCCGCGCCGTGTCGACCAGTGCCTCCTGCCCTTCCCGGCTGCCGGTCACCGATTGCCAGAAGCCGGCCCGGTCGGCGCGTTCGATCAGTAGCACCTGGCCGTCGGTGGTATGGATCACCACCAGTACCGACACCGGTTGCTTGTTGCCCATCAGCCCTTGCTCCCGGCGTCGGCCTTGTCGAGCACCGCCATCAGCCCAGCCAGTTCGACCGCGGACTTGACGCCCATCTTGTCGAACACCCGCGAGCGGTGGACTTCCACCGTCTTCATGCTGATGGCCAGCTCGTCGGCGATCTGCTTGTTGAGCTTGCCCACGAGAATCAGTTGCATCACCTCGCGCTCGCGCTCGGTCAACAGGCCGAGCGACTGGTTGAGCCGGGTCAGCCGCGCGAAGCGGTCGCGCTCCTGCTGGTCGCGCTGCAGCGCCTGGTCGACCATGGCCAGCAGGCGGGTGTCGTCGAACGGTTTTTCCATGAAGTCGATGGCACCGAGCTTGAACGCCGCCACCGCGTGCGGCACGTCGCCGTGCGCGGTCAGCATGATCACCGGCGGACAGTAGGGGTGGTCGGCCAATCGTTCGAGCAGCACGATGCCGCTGATGCCGGACAGGCGCAAATCGACGATCAGGGTGTTGAAGACGGCCGGGCCGGGGCCGGCCAGAAACGCTTCGGCGCTGTCGAAGCCGGTGGTCTGGAACCCCTGCCCGTCAAACAGCCAGATCAGCGACGCCCGCACCGCCTCGTCGTCGTCAATCACGGCAAGCTGCTTTTCCGACATGCTCTCCCTCTCGTTGTTAGCCTACGTCTCCACAGGCCGGGGC
>JACPUY010000005.1 GCA_016192025.1 Pseudogulbenkiania sp. | reverse complement strand
TCTGCTCCGGCGTGGTGTTCTGCGCCTCGTCGAGGATGATGAAGGCGCTGTTGAGCGTGCGGCCGCGCATGTAGGCGAGCGGGGCGATCTCGATCAGGTTCTTCTCGAACAGCCGGGTCACCTTGTCGAAGCCCATCAGGTCGTAGAGCGCGTCGTACAGCGGGCGCAAATAGGGGTCGACCTTCTGTGCCAGGTCGCCGGGCAGGAAGCCCAGCTTTTCGCCCGCCTCGACCGCCGGGCGCACCAGCACGATGCGCTTGATCGCGTCGCGCTCCATGGCGTCCACCGCGCAGGCGACGGCGAGGTAGGTCTTGCCGGTGCCCGCCGGGCCGATGCCGAAGGTGATGTCGTGTTGCTGGATGGCCTTGATGTAGCCGTTCTGGCGCGGCGTGCGGCCGCGCAGGTCGCTGCGGCGGGTAGCCAGCACCGGCGCCTCTTCGTCCTGTGTCGTGCTGTGCTGGCGCACTTCGACCAGCCCGAGCTGGATGTCGTCGATCGACAGGTCCTGTTTTTCCGCCAGCAGGTAGAAGCGGGTCAGCGCGGTGGCGGCGTCACGGGCGTGCTCGCCACGAATGCGGAAGCCCTCGCCGCGGCGCTGGATGATTACGTCCAGCCCGGTTTCGATCTGCTTGAGGTTCTCGTCGAGCGGGCCGCACAGGCGCGCCAGCCGTTCGTTGTCGATGGGGTTGAAGCTGAGCTGTTCGTTGTGCAAGGGGGATAGGCTCCGCAGCGTTCAAACGGGCAGAACGTCGCGCAAGGCGTCGAGTTCTGCCACGGTCATGGTCAGAATGAATTCGGTGATGTCGTACTGTGCCACACCGGCCCGGGCGAACGGGTCTTCGGCCAAGCGTTGTTCCAGCCGGGACCGTTCTCCGTGCGCCAGGATCACGCCGCCACTGCGCGGCACCTTGCGGCCCGAGGCGAGGAACAGACCATCGGCGTAGCCCTGTTCGAGCCAGGCGACGTGCGCATCGAGCAGGGCGTCCACCGCGGCGAGCGGGGCGGTGTAAGTCAGGGAAACGATGAACATGATTGGCCGCAGCGTGGGGTGACATGCCAAGGATACGCCCGGCGCGCGCCGGGCGGAACTCCTTAGTCGGTTTCGCCGGTGACCACCTCGCCGGCCAGCGAATGCGGTCGGGCTTCGGTGATGCGCACGTCGATCATTTGGTTCAGCAAACGTGGCTGGCCGGTGAAGTTGACCACTCGGTTGTTCATGGTGCGTGCGGCGAGCTTGGTCGGGTCCTTCTTCGACACGCCTTCCACCAGCACGCGCTGCACGGTGCCGACCATGGACTGGTTGATGCTGAAGGCCTTGGCTTCGATCACCTCGTTGAGCGCTTCCAGCCGACGCACCTTCTCCCGGTGCGGGGTGTCGTCCGGCAGGTTGGAGGCGGGCGTGCCGGGGCGCGGGCTGTAGATGAACACATAGCTCAGGTCGAACTCCAGGTCCTTGACCAGCTTCAGCGTGGCCTCGAAGTCGGCCTCGGTTTCGCCGGGGAAGCCGACGATGAAGTCGGACGACAGGCACAGGTCCGGACGCAGCGCGCGCAGCTTGCGGATGATCGACTTGTACTCCAGCGCAGTGTAGCCGCGCTTCATTGCCATCAGCACGCGGTCGGAGCCGCTCTGCACCGGCAGGTGCAGGTGCGAGACCAGCTTGGGCAGCTTGCCGTAGCAGTCGATGATGCGCTGGCTGAACTCGCGCGGGTGGCTGGTGGTGAAGCGGATGCGCTCCACTCCCGGCACCTCGTGCACGTACTCCAGGAGCAGCGCGAAGTCGGCGAGGTCTGTTCCATCTTGGCCGTCGGCCATCAGCCCGCGGTAGGCGTTGACGTTCTGGCCGAGCAGGGTGATTTCCTTCACGCCCTGGGCGGTCAGGCCGGCGATCTCGGTCAGCACGTCGTCGAACGGCCGGCTCACTTCCTCGCCGCGGGTGTACGGCACCACGCAGAACGAGCAGTACTTGGAACAGCCTTCCATGATCGACACGAAGGCCGCGCCACCATCGACCTTGGCCGGCGGGATGTGGTCGAATTTCTCGATCTCGGGGAAGGAAATATCCACCTGCGCGTGGCCGCTGTGCTGCTTGGCGCGGATCAGCTCGGGCAGGCGGTGCAGGGTCTGCGGGCCGAACACGACGTCGACGTACGGGGCACGTTTGACGATGGTGTCGCCTTCCTGCGAGGCCACGCAGCCGCCGACGCCGATGATCAGGTCGGGCTTTGCGAGTTTCAGCTCGCGGACGCGGCCGAGATCGGAGAACACCTTCTCCTGCGCCTTTTCGCGCACGCTACAGGTGTTGAACAGGATGACGTCGGCCTCTTCGGGGTTGTCCGTCTTGACCATACCTTCGGCGTCACCGAGCACGTCGACCATCTTGTCGGAGTCGTACTCGTTCATTTGGCAGCCGAAGGTCTTGATGTATACCTTCTTCATGGCAACAGCGATTCCAGCTAGGGTTATTGCCGGCCCAGGGTGCGCAGATCGTCGTCCGTCAGCACCCAGATCCGGTTGATGTAGCCCGAAACATCGACCGTCACGCCCACCCGTTTGCCCACCAGGCCCGGCAGCTGGCCGGTCAGCAGGAAGCGGTTGTTCTCGTCGAGGATGCGCACGCCTGGCGCCAGCCGGTAGGCGGTGCCGGACGGGATGAACAGCTCGGCCAGTGTCTGCAGCCAGGAGCGGTCGGATGCCACGAAGCGGATCTGCGACGTGTCGGCCGCGCCGATTTCACCGATCTGCAAGGAGGCCGGCAGTACGCGCCCGGCCAGGGCGCTCTGGGCGCATAGCAGGGTGATGAGGAGAGCGAGGAGTCGTGTTTTCATAGGCAAATGAACATGTTGCGCGAGTCTACCATAGACTCTTTAGAGGTAGGCGCTGGCCCGCGGCTGGGCAAGGATTTTTCCGGGGAGCCAAGGTGTATTGCTTGTTGCCGAGGAGGAAAGGAGTTGAGTGTGCTTGAGGCTGCCGGATGGGCCGATGACGTATGTATGGGGCGACGGGTGAGATAGCTTTGTATGGCGGGACGCCCGATGTCGTTGAACGGCCTGCTACCTGACGGCTTGTAGCCGTGAGTTGTAGCGGTCTGGAGGTCTGGGACCCGGCTTTAGCCTTGGCTAAGCCCTTGAGTCGCAAGGGCTTGAATGCAAAAAACCCAGCTGCCGGAGCATCTGGGTTTTTCGATATCGGGGTGGTGGCGAATCAGGGACTCGAACCCCGGACCTGCGGATTATGATTCCGTCGCTCTAACCGACTGAGCTAATTCGCCACGCTGCTTCGTTGCTTGTTGCGTCGAAGTGGGGCGAACTATACCGGGGCCATTTTCGGCTGTCAACACCCCGGGGGCATTTTTTGCCGATCCGCTTACAGGGTGTGGCAGCGGTCGCCCTCGGTGAGGCCGATCCAGTCGATGCTCACGCCCTTGCCGAAGCCGATCACCTTGAACAGTTCGCCCATTTCGTTGGGCGACAGCAGCTTCTGTACGGCGGCCACGCGCGGGGCGTAGCGGGCGACGTCGTTCGGGTCGAGCTGTTGCAGCAGCGTGGCGATGCCGGCGTTGACCAGGAACTGGGCCTGGGTGGTGTAGCCGATCAGGTCGAGCCCGGCTTCGGTGCCGGCCAGGGCGATGGCGGTGAAGTCGACGTGGCAGGTGAGGTCCATCAGGCCGGGCAGGTAGAACGGGTCGTCCACGGTGTGGTGGCGGTAGTGGCCGATCAGCGTGCCCATGTGGCGCTGCGGGTGGTAGTACTCGCGCTCGGGGAAGCCGTAGTCGATCAGCAGGATGGCGCCGCGCACGAGGCGGGACGCCAGCGTGGCGATGAAGGCGCGGTTGGCCGGGCTGATTTCCGACAGGTAGCCGGCGGCTTCGGGCGGCAGTGCGGCGGCCAGGGCGGCGAGCTGGGGATCGGCGATCGGACGGTCTTCCCAGGCGAAGGCGCCGTCGCGAATGGTGACGCCGCGCTGCTGCGGGGTAGGGGTCCAGTGCAGTAGTTCGCACGGCATGGCGTCGAGCACTTCGTTGCCGATGACGATGCCGTCGAGCTCGTCGGGTAGCGCGGTCAGCCATTCGACGCGTTTGGCCAGATGGGGCAGGGCTT
>JACPUY010000347.1 GCA_016192025.1 Pseudogulbenkiania sp. | reverse complement strand
TGCTTCCCGCTGGCTTAACTCCTTGCTCAGTGCAGTCTGCTGCGCTTGCTGCCGGCTCTGTTCACGCTGCAGATGCGCTTGCTGCTCGAACTTGCCGCGCCACACGCCCAACAGTTCGCCAAGGCGTGCATGGTGGCGGTGTTGTTCGCACCAGCTATCCAGCTGCTGCCGTTCACTGCTCAGCGCCTGTAATTGCTGTTGCTCGCTGTTGGCAATCTGTCCGGACAGGGTGTACGCCTGCCAGTGACTGGTAACCCACTGCCGACACGTGGCATCCAGGCGGCCAAGCACCTTGCAGAGGCTGGCCTGCGTGCCATTGCATTGCGCCTCGGCTTGTTGCCAGGCTTGGTACAAGGGTTTGATGGCTTCGGCAGGTTCACTGTTCGCCAGCCGCTGCAATTCGGGGTCGGCCTTGTCGATGGCGTCTGTAGCCCGGTGCAGCTCCTGCTGGGCGGCATGCTCATCTTGCTCGGCTTGCGCCAGGTCGCGCCGCCACTGGCGCTGCTGTTGGGCAACCGTCAGCTCGGCTTGCGCCTGCGCGGCTTGGGCCTCCAGACCAGCAGTCTCTTGCTGCATGGCCTGACGCTGTTCTTCGCTCAGCAGCTCCATGCCCTCGGCACGGGCCTTGAGCTGCTCCAGCGTCTGCTTGGTGTCGCGCGCCTGCTCGAATACCCGCTGCGAGATCTGGCCATAGATGTCGGTGCCGGTCAGTTCTTCCAGCAGTTCGGCCCGCTCATTGGCGCTGGCATTGAGGAAGGCGGCAAAACCGCCCTGCGCCAGCATCATCGACTTGGTGAAGCGGGCAAAATCGAGACCGGTAATCGCCTCGACGCGCTTGAGTTTGTCGTTGATCTGGGAGGTGAGAATGTTACCGCTGCCATCGGCCAGCTCCACTTTGGGCGCCTGCAATGCACCATCCGCCTTATCGCGCGCGCGGCGCTGACTCCAGAACGCCCGGTAGACCTGGCCTTTGACCTCAAACTCCACCTCCGCCAGACAGTCGGCGGTGTGGCGGGTCATGATTTCGTTGGACGAGGCCGAGATGGTCTTGAGACGTGGCGTTTCGTGATACAGCGCCAGGCAGATAGCGTCCAGCAAGGTGGACTTGCCCGCCCCGGTGGGGCCGGTAATGGCGAACAGCCCGTTATCCTTGAACGGTGGCTGGGTGAAGTCGATCTTCCACTCGCCCTTGAGCGAGTTGAGGTTTTTCAGCCGCAGGGTCAGGATTTTCATGCCGCACCCTCCTTCAGGCTGTCCACAATGCTGCGGTAGCGCGTTTCCAACTGTTGCTTCAGGCCAGCTTCCAGGTCTTCCTGCTCCAGCCGTTTGGCAAACACGTCGAATGGTGACAGTTCATCCAGCGTTTCCTTGGCAGCAGCTTGCAGACTGGCGGCTGCATTGCCGCGGTCACGGCGAATACGTAAAACCTCCACCGGTAGCCCTTCGGTCATGGCCTGGATGCGGTTTTGCAGATCGGACAGGTAGTCATCCCCGCGCACCATCACTTCCAGCCACACCGGGCGCTCGAGATTGCCCTGCTTAGCCGCGTCGGTGATGGCGATGGCCAGCTCGGTGAGATTGCCTTTTACCGAAACCAGCGCCTGATGGCGTGGTACGGGCAGCGGAGTGACGGCTTGCAGGCCACTGGCGTCCAGATCCACCATCAGCACTTCCTTCTGCAGAGCAGCCTCATCAAAACTCAAGGGAATGGGCGAACCACTGTAACGGATATGTTCCAGTCCACCCACTTTTTGCGGGCGGTGGATATGGCCGAGGGCGATGTAGTCAGCAGGCGGAAAGGCGGTAGTCGGGAACGCTTCCAGTGCGCCGACGTAAATCTCGCGCACCGACTCACTGGCGCTGGCCCCCACGGTAGTGAGGTGCCCGGTAGCAATGATGGGCAGCGGCAAGCCAAGCTCATCACGCTTGGCGCAGGCCAGTTGATACACCGTCTGATAATGCTGATGGATGGCTTCCTGCAACGACAATTGCTTTTCTTCAGCACTCTGCCCGGCCTGGCTCTGCAGCACATCGCGAGGACGGATGAACGGAATAGCACAGACGACAGCACCCGGTAGGCCATCACGGTCTTTCACTACTAGCAGCTGTCTGGAAAGATCTTCTTCCACCGCCGGCACCACCGTGGTGGTGAGATAAGACAGTAACGGGCGGCTCTCGCTCAGCGTAGCCACCGAGTCATGATTGCCGCCCAGCAAGATGAGCGCCGTGCCGGCATTGTGCAGCTCCACCACTAGGTGGTTGTAGAGCTCTCGTGCATAGCTGGGCGGAGCGCCGGTATCGAAGATATCGCCCGCGATGATGACGGCGTCGACGGTGTGCTGCCGAACTTGGGCAATCAGCCAGTCGATGAAGGCCTGATGCTCTGCCTGGCGGGTCTTGCCCATGAAGTGCTGGCCGAGATGCCAGTCAGAAGTGTGGAGGATTCGCATGGAGGTAGCGGGCAAGTTAAAGGCAACCGACATTCTATCAAGCCAAATGCGCTAAAAGCATAACCCCTTGCCTGCCATGATTACATGATCTTTATCTGGATCAATACTCTAAGCCACGGTGCCTCTCTCAGCGTTTTAACTCACTCCCCAGCCTGAAAGCTAAACTAAAAATAAAGTTAAGCCCTGCAAAAAAGCTCGGAAGTTTCACCCTGCTGGCGGAGCCCTCCCTCCGGTAGAGCAGCAGGCGCCCAGGCAAGGTGCCCTGTAGTGGTGGCCGACGATGAGCAGCAAGGGCAGAGAGAAGAGGCATCCGCATGAAACGGAACGAACCCGAAACCTATCTCGCGTTTTCGCCCAAGGGCCGGGGGCTGTTGTGCGCGTTGGTCTATACGACATCGGAAAGAGACGTATTCGGCTGGTGGACGGGGGCGAGAGGCGACCATTTCCATACCGCTTTTTTCATGCTGGAAGACTTCTTCACGGTTCAGCCCCAGCGTTTTCTGGCCACCAAGGGCGGCGATGTCTACGGCGGCTGGGTGTACGACTATGCTCATGGCCACCCCAAGCTGCAAGAAGCCATACCCGTTGATGACGAGGTATGCCGTGCGCTGGAAGAAATACAATCCGACTTTGCAGAAGAGTGGCTGTTTTACCTGGAGACACCCGGCCACGAGAAAGACATTGAGCACTACCGGGCCGAGGGCTTGCCGTTGCGTAGCGTCAACATCAAGCACAAGCGCCTGCAACGGCTAGACAGCACCGGCCACCCCTGGGAGCACATTTCCCCCAATACCGACATGAACATTCTCGACTACGTACAGGAGTATTGGCCGCTGGATTACCGGCTGCCTTGATCAATCGCCCAACGCGGCTCCAAACGACACCAGAGGAGAAGCAACCATGCCATGCCTGCTACAAATCAACTACGAAAGCCTTCCTGAATCGGAAGCCCTGTCGACCCATATTCAACAGAAAGTCGAAAAGCTGGAACAGTTTTTCCCACGCCTGATCGGTTGCAATGTCACCGTCGGCTTGCCGCACCGCCATTCCAACCAGGGCGAGCACTATTTAGTGCAAATCGACGTGACGGCACCCGGCACCGAAGTCGTCAGCAACCGGCAGAACCATGAAGATGTCTACGTGGCGTTGCGCGACGCTTTCGACGCCACTCGGCGCATTCTGGAGGAGCACGTCCGCATCCGGCGCGGACAGACCAAGCAGCACCCGGAACCCACCCACGGCACCGTGGCGCGCCTGCTCGATGGCTTCGGCTTCATCGAAGGCGACGACGGCAATGACTACTACTTTTCGGCCGAGAATCTGGTCGATCAGCCGTTCGACAAGCTCACCGAAGGCATGGCGGTGAAGTTTCTTCCCGAGGCCGCTCAGGAGGGCTGGCAGGCCAAGCGCGTCAGCACCGGCAAGCAACGCAACCACCCTGACTGACTGAATGGCGCGCCATGCCGTTGCACAACGTCAAGGTAAGCCAGGTGTTTCAGGAAATCGCCGATCTTCTGGAAATTGAAGAGGCGAATCCGTTCCGTATCCGCGCCTACCGCAATGCCGCCCGTACCTTGAGCGAATACGGGCAGGAGCTGGCCACGCTGGTCGCTCAAGGGCTCCCCTTGCCCAAGTTGCCCGGCATCGGCGCGGATCTGGGCGCCAAGATCGTAGAGATTACACGCACCGGCACCTGCCCCCTGCTGAACCGGTTACGGGGCGAGGTGCCGCCGACCGTCGCCTACCTGCTGGCGATTCCCGGCCTTGGCCCGCAGCGGGTGCGCACGCTCTACCACGAACTGGCGATCACCTCTCCTTCCGACCTGCAGCGTGCGGCCGAACAGGGCCTGGTAGGCCGCCTGCCGGGCTTTGGCCCCAAGCTTGAACAGCAGTTATTGCAGGCGCTGACCAAACACCTTGATCTCAATGCCCGCATGGCGCGCGCCAGCTTGCGCCCTGCTGTCGAGGGCCTGCTCGATTATTTACGCAGGGTGCCGGGGGTGCGGCAGGTCGAAGTGGCGGGGAGCTACCGACGCTGCCGCGACACGGTGGGCGACATCGACATACTGGTGGCGGCGGCGGCGGGGTACGACGTGCCTTTTTCCTTCACCGCCTACGAAGAAGTCGATGAGGTATTGGCACACGGAACGACCAAGGCCAGCGTGCGCCTGCGCAGCGGCTTGCAGGTGGATTTGCGCGTGGTGCGAGAAGAAAGCTTTGGCGCGGCACTGCTCTACTTCACCGGCAGCAAGGCGCACAATATCGTGCTGCGCCAGATGGCCCAGTCGCGTGGACTCAAAATCAACGAATATGGGGTATATCGCGACGGCCAGCACATCGCGGGCGAAAGCGAGGCATCGGTTTACGCCACGCTCCAGTTGCCCTTCATCGCCCCGGAACTGCGCGAGGCGCGCGGAGAAATCGACGCGGCACGCTACGGCAAATTACCGATACTGCTAACCCGGCAAGATCTGCGCGGCGATCTGCATGTCCACACCAAGGCCAGCAATGGTCGGAACAGCATCAAGGAAATGGCGCTCGCCGCGCACGCGCTTGGACTGGACTATCTGGCCATTACCGACCATTCGCAGCATCTGCACATCGCCAAGGGACTGGACGAGGACCGTCTGCTGACACAGATGGACGAGATCGACCGGCTGCAGTCCGACGGCGGCTTGGGCGTGACCTTGCTCAAGGGGATAGAAGTCGACATTCTGGAAGACGGACGGCTCGACCTTCCCACTTCGTTGTTGAATCAACTCGACATCGTCGTGGCCGCCGTCCATGAGCACTTCTCCCTCTCCCCTGCCAGGCAGACCACTCGGCTGCTGCACGCACTCGACCAGCGAGTGCATATCCTCGCCCACCCTACCGGCCGGCTGATCGGTCAACGCCCTCCAGTCGATTTCGATTTCGACATGGTGCTGCGCCATGCCCGCGAAACGGGGTGTGCGCTGGAACTCGATGCCCAGCCACTCCGGCTGGATCTTGACGATCTGCATTGCCGTGAAGCCAAGGAGGCCGGGGTCCTGATCAGTATCGATTCCGATGCGCACAACTCGGCGGACCTGTGCAACCTTCGCTACGGGGTGGATCAGGCGAGGCGCGGCTGGCTGGAACGGCAAGATGTGCTCAACACGCGCTCGCTGGCTGAACTGAAAACCTTTCTTAAACGCCGCTGAGAACCTGTACGCCATCTGACACCAGCGCAGGCGTCCTCACACCTTAGTAGCGCAGCATCGTCGAATCCGCCAGGGCGTCAGATTCAACCCCGTTCATATTCGCGATCAGCCGGCGTGCCTTCAGCGAGCCCTGGACGTCATGACGACCGGGTTGGGTTCTGGATTATGGGCGCTTTTACCGGAATACGCAGTCTCCTACCCTGAACTAACCTGAAGTACACGCCCTCTTAGGAAGAAGGGCCAGATCGTGTGGGGTTCTTGATGGCGGTCGGCATGGCGTTGGCCGGTGTTGTGCGGTTGGCCAGCGCGGCAGACGAGGTTGGAGGGGGTGACAAGCCCTGCGGACTGGCCAGCAAAGGGGCATTCCTGCCCCCGAGGGTGCCTTGACGCCCGATGTCGATGTGTTCCTCGTGGCGGACGGCGCACCGTTTATCCTGACTGAAGATGAAGGAGAAAAAACCATGTCCCGATTACGTCCCGTTCGCACTTCCCTGCTGGCCTCGTTGCTGGGCACGTCGCTACTCGTATTGGCCGGCTGTGCCAGTTCGGGTGATGTCGACAAGCTGCGCGCCGATGTGACCCGCGCCCAGCAGACCGCCGATCAGGCAGTGAAGGCTGCCGCCGCAGCCCAGTCGACGGCCGACAGCGCAAGCCAGAAAGCCGACCAGGCCATGGCGGCGGCGAGCCAGGCCAACCAGAGCGCCAAGCAGGCCGATCAGACGGCCAGCCAGGCGAACCAGACCGCTAACGATGCCAACCAACGGCTGGATCGCATGTTCAAGAAAACCATGATGAAGTAGACGCGAGCGAGCGGGTGGGCGTTCGCGCTCAGCGGATGACCACCCGCATGCCAAGCTGCACCCAGTGTGCGAATTGGCTCAGTTGCGCATTGCTGAGCGCCACACAGCCGTTAGTCCAGTTGAAGTCACGATGAATACGATAACTTCCGTGCCCGACGCCATGAATGCCGATGCCGCCACCGAGCGCGGTGTGCTGCGGCGGCAGCCGTCCGGCCCGGGCTGCGTACAGGATGTCGTCACGGGTGGCTACGTCGATGCGGCCGTCGTTGAAGGCTTGCTCGGCGTGCTCGGGCAGCGGGTAGTCGAGTTGGTAGAAGCTGCCGAACACGTGCGGTGTGCGGATGCGCATGATGCGATAGCTGCCGAGTGGCGTGCTGCCGTCGCCGTGGTAATGGAGGGGGGCGACGCCGCCGCGCCCGACCGAGATGTTGTCAAAGCGCTGGAGCAGCCTGTCACCCGCGAACACGGTGAGCGTGCGGGCCACAGTGTCGACCTCGACCCAGCGCTCGCCACCGGCGTGGGCGGGCAGGCACAGTGCCAGCCACAGCAACGTCAGTACACGCCGGATCAGCCTCGCCATTTGCATCGCCCCCTGAACACCCTGTTTGCCCGTCTCGCCCTGAGCCTGACGCTGGCCATCATCGGCGCGGCGCCCGTTGCCGCCGCCACCTTTACCCTGCCGACCGACGGTTCCACCGTGGTCGGCCAGGTGCTGGTCGTCGAACCGTCGGCCGGCAATACGCTACCCGATATCGCGCGCCACTACGACGTCGGCTACGAGGAAATTACGCGCGCCAACCCGAACATGTCAGTATGGACACCACGCGGCCCGGTGGTGGTGCCGCGTCAGTTCATCCTGCCACCCCAGCCGTGGCAGGGCATCGTGCTGAACATCCCGCAGCGCCGGCTGTATTACTTCCCGGTGGCGGGCAAGGGGCAGGCGCCGAAGCAGGTGATCACCTACCCGATCAGTATAGCGCGCGAGGGCTGGTCGACCCCGCTCGGCACCACCCGCATCACCGCCAAACACAAGGACCCGGCTTGGTTCGTGCCGAAGAGCATCCGTGAGGAGCATCTGCGTGAGGAAGGCGTCGAGCTGCCCGACTACTTCCCGCCCGGCCCGGACAACCCGATGGGCATGCTGGCGATGCAGACCGGCTTCCCCGGCATCTTCATCCACGCCACCAACCGGCCATGGGGAGTCGGGCTGCGCGCCAGCCACGGCTGCCTGCACCTGTATCCGGAGGATGCGGCACAGATTTTCCCGCAGCTGAAGGTGGGCACGCCGGTACGGGTGATCGATGAGGCGGTGCTGGTCGGCAAGGACCGCGACCGCTGGGTGATGGCGACGTTCGAGACCGTGGCGGAATACCCCGACGTGAGCCCGCTGTCGCTGCGCGCGACACAGGCGCTCTCGACCGTACCGCTGCCGCAGGACGCTATCGACCAGAAGCGGGTGGAACGGCTGGGCACCACCCCGCAACCGGTGCCGGTGGCGCTATCCCCGAGTCAGCCAGACCTGGCGGCCTGGCTGCGCACGCTGCCGGTGGAGCGCTACGACTTCGAGCCGTACGGCATCGATGCCAACAATGCCATGCTGCCGCGCATCCCAGCCAGCGAGGATATCGAGCTGCCCCCATAGCCTGCCAGTCCGCGAGATCGTCCCGCCCCTCACAACACCACGGGTCGATCCGGCAACTCGTTGACGCGCTGATCTCCCGCCGGAAAATGCTCCACCAGGCAGCGGGTCACGGCCCGGATGCCTTCCAGCGCGCCTTCCTCGTAGCGACCTTGCCGAAAAGCCGCCTCCATGGCGCGGCAGATGTTCTCCCACTCCCGGGCGCCTACCTTGGCGTGGATGCCCCGGTCGGCGACGATCTCGACGTCGTGATCGGCCAGCAGCAGGTAAATGAGCACGCCGTTGTTGTGCTCGGTGTCCCACACCCGCAGCAAGGAGAACACCTCGAGGGCCTGTTCCCTGGCCGATTGGCCGCCTAACAGCGACGTGCCAGGCAAGGCCCCTTCCACCGCAAAGCGGATCTGCCCGGCGTGAAGCTGTTCGCCCTCCTTGATGGCCGCCTCGATAGCGTGCAGGGTGCGGGTGGTGAACATGCGCCGGACTTGCCAGTCGGTCATGGCCAGATGCCGAACGATTCGTTTGAGGTTCATGGTTACCATCTGCCCGAGGCTCCGCCGCCGCCAAAACCGCCCCCGCCGCCACTGAATCCGCCGCCCCCTCTCCCGCCGGACCAGCCGCCGCCACTGTGCCAGCCGCCACGCCCGCCCAGGCGCCCCAGCAGGGTGAAGAAAAAGGCGATCAGGCCGGCGCTCAGCGCCACCGTGACGGCCCCGATCAACAGCCAGGCGAGCACGGCGACACCGCTGCCCGTCACGATCGCCGCGGGCAGACGGCCCACCAGCATGCGCAAGAACCCGCCGACCACGAACACCAGCAGGAAGATGACCGGGGCAAACTGCATGATACCGCCCCGACTGGCGCTCGAAGAGCGTGCGGGCGGCGGCAACGGCTCGCCGTTGATGACACCAATGATGCGCTCGACGCCGGCCGCGATGCCGCCGTAGAAGTCGTCCTGCCGGAACCGCGGCACGATGATTTCACTGATGATGCGCTTGCTCGTCGCGTCGGTCAGGGCGCCCTCCAGCCCGTAGCCGACCTCGATGCGCAGGGTGCGGTCGTTCTTGGCCACCAGCAGCAGCGCCCCGTCGTCGACATTCTTGCGCCCGAGCTTCCATTGCTCGACCACCCGGAGAGAATATTGCTCGATGGGTTCTTCCCCGGTCGTCGGGACGATCAGCACCGCGAGCTGGCTCCCCTTGCTGGCCTCGAAGGCCTGCAGCGTCTGTTCCAGCGTCGCCGTCTGTTCGCGGCTCAGCGTCGCGGTCTGGTCGACGATATGGGCGCTCAAGGGCGGTACCGCCACCGGCTGGGCACTCGCCAACAGGCTCCAGCCCATGGCGAGGGTCGCCAGCCCGCCACGGACCGCG
>JACPUY010000004.1 GCA_016192025.1 Pseudogulbenkiania sp. | reverse complement strand
TCGCCGCCGCTCGCCGGGCGGGCGCGCTGGGCGCCAAGATCACGGGCGCCGGGGGCGGCGGCGCCGTGGTGGCGCTCTGCCCCGACGCTGCGGCGGCGGATCAACCAGAGGGACTGGGAGAGCGCGGCACAGGAACTTCGCCGGTGGATCTATGGTAGAGGGAAGGTCCTGAACGGGCTGGTCTCGCGTCGTGGGGCTGAAAGTCGCCTCCTCAACAGCCCTGGCATCCGGTAAAATGCGTGTTCACAAATACAGTGAACACGCTAAGAAGAACATGCGAGAATCCACTAACAATCAGTTTTCAGGCCAGGACAATCTGGCTGCAGATAGTCAAGTTGCGTTGCCGACGGCTGCCCTGACGGGCAACGCTTGCGGCCGACTTCTGCGCGACCGCCGCCAAGAAAAAGGAATGTCCCTTACGTCTCTCGCTGGGGCACTTGGTATAACGAAGTCGTATCTCAGCATGCTAGAAAGTGGGCAAAGACACCCCACCGACGAGCAGTTTGAAGCGCTGGCTATTGCACTGGAAGTGCCGGCGGATGTTCTCCGCGTTGCTGCTGGCCGATTGCCCCCTGATGTGGCAAGTGCCGTCCCCGGAAAGGTTGATGCGATCGTGTCTGCAATTCGACGCGACGATTCCGGGGCGAAAGTAACGTTCTCGCGAGAACTCTCAGACGACTTCCGGCGGTGCATTGAGGAGGGAATGGCCGATGCTCCGCCCGATGACATAGCACCTTTCCTTGATCACCTGCGAGCTGGCAAGAATTCACAGGCATATCGAGCTCACAGTTATCACACGAAAGTGCCCCCCGAGGCAATCGACAAACTCGTTCGGCACCACACCAGTGAGGGGCAGATCGTGGCTGATCCATTCTGCGGCAGCGGAATGACTGGGGTGGCTTCTATCCTTGCTGGACGCCATGCGGTGTTAAGCGACCTATCGCCAGCCGCGGTACACATTGCTCAGAACTACGTGACCCCATGCGAGCCGGAAGCATTCATGAAAGCTGCGGCCAGAGTCTTGGAGCGTGTGCGCCCAACGCTAAGTTGGCTATACGAAACAGGAACCCCAACTTCCCGCTCGCGCGTTGAGTACACAGTCTGGAGCGATGTCTATCAGTGTCCCCACTGTGGTGGAGAGATCGTCTACTGGGAGGGCGCGCGGGATCCTAGTACCGGCGCCGTGGTTGACGCGGTTACATGCCCAGCTTGTCGTCGTGCAAGTCAAAAGCGAAATCTCAGATGGATTGGTGAGCGTCCAGTCGAGACCAACGCCAAATGCCCCACGTCAAGGGAAGCTCATGCTCCGACCCATGCCGAACTAGAACTTATCGACAGGGCAAATGCAGGCGAAATCCTGCACTGGATCCCTCAGGTGCCATTTACATCGGCGCGCGAAATGTGGCGGGCCGGCCATTCAGCACAGGGGGTGAACTCTGT
The DNA here is from genome assembly GCA_016192025.1 of Pseudogulbenkiania sp. Taxonomy (GTDB): domain Bacteria; phylum Pseudomonadota; class Gammaproteobacteria; order Burkholderiales; family Chromobacteriaceae; genus Pseudogulbenkiania. Next base: position 1,457 of record JACPUY010000004.1, on the reverse strand, counting down.
TGCCGACTTCTATACCAAGCGCAATCTCCATGCACTGGCTGCAATACGCCACACGATCCAGGAAGAAAGAGATGACCGCCTTCGCTCGGCACTCCTCTTTGCCTTTACCGGGATGGTCAATCGCGCATCGAAGAGGTATCAATGGAACGTGAAGCGCCCTACAAACGTCATGACGGGAACGTTGTATATCTCCTCCCTGCGGTATGAGTGGAACGTTGGCAGCTTGTTTGAGCGGAAGCTTCGTGATGTTGCAAGATACTTCAAGCATCTTGGGACCCCGAGTGGCCGGGCTGAAGCAGTTAACTCCTCTGCGACAGGTCTTTCCCATCTTCCGGATGGCTCGATTGACTACGTGTTCATGGACCCCCCATTTGGCGCCAATATTTTTTACGCTGATAGCAGTCTTCTTTGGGACGCTTGGCTCGGAGCATTAACCGACGAACGTGAGGAAATCGTCGTTAATAAACATCGCACTCCTAGCGAAGGGGGCAAGACCATCTCCGACTACCAGCGACTGATGACTGGTGCATTTCGAGAAGTTTCGCGAATTCTGAAGCCAAGTGCCTATGCGACGCTGCAGTTCAATAATTCAAGCGACGAAGTCTGGTGCGCGATTCAGGATGCTCTAAGCGATGCCGGCCTCGAAGTTCGACACGCGATTGGACTCGATAAGATTCATCCGTCTATCAAGGGCGTGAAAGGGCTCCAAGCGAAAGAGAACGTCGCGTCGCTGGATGCCCTTATTGAACTCCGCCGCCGACCTTCCACACGAGGAGTCAGCAGGGCTCGAGAGTCGGCCTCTGACGATCAGATCCGATCTGCGCTCGTTGAGTTCTCGCGCGTCCAGCAGACCCCCTTTACGACGGACGAGGCATTCGCATCCTTGGTTCGCTCAACCCTTAAACAGGGGAGCTCACTGAACGGCCTGTCCATGCTGACGGTAAAGGATCTCTGTGGTCAGCTGTTCACAGCATCCGGGACGAAGTGGGTCGTGCCAACAAGCATTACTGCATCTAAGCGAGACTCTGCACCCAAATTTGATGACGTGGCGTCACCATTTGGCTGCGTGATTGAAGGCTACCTATCAACTGATGCCTACCTTCAGGGCCTGCTAGACCCCGCTCGGCCGGCACCAGACGTCGGCGGTGAGCCGCCTCGGGTCGTCTCCGGGCAACGAAATACCGCGTTATACAACGCCCACAGTTATCACACCAAGGTGCCCCCGGAGGCCATTACTCCGTTTGTCAAGCACTTTAGTCGTCCTGGCGACGTTGTGCTCGATCCGTTTTGTGGGACTGGAATGACTGGCGTCGCTGCGCAGCTGTCAGGACGTCGTGCAGTGCTAAACGATCTATCTGTAGTGGCGACCCATCTTGCTTACAACCACACTCGACCGTGTGATCCGAAGGCTCTGCAAGGGGCGTTCGATGAGATCGCGGCTGACCTCGATGCTGAGT
>JACPUY010000003.1 GCA_016192025.1 Pseudogulbenkiania sp. | reverse complement strand
CCAATATCCGCGGTGCGCTGAGCCCGATGCCGCACAAGGTCACGACCCTCGGCCTGGTGGATGAGATCACCCCCACCGCCCAGATCGCAGGTGCCTGCAACGCGGTCCTGCTGCGTCCGGACGGTACCCTGCTCGGCGACCAGTTCGACGGCGCCGGCTTCGTCCGCGGCGTCGAACGCAAGGGCCGCAAACTGGCCGGCACCCGCGTGCTCGTGTCCGGCTGCGGCGGCGTCGGCTCGGCGATCGCGGCCTCGCTGGCCGCCGCCGGCGTGGCCGAGCTGGCCCTGTACGATACCCGCGATGCCTCGGCCCAGGCCCTGGCCGGCCGCTTACGCGAGCACTACCCGCAACTGGTGATCACCACCGGCTCCAACGACCCGGCCGGTTACGACGTCATCGTCAACGCCACCCCGATGGGCATGAACCCCGACGACCCCCTGCCTTTCGACGTCTCGCGCATCGCCCCCGGCACCTTCGTCGGTGAAGTCGTAATGAAATCGGAATACACTCCGCTGCTGCGCGCCGCGATGGACAAGGGCTGCCAGGTGCAAGTCGGCACCGACATGCTGTTCGAAATGATCCCTGCCTACCTGGAGTTCTTCGGCTTCGGCACGACCACGCCGGAAGAACTGCGCGCGGTCGCGCAAATCAAGTACTGACAAGGATGGAACGATGAAAAAGATTCTGGTCATGAACGGCCCCAACCTGAACCTGCTGGGCACCCGCGAACCGGCCCAATACGGCAGCACCACGCTGGCCGACGTCGAAGCCATGTGCAAGGAAGCCGGCGAGCGCCTCGGCTACGAGGTCGAGTGCTTCCAGAGCAACTGGGAAGGCGCCCTGATCGACAAGATCCATGAAGCCGGCAAGGCCTTCAACGAAGGCACGCTGAAAGGGGTCGTCATCAACCCCGGCGCGCTGACGCACACCTCGATCGCCCTGCACGACGCCATCAAGGGCGTGGGCGACCTGCCGGTCATCGAAATCCACATCTCGAACGTCCATGCCCGCGAATCGTTCCGCCACCACTCCTACATCTCGCCGGCCGCCGCCGGCATCGTGGTCGGCTTCGGCGTCACCGGCTACATCCTGGCGATGGAAGGCCTGGTCCGCAAATTCCCGGAATAATCCGACAGCAACCGGACAGATGGGCCATCGCCGCTTTGGCGATGGCCCATCTGCTTCCCAGGGTCAGAAAAACCGGACGCGAGCCCGTGCGCGGACGCGCGCGGCCAGCATTTCGGTAGCGAGCAGCGTGCCACGGACGGTGGCGAAATGGGAAGGCGCCTCGTCCATGACAAACCGGGCGAAGGCCCGACGCGCTTCGTCCGGGGACGGTACCGGGAGCGCATTGCTATCCCGCCCCGTCTGCAAGCACACGAAGCGGTGGCGAAGAACCGCCAGCTGATCGGCATGGTCCGCTCCGCCCTGCTCCCCCGTCTGCCCCGCCAAGCGTTCGAGCAATTCCAGGCTCTGTGCGCATTGCGCCAGCTTGGCGCTATCCTCCTCGACGCTTTTGCCCAGGCGCGCCAGCAAGTCGGCGGCAGCCTTGCGTGCGGCCGAATCGGAAACCCCCAACCCCGCCGCTCCGCCCGCCCCTTCCGGCAACAGGTCCGCCATACTCAGGGGGTTCAGCCCAAACTCATGCTTGCGGGCCAGATAGTCGATGTGCGCCTTGAAACAATGACGCATGGTTTCCAGTTGCGCGGGCAGATGCTCCGGCCGATCCAGCCATTGCACCAATACCACACGATTCATCCGCGGAGTTGCCCGATGGTAGGCCCTGCCGCGACTGCTGACGTGCCGCATGCAGTGAACGAGCACGGAACAACGTGCGGACAAACGTCCCCGCCGACTGCCGCCACGCCTTCGCCTCCCCCCACATCCAGCGCTGGCGGGGTTACTTCATGCCCGGCACGGTATCGGTCGAACGCACGTGGGGGCGATATTGCTTGTTCTGATCGGCGGCGGCCTGCACAAGCAAGGCCTGCAAGGCTTTTTCGCGCCGATCCACCTGATCGAACAAGGCTTCCCGCAAACCGAAGCCGATGCCGTTCACCGGCGGGGACTTACCTGTGCCAAGCGGTTCCCCACGCCGTACCAGCGCATCGGCCAATACCAGCCAGGCCCGATCGACTTCCGCACCCGCCTGCCGACGGTAGCCCTGATAGCGCTTGTACTTGTCGTGCCCAAACAGGTATTGGTGCGAGCTGACGCCCATCACCAGCCCCCCAATGCCTGCCACCGTCACCCCGCCAAGCACTATCGGCCCGCCGAGCGCCGAGGCCCCCGCCAGCGCGGCGACCCCCAGCCCCATCTTGGTGAGCGTACTTGTCGCATAGAGGCTGCTCCCGCCCAAGAAACCCATGTTCCAGTTGTTGAACCGGGTGAAGAAGCGCTCGCGTTGCGCCAATTTGCCCGTGAGAAAGACACGATAGGGCGAGTTCGACGATTCGGCGGTGGAACTGCCCGGCGTGGGCGGCAAGGCGGCGAGAAAGGCCTGCACCTGTTTCTTGTCATCGAGCAGGCGCTGCTTTTCGATTCGTGACTGGCGGGTGAAGAAACCGCCCAGCGTCACCGCAAACACACTGACCAGCGGCCCCAACACCAGCGTGCCCGCCACGGCCTCCGGCGTGGCGGCCGCACAACCGGAAGGCGACGCCGCCCGGCCTGGAGCCGGTGGTCCCGGCCGCCAGCATCCATCTGGTCGCCCGTTTCCGACTCCAGCTACAGGAACACGCGGAGATCGCCACCGCCAGAAACGAGTCCCTCGGCTTGTACGGGATTTCGGCCTTCTATGCCGACGAACACCCGCAGCAGGGATTGCTGTTCGGCTACGGCGGCATCGACGCCGACTCCATTCACGTGGCGCTCGGGCGGCAGGCGGCCCTGCTGCCGAGGCTGGCGCAGGCATAACGCTACGCCCTCTGCGCTCTTCATCGTGCGGGACGCCAGGCGGGGAGCTCGGCGAAGGAATCCGGCGCTGAGCATCTGGCCGATGGTGTCGGTGAGCGGGTGGGACAGGCTGTGGAAGCCTTCGGCTGGTCGCGGGGGGCAGCGGCCGCAGAAGTCACCCTGAGCGGCCGGTCAGTTAGGGATGGCAGGCTGGCTACTGTTCGGCCTAAGCTGACATACGTTCTATGCAGCGACAGCGGCTGCTTTCAATCAGAATGCAGCCCCCGCCGTTATTACCACTTGTAACTCCAAGCCCTCAGTTTTTAGCCAAATTAATTACCGACGCCACCGCTTTGCCCACATCCACGGTGGTTGCCTTGCCTCCCATATCCGGCGTGTGCGGCCCTTCCGCCAGTACCGTTTCAATCGCACTCATGACGGCGGTGGCAGCCTCCGGATAGCCCAGATGCTCAAGCATCATCGAACCGGCCCAGATCTGGCCGATCGGGTTGGCGATGCCCTTGCCGGCAATGTCTGGTGCGGAGCCATGCACTGGCTCGAACAGCGACGGGAAGCGCCGTTCTGGATTGAGGTTGGCAGACGGGGCGATACCGATAGTGCCAGTGCAGGCCGGCCCAAGATCGGACAAGATGTCACCAAACAGGTTGGACGCCACCACCACATCGAACCAGTCGGGGTGTTGCACGAAGTGGGCTGTCAGAATGTCGATGTGGTATTTGTCGGTGCGGATCTCCGGGTAGGCGGCTGCCATTGCGGCAAAACGCTCATCCCAGTACGGCATTGAAATCGAGATACCGTTCGACTTGGTGGCTGAGGTCACGTGCTTCTTCGGCCGCTGCTGCGCCAGCTCAAAAGCGAACTTCATGATGCGGTCGGTACCCTGACGGGTGAACACGCTCTCCTGCACCACGAACTCGCGCTCGGTGCCGGTGAACATCTTGCCACCCAAGCTGGAATACTCGCCTTCGGTGTTTTCGCGCACCACGTAGAAGTCGATATCGCCAACCTGACGGTTGGCTAACAGTGACGGGATGCCAGGCATCAGCCGCACCGGGCGCAAGCTCACATATTGGTCGAACTCACGCCGGAACTTCACCAACGAACCCCACAGCGAGATGTGGTCGGGCACCTGTGCTGGCCAGCCGACCGCACCGAAGTAGATTGCGTCGTGCGTGCCAATCTGCACCTTCCAGTCTTCTGGCATCATCACGCCATGCTTGAGGTAGTAGTCGCAGCTCCAGTCGAATTCGTCCCATTGGAACGCGATGTCGAACTTGCTGGCCACCGCGTCGAGCACGCGCAACCCTTCCGGTATCACTTCTTTACCAATGCCATCGCCAGGGATGACGGCAATTCTGTTAGCCTTCATATTTGTCTCTAGGCAAGCGCGGCCAAGCAGCGCTTGGAGGGGCTTATTGGTCGGTGCACATCTCGGCACTTCGCACGGAGTTTCGCAGCGTCCCAATTCCTTCGACATACACCTCAACCGTATCCCCGTCTTGCAAGAACAACGGTGGGGTACGCTTCTTACCGACGCCACCGGGCGAGCCTGTCAGGATGACATCACCGGCGGACAGAGCGCTGAAGGTACTGATGTATTCAATCAGCGCAGGAATTTGATGGATCATGCCACTGGTCCTGGCATCCTGAACCTTGCAGCCATTCAGATACGTTTCGATCGCCAAATCATGCGGGTCGGGAAGTTCATCGCTCAGGGCTTACGCACTCGGATGACATAAATAGCTAAGCAAGATTGGCTCACATTGCATGGCTACAGCGTTTGGTGTTCACTTCACGGGTTTTTGCCCCACCAGAACGTGAACACGCCCGGAGTCAGCCTGATGCAAGCCATT
>JACPUY010000315.1 GCA_016192025.1 Pseudogulbenkiania sp. | reverse complement strand
GGCAAGCTGCTGAACCGCTCGGCGAAGGCCACCAACCAGTTGTTGGCGGCCAACGGCTTCCAGTTTCGCAACGAGCGCGACGAATGGGAGCTGACCGAAGTCGGTGAAGCGTGGGCCGAGGCCATGCCGTACTCGCGCAACGGCCACAGCGGCTACCAGATCCTCTGGAATCCCGCCGTCGCCGAGCGGTTGAAGGAGGTGGCGTGATGTCCCTCCCGATCATCTCCGCGCAGCAGCGCATGGCCGAGCGCAAGGGTGTGAAGCTGCTGATGCTCGGCAAGTCCGGCATCGGCAAGACCACCCGGCTCAAAGACCTCGACCCGGCGACCACGCTGTTCCTCGACATAGAGGCGGGCGACCTGGCCGTGGCCGACTGGCCGGGCGACACCATCCGCCCGCCCTCGTGGCCGGAGAGCCGCGACTTTTTCGTGTTCCTCGCCGGCCCGGACAAGTCGCTGCCGCCGGAGGCCGCGTTTTCGCAGGCGCACTACGACCACGTCGTCGAGAGGTTCGGCGACCCGGCACAGCTCGATCGCTACCAGACTTTCTTCCTCGACTCGATCACGCAGTTGTCGCGCCAGTGCTTCGCGTGGTGCAAGACGCAACCGGGCGCGGTCAGCGACCGTTCCGGCAAGCCCGACCTGCGCGCGGCCTACGGGCTGCTCGGTCAGGAGATGGTCAGCGCCTTGACCCACCTGCAGCACGCGCGCGGCAAGAACGTGGTGTTCGTCGCGATCCTCGACGAACGCCTCGACGACTACAACCGCAAGGTGTTCGTGCCGCAGATCGAGGGCAGCAAGACCAGTCTGGAGCTGCCCGGCATCGTCGATGAGGTCGTGACGCTGGCCGAGATCAAGGCCGACGACGGCAGTGCCTACCGTGCCTTCGTCACGCATACCGTCAATCCCTACGGCTTCCCGGCCAAAGACCGCAGCGGTCGCCTCGACCTGCTGGAGCCACCGCATCTCGGCGCATTGATCGCCAAGTGCGCGGGCGCATCGCCCGTCAGTGCCGCCACCGCCGCACACATCGAATCTCAGGAGTAATCGCCATGACCAGCAACTGGAACGACTTCAACGACGCCGACGCCCAGCAAACCGGCTTCGACCTGATCCCCAAGGGCACCGTTGTCCCGGTGCGCATGACCATCAAGCCCGGTGGCTACGACGATCCCGAGCAAGGCTGGGGCGGCGGCTACGCCACCGAGTCCTTCGAAACCGGCTCCATCTATCTCGCCGCCGAATTCGTGGTCACCGCTGGCGACCATGCCAAGCGCAAGATGTGGAGCAACATTGGCCTGCACTCCAAGAAGGGGCCGACCTGGGGCCAGATGGGGCGCAGCTTCATCCGCGCTGCGCTCAACAGCGCCCGCAATGTCCACCCGCAGGACAACAGTCCGCAGGCCGCCGCCGCGCGCCGTATCCAAGGCTTCCACGAACTGGACGGCTTGGAATTTCTGGCCCGCGTGGATATCGAGAAGGACGCCAAGGGCCAAGACCGCAACGTGGTCAAGATCGCGGTCGAACCCGATCACCCCGACTACGCCAAGTTGATGGGTGTTCCGGTGAAGGCCAAGTCGGGTGGCGGCACCTCGGGTGCCCCGGCGCAGGCAGCGCCTGCTTACGCAGCCCCGGCCCCGCAACGCGCGCCGGTGACGGGCAAACCGTCTTGGGCTCAGTGAGGGGGCAGATGAAATGCTGGGTCTGCAAACGACAGGCCCGGGGCTTCGGCCACACCGACAACCGTCACGGTGTCGGCGATCCCCGGCGCTACCCCATCGACTGGGTGTTCTGCTCGCAGCGCTGCCAGAACGCGTTTCACGCGCTGTACGGCAACTGGCTGCGGGTCAAGGAAGGTCGTATCGACATCAGGGAGGTCGCCATGATCGATCCGTCTGATGTCGAACTGGCCGCGATGAAGAAGTGCCTCAAAGCCTTCGGCGAGGCGGCGAGCGAGATCGGCTTTGCCAAGCCGCTGGGCGACTACTCCGAGGCAGAGGCGCTGCAGGTGATCGACGCCATCGTCACCTGCTGGACGGATGCGATGGTCGCGCACCACGAGGCAAGCAAGTACCCGCCGGTGCGCGGCATGACGCCCACGCCCGATCCGCTGGCCAACCCGTTCGCCGATCTGGAGGACGACCTGCCCTGGGAAGAGCCGAAGGGGATGAAGCCATGATCGACTTCAACTCTTCATCGAGCCTCTCGGGGCAAGTCACCGCCTTGGTCGACGCCGGTATGCAGCAGGCTCGGGCCAGCCAGTCCGAGCGCAAGTACCTCGGGGCCTCGCGTCTCGGCGTGGCCTGTGAGCGCGCGCTGCAGTTCGAGTACGCCAAGGCTCCCATCGACCACGGGCGGGACATCCCGGGCCGGATGCTGCGCATCTTTGAGCGCGGCCACGTCATGGAGGACTGCATGGTCGCTTGGCTGCAGGACGCGGGTTTCGACCTGCGCACCCGCAAGGCCGATGGCGAGCAGTTCGGCTTCTCGGTGGCTGATGGCCGCCTGCAGGGTCACATCGACGGCGTCATCGTCGGCGGCCCCGAGGGCTTCGGCTATCCCGCGCTCTGGGAGAACAAGTGTCTGGGCAACAAGTCCTGGCGCGAGTTGGAAAAGAACCGCCTCGCCGTGGCCAAGCCCGTCTACGCCGCGCAAGTGGCGATCTACCAGGCCTATCTCGAACTGCACGAGCACCCGGCGATCTTCACGGCCATCAACGCCGACACGATGGAGATTTACACCGAGGCCGTGCCCTTTGACGCAGCCCTGGCCCAGCGCATGTCGGATCGGGCGGTGAAGGTCATCACGGCTACTGAGGCGGGCGAACTCCTGCCGCGCGTCTTCAATGACCCGACCCACTTCGAGTGCCGGATGTGCGCGTGGCAAGACCGCTGCTGGAGGACGCAAGCATGACCGACAACAACACTCTGGCAAATGCCATCGAGCCGATGATCGACGCCAAGCAGGCGGCGGCCGCACTGCGCCTACCGTACTACTGGTTCGCCGACCACGCGATGCGCACCAAGTACCGGATTCCGCATTACCTGATGGGCGGTCTGGTGCGCTATCGCTTGTCCGAACTTTCCGCATGGGCCGCGCGCAGCGCCGCCGTCCAGGGTCGTGACGCCCAGGATGCGGACGCACCTGTCGAGGGAGCCGAATGATCGACTTCAACGATACAACCCAACCGGGAGAGCACAACCGCCGCATCGTCAACGACAGCGAGCGAGACGAGATCCGCGCCGAACTGATCGCGCGTCTGGAATCGGTGCTGACCACGATGTTTCCGGCTGGCAAGAAGCGCCGTGGCAAGTTCCTGATCGGCGACATCCTCGGCAGTCCAGGTGACAGCCTCGAGGTGGTGCTCGAAGGCGAGAAGGCAGGGCTGTGGACGGATCGTGCCACGGGCGACGGTGGCGACATCTTCGCCTTGATCGCTGCCTATCTCGGGGCCAACGTCCACACCGACTTCCCAGGGGTGCTCGACGAAGCCGCCGATCTGCTCGGTCGCTCGCGGTCGGTGCCTGTGCGCCGGGCCAAGAAGGAAGCACCGGTCGACGATCTCGGCCCGGCCACGGCCAAGTGGGACTACTTCGACGTCTCAGGCAAGTTGATCGCGGTCGTCTACCGCTACGACCCGCCCTGGCGCAAGAAGGAGTTCCGGCCGTGGGATGCCAAGCGGCGCAAGATGGCCCCGCCCGATCCTCGCCCGCTGTACAACCAGCCGGGTCTGTCCGCTGCCAGTCAAGTCGTGCTGGTCGAGGGCGAGAAATGCGCGCAGGCCTTGATCGCCATCGGCGTGGTGGCGACCACGGCAATGCACGGCGCGAATGCCCCGGTCGATAAGACCGACTGGACGCCTCTGGCGGGCAAGTCGGTGCTGATCTGGCCCGACCGCGATGCGCCGGGCTGGGACTACGCCGACCGCGCGTCGCAAGCGATCTTGCAGGCGGGCGCGACCACCGTTGCCATCCTGGTGCCGCCCGACGACAAGCCGGATGGCTGGGATGCGGCCGACGCCATCCCCGAAGGGTTCGACGTCAGCGGCTTCCTTGCCGTCGGCGAACGGATGCCTGTAACGCGTTCGTTCGAGGAAACGCCGCCCCCTGACTTGCTGACCGGCGTCGACTGGACGACGGAGGACGGGCTGTCCTCGGCCTTCACCCGCCGCTATGGCGAGGACTGGCGCTACTGCGCGCTGTGGGGCAAGTGGTTGGTCTGGACGGGCGTGCGCTGGAATCCCGATCAGGTGCTCTACGTCTCGCACCTCGCGCGTGGCATCTGCCGCACGGCCTCGATCAAGGCAGACACCCCGAGGCTCAAGGGCAAGCTGGCCAGCTCGGCCACGATTTCCTCGGTCGAGAAGATCGCACGATCCGATCCGAAGCACGCATCCACCGCCGAGGAGTGGGACGCCGACGTCTGGGCGCTCAACACCCCGGGTGGCGTGGTCGATCTGCGCACGGGCCGTATGCGGCCGCACCGGCGCGATGACCGGATGACCAAGGTGACCACCGCCACGCCGCAGGGCGACAGTCCGACGTGGCGTGTGTTCCTTGCCGGCGTCGCCGGCGGCGACGCCGAGTTGATGGCCTACCTGCAGTTGATGGTCGGCTACTGCCTGACGGGGGTGACCAGCGAGCACGCGCTGTTCTTCCTGTACGGCACGGGCGCGAACGGCAAGTCGGTGTTCGTCAACGTGGTGACCACGATCCTCGGTGACTACGCGGCCAACGCGCCGATGGACACGTTCATGGAAGCACGCACCGACCGGCACCCGACCGATCTGGCGGGCCTGCGCGGCGCACGCTTCGTATCGTCCATCGAAACCGAGCAAGGGCGGCGCTGGAACGAATCCAAGGTCAAGGCCATCACCGGT
>JACPUY010000314.1 GCA_016192025.1 Pseudogulbenkiania sp. | reverse complement strand
ATAAAGTTTAGAAACGAGATCGCAAAGGCAAGTGGGCAGGGCCGCAGACAGTAGTAGTACGGCAAGTGCTCGCTGAGCAAATCTAAAGATCCGTACGCAGTACGTGCAATGCCGCCGCCAACAAGGTTTTCGTTTTTTTAGGTGAATTGGCATCAGGCGTTGCCGCGCAGCCCGGATACCAGCCGGCTGCTCATGGTCACCACTGCCAGCACCACGGCACCGGCGATCACGCCGACAATGACGTCGAGTACGCTGGGGACCACCCGCGCCAGCACGCCGCCCAGCGATGCGCTCAGCGCTTCGGTCAGGTGGTGGGCGGCGGGGATGCCGTGGGTCAGGATGCCGCCGCCGACCATGAACATCGCCACCGTGCCGGCCACCGACAGGAACTTCATCAGGTAGGGGGCGGCATTCATCAGCACGCGGCCAAAGGCGCGCTGCGCCTGGCTGCCGCGCTGGCTGAGGTAGAGGCCGATGTCGTCCATCTTGACGATGCCGGCGACCAGCCCGTAGACGCCGAAGGTCATGATCAGGGCGATGCCGATCAGCACCATTACTTGCTGAGTGAAGCTGGCGCTGGCCACGGTGCCGAGCGAGATGACGATGATTTCCGCGGAAAGGATGAAGTCGGTGCGCACCGCGCCCTGGATCTTGTCTTTCTCGAAGGCCACCATGTCCACCATCGGGTCGGCCAGCGCTTCCACTAGCTGTTCATGCTCGGCTTCCTCTTCGCGGTGGCTGTGGAGGAACTTATGTGCCAGTTTCTCGAACCCCTCAAAGCAGAGGAAGGCGCCGCCGATCATCAGCAGCGGTACGATGGCCCACGGGGCGAGGGCGCTGATGGCCAGCGCCGCCGGCACCAGGATGGCCTTGTTCTTCAATGAGCCCTTGGCCACCGCGTACACCACCGGCAGTTCGCGCTCGGCGCGGATGCCGGCCACCTGCTGGGCGTTGAGCGCCAGGTCGTCGCCCAGCACGCCGCTGGTTTTTTGCGCCGCCACCTTGGTCATCACGGAAATGTCGTCGAGAAGCGTGGCAATGTCGTCAATGAGTGCCAGAAGGCTGCTGCCGGCCATGTCAGAAGTCCTGTGGTAATGTGAAAAATCGGTGTTCAGCCCGCCCTGATGGCGACGGCTGGCATTCCAGTCAGGGCGGGAACGGAATCGCAGGCTGCCCAATGCCAGCCCAGCAGCATACCTGCCAGCGGCCCGGTCGTTAAGCGCCGTGCTAGCGCCCGCGCATGAACAGGTTGTCGAGATCCTTCATGGTCAGCCGGCTCCAGGTGGGACGACCGTGGTTGCACTGGCCGGAGCGCTCGGTGGCCTCCATGTCGCGCAACAGCGCGTTCATCTCGGCCAGCGTCAGCTGGCGGTTGGCGCGCACCGCGCCGTGGCAGGCCATCGTGGCCAACAGCTCGTTGCGGCGCTCGGTGAGCACCCGCGTCAGGCCGAATTCGCGCACGTCCTTCAGTACCGCGCGCGCCAGCTCGACCGGGTTGCCGTCCTTCAGCCACACCGGCACGCCACGCACGGCGATCTGGGTGGGGGAGAGCGGGGCGAGCTCGACGCCGAGTCGCTTCATTTCCTCGCCATGCTCGTGCACCGTGGCCGCTTCCATGCGGTCGGCGGCGAACGATACCGGCAGCAGCAAGGGCTGCATCGGGATGCTGTCGGCTTCCAGCGCGTTCTTCAGCCGTGCGTAGACGATACGCTCGTGCGCGGCGTGCATGTCGACCACGATCAGCCCTTCCTGGCACTGGCTCAGGATGTAGACACCGTGCAGCTGCGCCAGGGCGAAGCCGAGCGGCGGGATGCCGTCGTCACGGTCGGGCAGGGCGGTCAGGCTGGCCGCCGACAGCGGCAGCGGCACCGTCGGGCGGGGGTCGGCCTGGCGTTCTTCCTCGCGCAGCCCGGAGAACATCGCGTCATACACGCCGACCGCCTCGCGTGCCACGCCGAGAGGGATGCTCTGCTGCTCGTAGCGGAAAGTGTGTACCGGGGTACGACCGCTGCCCGTACCGCCGGGGAACAGCCCGGCAGGAGCCGGTGTGCCGTTCGACGGGTTGGCAGAAATCGGCCCGGAGGCGGGGTTGTCGGCCAACGCGACGGCCGGTGTGGCCCCGGCGGTAGTGGCCGCCAGCGCCTTGTTGACGCTGTGGAACAGAAACTGGTGGATGGCCTGCGATTCGCGGAAGCGCACCTCGATCTTGGTCGGGTGGACGTTGACATCCACGCCGGCCGGATCGATGGTCAAGAACAGGGCGTAAGCAGGATGACGATCATGGTGCAGCACGTCACGGTAGGCCTGACGCAGCGCGTGCTGCGCGGTCTTGTCGCGCACGAAGCGGCCGTTGACGTAGAAGTACTGCGCGTCGCGGCTGGCCTTGGAGTAGGTCGGGCTGGCCACGAAACCGGCCAGCTGCAGTCCGCCGGCAGCCGTTTCCAGCGGCAGCGCGGCCTCGACGAAATCCTTGCCCAGCAAGGCGCCGACGCGTTCGGCCAGGGACTGCGCCGGCAGGCGCCACACCGCCTTGCCGTTGTGGCGCAGCAGAAACTCCACCTGCGGGTGAGCCAGCGCGATGCGTTCGAAGGTCGCCGCGCAGTGGGCGTACTCGGTGTTCTCGCTCTTGAGGAACTTGCGCCGAGCCGGGGTGTTGAAATACAGATCGACCACCTCCACGCTGGTGCCCGGCGCGTGCGCCGCCGGCTCCACCGGGTGCAGTGCGCCGTCGATGGCGACGATCTGGTGCGCATGCGACTCCTCGTGCGGGCGGCTGGTCAGCGTCAGCCGCGACACCGAAGCGATACTGGCCAGCCCCTCGCCGCGAAAGCCCAGCGTGGCGACGCTTTCCAGATCGGCGAGCGAGGCGATCTTGCTGGTCGCATGGCGGTCGAGCGCCAGCGCCAGGTCGTCCGGCACGATGCCGCCGCCGTTGTCGGTGACGCGGATCAGCTTGATGCCGCCTTGCGCCAGATCGACGGTGACCTTGTCGGCGCCGGCGTCCAGGCTGTTCTCCAGCATTTCCTTCAGCGCCGAGGCGGGGCGTTCCACCACCTCGCCGGCGGCGATCTGGTTGACCAGGTGGTCGGGCAGGGCATGGATGCGTTTCATGCGGTCTTGCGCGCCAACCGTTTGTGGCGCCAGATTTCGATGATGCCTGGCAGCAGCGAGACGAAGATGATGCCGAAGATCAGGTATTCCAGATTGCTCTTCACCATCGGCAGGTTGCCGAACAGGTAGCCAGCGTAGGTAAAGCTGGCCACCCACAGCACGCCGCCGATGATGTTGTAGGCGAAAAAGTGGCGATAGCCCATGGCACCGGCGCCGGCCACGAACGGGGCGAAGGTGCGCACGATCGGCACGAAACGGGCCAGGATGATGGTCTTGCCGCCGTGGCGCTCGTAGAAGGCGTGGGTCTTGTCGAGGTATTGCTGCTTCAACAGCCGCGGAAAGCGCACCACCAGCGCCAGGCCCAGCCGGCGGCCGATGGTGTAGTTGACGCTGTCGCCCAGTACCGCCGCGGCGATCAGCGTGGCGACCAGCGCATGCGCATTCATGCCGCCGGTAGCGGCCAGCGTGCCGGCGACGAACAGCAGCGAGTCACCGGGCAGGATCGGCGTCACCACCAGCCCGGTTTCGCAGAACACGATCAGGAACAGGATCAGGTAGATCCACGGGCCGTACGACGCCACCAGCATCGCCAGGTGGCGATCGATGTGCAGCACGAAATCGAGCAGAAATTGAAGGGCTTCCATGGCGCTTATTGTACAGGAGGTTGGCGAAAGCCGTGGAGACCGCTGCCGGAGCCTGTCCTGAACCGGTCCGGCTTGTCGCCAAGCCCAGAACAGGCTCCAAATGAAACTGGCCGGACAGGCCGGCCAGTTCAGCGATCAGACTACCGCTTCGTCCTTGGGTTTCTGCGGCTTGATCATGTGCTCGCGCGCCACGCCCAGCCACAGCGCGATCGGGCTCGCCACCAGCACCGACGAATAGATGCCGAACACGATGCCGATGGTCAGCGCGATGGCGAAGCCGTGCAGCGCCGGGCCGCCAAACACCAGCATCGACAGCACCATCGCCTCGGTACAACCGTGGGTGATCAGAGTACGGCTCATGGTGGCGGTGATGGCGTTGTCGATGATCGCGGACACGCTCTTGTTGCGCATCGCCGCCTTGCGGAAGTTCTCGCGGATCCGGTCGAACACCACCACCGACTCGTTCACCGAGTAACCCAGCACCGCCAGCACGCCGGCCAGCACGGTGAGGCTGAATTCCCACTGGAAGAAGGCAAAGCAGCCGAGAATGATCACCACGTCGTGCATGTTGGCGATGATGGCCGAGACGGCGAAGCGCCATTCGAAGCGCAGCGCCAGGTACAGCATGATGCCCAGGCACACGATGATCACCGCGGTCAGACCGTGGGTGACCAGTTCCTCACCCACGCTCGGGCCGACGAACTCGACCTTGCGCAGTTCCACGGCCGGGTCGGCCGCCTTCAGCGCGCCCATCACCCGCTCGGACAGCTGGGCCGAGCTCACGCCCTGCCGGCTCGGCAGGCGGATCAGCACGTCGCGCGAGGTGCCCAGGCTCTGCACCGTGGCTTCGCCAAACTTCAGCGCGTCCACCCGGTCGCGGATGTCGCCCAGGTTGGCGGCCTGCCGGTACTGCACTTCCATCACCGTGCCGCCGGTGAATTCCACGCTGAAGTTCAGCCCCTTGGCGAACAGGAAGAATACGGCCAGTACGAAGGTCACCAGTGAAATGGTCGTGGTGAGCCTGCCGTAGCTCATGAACGGGATGTCCCGTTTGATGCGGAAAAACTCCATTGCGTCCCCTAGGGATGAAGGGGGGCGGACTGACCGCCCCGCATGCTTACGTTTCAGGTTTCCAGACCTGCCCGATCGAGACCGATGACAGGCGCCGCTGGCGGCCGTACCACAGGTTGACGAAGCCGCGCGACACCAGAACCGCCGAGAACATCGAAGTCAGGATGCCCAGGCAGTGCACCACGGCAAAGCCGCGTACCGGGCCGGAACCGAAGATCAAGAGCGCCAGGCCGGCGATCAGCGTGGTGATGTTGGAGTCGAGAATGGTCGCCCAGGCGTGCTGGTAACCGGCCTGGATCGCCGAGTGCGGCGGTACGCCGTTGCGCAGTTCCTCGCGGATGCGCTCGTTGATCAGCACGTTGGCGTCGATCGCCATGCCCAGCGTCAGCGCGATGGCCGCGATGCCGGGCAGCGTCAGCGTGGCCTGCAGCATCGACAGCAGGGCCACCAGCATGAACAGGTTCACCCCCAGCGACAGCGCCGAGATCAGGCCGAACACGCGGTAGTAGATCAGCATGAACGCGGCGATGGCGGCAAAGCCCCACAGCGTCGAGTGGAAGCCCTTCTCGATGTTCTCCTTGCCGAGGCTCGGGCCGACGGTGCGCTCCTCAATGATGTTCATCGGCGCGGCCAAGGAGCCGGCGCGCAGCAACAGCGCGGTGTCGTTGGCCTCGGCGACGTTCATGCTGCCGGAAATCTGCACCCGGCCGCCGCCGATCTCGCTGCGGATCACCGGCGCGGTCACCACTTCAGCGCGGCCTTTTTCCACCAGCACCATTGCCATGCGCTTGCCGACGTTCTCAGCGGTCACCTGGCGGAAGATCGAGGCGCCGGTGGAGTCGAGGTTGATGCTGACCGATGGCGCACCGTTCTCATCGAACGATGCCTGGGCGTCGTTGATGCTGTCGCCGGTCAGTTCCACCTCTTTCTTCACCAGGATCTTCTGCGGGCCGCGCGGGGTCAGCTCGTCGAGCAGGTCATAACCAGCCGGGACAGTGCCGGCCAGCGCCTCGGCCATCATGCCCTGATCGTCGGACACCATGCGTACTTCCAGCGTGGCGGTGCGGCCGAGGATGTCCTTGGCCTTGGCGGTGTCCTGCACGCCCGGCAACTGGACTACGATGCGGTTGGCGCCGGATTGCTGGATCACCGGTTCGGCCACGCCCAGTTCGTTCACCCGGTTATGCAGGGTGGTGATGTTCTGTTTTACCGCGTCGCCCTGGATGCGGGTGATTTCTTCCGGCTTCAGCGTCAGGCTCAGCTTGTAGCTGTTCTCGTCGCTGGTGAAGCTCAGCGAGGGCAGGGCGCGTGCCACGGCGTCTTCGGCGGCCTTCAGCGTGGCCGCGTCGCGCAGCTGCACTTCCAGTGTATTGCCGGCGCGCTTGATGGTGCCGTAGCGAACCTTCTTGTCCTTGAATTCGCGGCGGATGTCGCCGGCGTAGCGCTCCATGGTCTTGTCGGTGGCGGCCTTCATGTCCACTTCCAGGAGGAAGTGCACGCCGCCGCGCAGGTCGAGACCGAGGAACATCGGATAAGCCTTGAGCTTGGTCAGCCAATCGGGCGAGGCTGCCAGCAGGTTCAGCGCGATGATGTAGTTGTCACCCAGCGCCTGCTGGATGGTGTCACGCGCCTTGATCTGGGTGTCCGGGTCGCGGAAGCGCACCTTCAGGCTGCTGCCGTCCAGGAACAGGCCGTCCGGCGTGATGTGCTGGGCTTTCAGGGCGTCTTCCACGCGGCCCATCAGCGCGGTGTCCACCGGAATGGACTGACGCGAGCTGGAAATCTGGACGGCGGGCGTCTCGCCGAAGAAGTTGGGCAGCGTATAGATCGTCGAAACGACCAGCGCTACCACGATGATGAAGTATTTCCAGAGTGGATAGCGGTTCATGTGCGAGAGTCTGGCAGAAGGGGAACGGCCGCCTGTAAAGGCGGCCCGGGTGTATTACAGGGACTTGATGGTGCCCTTTTCCAGTTTGGCCGATACCGCGCCGCGCTGGATCTGGACTTCCACGCCGTTGGCAATTTCAACCGACAGGTACTGCTCGCCGGCTTTGGTCACTCGGCCCACGATACCACCCTGGGTCACCACCTCGTCGCCCTTGACGATCTCGGACAACATCTTTTGCTGTTCTTTCGCGCGCTTCTGCTGCGGGCGAACCAGCAGGAACCAGAACAGCGCAAAAATCACGACCATCGGCAGGAAGCCCATCAGGTCGAAACCGCCCGGGATGGAGGACGCGGCGAATGCGGGGGTGATGAACATCGTGTTAATTCCCTTATGTTTGTTATCGATCAGTATCCGAAGCGGGCCATTGTAGCCACGCCTTGTTGCTTTTCCAACCGCGGCGGCGCAGCGAGCCGGGTATGACTATGGTCTGGCGTGGCGGTTCCGC
The DNA here is from genome assembly GCA_016192025.1 of Pseudogulbenkiania sp. GTDB lineage: Bacteria > Pseudomonadota > Gammaproteobacteria > Burkholderiales > Chromobacteriaceae > Pseudogulbenkiania. The sequence goes on along the minus strand of JACPUY010000314.1, from coordinate 2,235 downwards.
TCGTCTCAATCGGCCCCGCGCGCCCGGCGCAGGGCAAAATCGGCCTGGAACGTCGGGAAGCGGTCTTCGTCGATGGCCTGACGCATCTCGGCCATCAGTTGCTGGTAGTAATACAGGTTGTGGATGGTGTTGAGGCGTGCGCCGAGGATTTCGCCGACCCGGTGCAGGTGGTGCAGGTAGGCGCGGCTGAAGTGGCGGCAGGCGTAGCAGCCGCACAGTTCGTCCAGCGGCTTCTTGTCGTCCTTGTAGCGCGCGTTCTTGATCTTGACGTCGCCCCACTGGGTGAACAGCCAGCCGTTGCGCGCGTTGCGCGTCGGCATCACGCAATCGAACATGTCCACGCCGTTGGCGACGCCGTGTACCAGGTCTTCCGGCGTACCCACGCCCATCAGGTAGTGCGGCTTGTCGGCCGGCAGCATGTCTTTCAGCTCGGTCAGCATGCGGTACATCTCGGGTTTGGGTTCGCCCACCGACAAGCCGCCGATGGCGTAGCCGTCGAAACCGATCTCCATCAGCCCCTCGAGCGACTCTCGGCGCAAGTCGGTATAGAGGTTGCCCTGCACAATGCCGAACAGCGCGTTGGGGTTGTTCAGCTCGTTGAAGGCGCGGCGCGAGCGCTCCGCCCAGCGCAGGCTCATGCGCATCGATTTGGCGGCGGTGTTGTGGTCGACCTGGCCCGGCGTGCATTCGTCGAAGATCATCACGATGTCCGAATTGAGCACCGTCTGGATTTCCATCGACTTTTCCGGCGAGAGGAACAGCTTGTCGCCGTTGACCGGGCTCTGGAAGGTCACGCCTTCTTCGGTGATCTTGTTCAGTGCACCCAGGCTGAACACCTGGAAACCGCCGGAGTCGGTCAGGATCGGCTTGTCCCAGCCAATGAAATCGTGCAGGCCGCCGAACTGTTTGATCACCTCGAGTCCCGGGCGCAGCCACAGGTGGAAGGTGTTACCCAGGATGATCTGTGCGCCGATGTCGTTGAGTTCGACCGGGCTCATCGCCTTGACCGAACCATAGGTGCCCACCGGCTGGAATACCGGGGTCTCGACCGTGCCGTGGTTCAGTTCAAGCGTCCCGCGGCGGGCGCCGCCGGAGGTTTTATGTACGGTAAACTTCAGCATGAAGATAAGGTTTGCCAAGTAAAATCAGCGCGCTAGTATACCCGAAGCAACCCCGCTCATGGATTTTTGCCAAAGGGGGCTTGTCATGGTCGGTGTTCGTATGTATTATGCGTTCTCTCAGCAGGCACGTAGCTCAGTTGGTTAGAGCACCACCTTGACATGGTGGGGGTCGTTGGTTCGAATCCAATCGTGCCTACCAAAGAATTCAGCATTGGAGCATTTCCGGAAATGGTTTTCCGAACTACTACCACCCGTTTTTCGCGCTAGTCGCGCCTTGCGGGATGTTCCATGCAAAAAAGTGCGGCTCAAGCCGCACTTTTTTTTTGTTTTTCCGAATCTGATCGCGCCTTGCCCGGCCACACTGCGTTGGAGTTCACATGCCTGATATTCGCCTGCCCGACGGCTCAGTCCGTTCCTTCGATAAACCGGTTTCGGTGCACGAGGTGGCTGCCTCCATCGGTACCGGTCTGGCGCGTGCCTCTCTGGCCGGTCGTGTCGACGGTCAGTTGGTCGATACCAGTTATGTGATCGACCGCGATGCGGACTTGGCCATCGTCACCGACAAGGATGCCGACGGGCTGTCGATCATTCGTCACTCCACCGCCCACTTGCTGGCCTACGCTGTCAAGGAGCTGTTCCCCGAGGCGCAGGTGACGATCGGGCCGGAAATCGAAAACGGCTTCTACTACGACTTCAGCTACAAGCGCCCGTTCACGCCGGAAGATCTGGCCACGATCGAGCAGAAAATGACCGAGCTGGCCAAGAAAGACATCCCGGTCGAGCGTTACGAGCTGCCGCGCGACGAGGCGATCGCCTACTTCAAGTCGATCGGCGAGCACTACAAGGCCGAGATCATCGAGTCGATCCCGCAGGGCGAGGTGCTGTCGCTCTATCGCGAAGGCGGCTTCACCGACTTGTGCCGTGGGCCGCACGTGCCGTCGACCGGTAAGCTGAAGGTGTTCAAGCTGATGAAGGTGGCCGGCGCCTATTGGCGTGGCGACAGCAAGAACGAGATGTTGCAGCGCGTCTACGGTACCGCCTGGGCCAAGAAGGAAGATCTGGCGCAATACCTCTACATGCTGGAAGAGGCGGAAAAGCGCGACCATCGCAAGCT
>JACPUY010000322.1 GCA_016192025.1 Pseudogulbenkiania sp. | reverse complement strand
GGCGACGGCCTGAAGGCCATCTGGCAGATGAACAACAACGTGCACCTCGACGGCGCCCAGTCCGGCGACACCTTCGCCTCCGGCGATACCTTCGTCGGCCTGGCGGGTTCGTTCGGTGCGGTCAAGCTGGGGCACGGCATCAACGCCTACGGTGACGGCTACTGGAAGGCCAACTTCTTCGATCTGGGCGACCACGGCCCGGACCGCGGCCTCGGCGGCGTGCTCGGCCTGGGCGATGCCGGCGGCCAGAAAGGCGCCGTCAAGTATGAAACACCGAAGTTCGGCCAATTCAACGCCGCGGCCAGCTGGGCCGCGGGCGAGAAGGGAAGCGGGAACACCGCCGGCAACGCTTGGGCGCTGGGTGCCAACTTCGAAGGCGCCAACTATGGCCTGCATGCCGGCTATCAGCGCCAGGACTTGGTCAATAATTCGGCGGCGCCCTATACCAACGTAGGCCACGCCGCCGATTGGGTCGCGGCAGGCAAGCTAACCCCGCTGCAAGGGCTGACGCTGGCGGCGGAATACAACCATTCGAAACTGTCGGCCAACGCCGGCGGGCTGACGGGCACGTCCTTCGCCGTGCCGGCCGATCCTGTCGCCATGAAGAGCCTCATGCTGCTGGCCGAGTACAAGCCGGACCGTTTGGCGCTGCGCGCTTCGGTGATGCGTACCAACAACTACCAGTACGACAACGACAAGCGCCGCAACGAGTTCGTGCTGGGTACCAGCTACGACCTGTCCAAGCGCACCGCGCTGCTGGCGGAATACCTGCGCAGCAAGGTGAATACCGATGACCGCGCCAGCAGCGAGCTGGTGATCGGCATGCACCACAGTTTCTAAATCCACCGTAAATACCGGGCCCGTCTGTCGGTGGGCCTGGTCTTTGAGGACTTCACTCTCCCACCATTTCAAGCCGTGCCGGAAAGATATTCTGGGGCTTTTCTTGTCGGGCGGATGATTCGCCGTCACGTTCGTGCGGCTGGTGTTTATGGTTGTGTTTGCTCAAGCCGAACAGTTAACGCGAAGTAGATATAACACGCACATAGCCTCGCATCCATCCTGGATGGGTAGGCCTGGAGGATAGTAATCGTGCGATCTCTGATGGCCTCACACAACCCTGGACGACTCGTGCTTGGTTCCGTTGGCAAGGCAGATAGCGACGTTCTTTATGAGAACGACTCTTCGGTGCTTGAAAAAGATACTCCGCTAGGGCGGGGTTTGGCTGTTATCCAGGCATTTTTGAATCAGCGGCCTTTTATGTCGATTGCGGAAGTGAGCCTGAAAACGGGTATTTCGCGGGCAGCGGTAGGCCGTTGCCTATACACGCTAGGTAAGCTGGGGTTTGTCAGAAATGTGGGTACTCGTCACTTCGCCTTGACGACCAAAGTATTGGAGTTGGGGCATCTCTACTTGGCTTCGGCCCCGCTTGCCAGTACCAGTACATTGGTGTTGCAGCATATAAGCAGCACTCTTAACGAGTCCAGCTCATTGGCCATCCTTGATGGTGATGACATTCTCTGTATTGCATATGCATCCAGTTTTCGATTTGTTCAGACCCATCTGTTTGTTGGCAGTAGGTTGCCAGCATATTGCACGTCGATCGGCAGAGTATTACTGAGCCATCAGGAACTGAGGGATGTAGAAGAGTATCTGGCACGAGCTCAGTTTGACCGACACACACCATCGACTAAAGTCACCGCAAAGCAGTTGCGTCATGAATTGGAGGCTGCTCGAAGCAAGGGCTATGTGGTGATCGATCAAGAACTGGAAATAGGGTTGCGCTCAATCGCGGTGCCTATCTATGCCCCTGACGGTTCTGTGCCGGCAGCCCTAGGTATCCTAACGGATGCCGAGCGGGTAACGGTGGCTGAAATGGAACGCAGTTTCCTGCCGGTACTACAAGATGCGGCGAGCGAGCTTGCCTTGCTTTTGATTTGATTGTGAGGCGCAAAGTAATAGGGCATCGCGGCCGGCGTCACTTGGGGGGAACAACAGCAGTGGCGTCATGGAGATTCGTTAGGAGATATTCGCCCTGTTCGCCCTAGCTAGATGGGCAATCGACGGTAGGGGGCAATTCGGCTAAGCCCAACTAGCAACTAGCAACTAGCAACTAGCAACTAGCAACTAGCTTGGCGCCCATCCTTGCATAAGGTGAAAAACAATGAAAATCGTTCATCGGTTGATGGTCCTGATCGCGGCCGCCATCATCGGCAGCGCCTTTGTCGGGGGCATGGCGCTGTACCAACTGAGCACGGTACACCAGAGCCTGAAGTCTATTAACGAAAACACCATTCCCAGTCTGCGCAAGCTGGACACTGTCATCATTAAATTGTTGGAGATTCGTCTCACCCTCGGCGAGCACATCCAGACCACTGATGCTTCCCAGATTCAGAACCTGAGTGTCGTTTTCAAGAAACAACGTGAGTATTTGGAAAAGGCCATCAAGGATTACGAGTTGCTGGTTTCTGGCCGGAAGGTGGAACCCCCCCAGTTCAAGTCGGCATCGGATACCTTGCGCAGCTATTTGGAATATTCCGACATGGTCGTGCAGATGTCCGCAAAGAACTACAAGGACGAGGCAAAGGCACAGATTTTCCAACTCAAGGAGATGGGCGAGCAGACCGTCGCCGCGCTCAACCGGGATCTCGACTACAACGTGCAGCTGGCCAAGCAGCGCTCCGCCGCGGCCGATACCACCGTGCAACAGGCCAAACTCAGCGTGGGAGGCGCGGTGCTGGCGATCCTGCTGCTGACCGGCCTGCTCGGCATGCTGATCTACCGCCAGGTCAGCGGCGGCCTGGCCAACGCCCAGCGCACCATCGGCGCCATCGAAACGTCGCTCGACTTCACCCATCGCGCCGAGGTCAAGGGCAACGACGAGGTCAGCCAGACGCTGACCGCCTTCAACCAGCTTATCGCGCGGCTGCAGGACAGCCTGAGGAGCCTGCATGCCGGCGTGCAGGAAGTGGGCCAGACCTCGGCCGAACTGCTCGGCGCCTCGCAGCAGGTGGCCAGAAGCTCCGGAGTGCAGAGCGAATCGTCCTCGCACATGGCCGCCTCGGTCGAGCAGATGACGGTCAGCATCGGCCACGTCGCCGAACGCGCTGGCGAAGCCCGCCAGCTGTCCAATGATGC
>JACPUY010000002.1 GCA_016192025.1 Pseudogulbenkiania sp. | reverse complement strand
CCACGTAGTCGTGCATGCGGTAATGATCGGACCACGGGGCCTGGGTGGCGGTGAGGTAGAAGCCGGCACCGAGGCCGAAGTCCCAGCCGCCGGCCGGGTCGCCCGGCACGCCCTCGCCGCGCGGGCTGGTATCGGGTGCCACCAGCGCGATCCCCAGCTCAGCCGCCACGCGCTGTGCGCCAGCCTTCTGCATGAAGTTCTCGTCGGTGCAGGTCAGCCCGGACAGCCAGTACAGCACCGGCACCCGCGCCTCGGCGGTGGCCGAAGGCGGCAGGTAGATGGAAAAGTGCATCGTGCAGTTGAGCGTGCTGGAATGATGCGCGTAGCGCTTGAGCCAGCCGCCGAAGCTCTTGTTGCACGACACCAGTCTCAGGGTATCGGTCATCGTCATGGCCTTGTGTTGCGGGGGGAAGGGGTTGCCCTCCCCCACACTGGGTTAACGATCAAACAAGATGACGGAACGGATGCTCTTGCCCTCGTGCATCAGGTCGAAGGCGGTGTTGATGTCGTCCAGCCCCATGGTGTGGGTGATGAAGGTGTCGAGCTCAAACTCACCCTTCATGTAGCGGTCGACGTAGCTCGGCAGCTCGGAGCGGCCGCGCACGCCGCCGAAAGCGGAGCCGCGCCATACCCGGCCGGTCACCAGCTGGAACGGGCGGGTGCTGATCTCTTCGCCGGCCCCGGCCACGCCGATGATCACCGATTCGCCCCAGCCCTTGTGGCAGCATTCCAGCGCCGAGCGCATCACCTTGACGTTGCCGATGCACTCGAACGAGTAGTCGACGCCGCCGTCGGTCAGCTCGACGATCACGTCCTGGATCGGGCGGTCGTAGTCGAGCGGGTTGATCACGTCGGTGGCGCCGAGCTGCTTGGCAATCTCGAACTTGGCCGGGTTGACGTCGATGGCGATGATGCGACTGGCCTTGGCCATTACCGAACCGATGATCGCCGACAGGCCGATGCCGCCCAGGCCGAAGATGGCCACGGTGGAACCCGGCTCGACCTTGGCGGTGTTCATCACCGCGCCCATACCGGTGGTGACGCCACAGCCCAGCAGGCACACCTTCTCCAGCGGCGCTTCCTTGCTGATCTTGGCAACGGCGATCTCCGGCAGCACGGTGTACTCGGAGAAGGTCGAGGTGCCCATGTAGTGGTAGATCGGCTTGCCGTTCAGCGAGAAGCGGCTGGTGCCATCCGGCATCAGGCCCTTGCCTTGCGTCGCGCGGATCGCCTGGCACAGGTTGGTCTTGCCCGACAGACAGAACTTGCACTTGCCGCATTCCGGGGTGTAGAGCGGGATGACGTGGTCGCCCGGCTTGACCGAGGTCACGCCGGGGCCGACTTCCTCGACGATGGCACCGCCCTCGTGGCCGAGAATGGCCGGGAAGATGCCTTCCGGGTCGGCGCCGGACAGGGTGTAGGCGTCGGTGTGGCAGACGCCGGTCGCCACCATGCGCAGCAGCACCTCGCCCTGTTTCGGGCCTTCCACATCCACCAGTTCGATTTCCAGCGGGCGCTTGGCGCCCCAGGCTACGGCGGCACGCGATTTGATCATGATGTCCTCCAGGGAAAAAAGTTATCTCGACAGTATCGACCGCGCCCGCTGGCTTAAAAAGGCGAATGGCGGGAAACATTATTGCCACTGAGGGATAATCAGGCAAAGCACGGAAAGGATCAGCATGGACAGCTGGGAAGGCATCGCGGAATTCATCGCCGTAGCCGAGAGCGGCAACTTCTCGCGTGCGGCGGAACGGCTCAGGGTCTCGTCGTCGCACGTCAGCCGCCAGGTGATGCGGCTGGAAGAGAGGCTGCAGGCGCGGCTGTTCTACCGCAGTACGCGCAAGGTCAGCCTGACCGAGGCCGGCCAGATTTTCTTCGGCCACTGCCAGCAGCTGCAGGAGGCGCGCGACGAGGCCTTCCTCGCCGTCAACGCGCTGCACAGCAGCCCTAAGGGCCTGCTGCGCATGACCTGCGCGGTCACCTACGGCGAGCGCTTCGTGGTGCCGCTGGTGAACGACTTCATGGCGGAGCACCCGCAGCTGTCGGTCGAGATCGAGCTGACCAACCGCACCGCCGATCTGCTGCACGAAGGTTTCGACCTCGCCATCCGCCTGGGCCAGCTGGCCGATTCCAGCCTGGTCGCCACCCGCCTCGCGCCGCGCACCATGCACCTGTGTGCCTCCCCCGCCTACCTGGCTCACCACGGCACGCCGCACACACTGGGCGAGCTGGCGCGCCACCAGTGCCTGATCGGCACTTCGTCGGTGTGGAGCTTCCGCCTCGACGGCCGCCCCTGGCACTTCAAGCCGCAGGGGCGCTGGCGCTGCAATAGCGGGCAGGCGGTGCTGGACGCCGCGCTGCGCGGCTTCGGCCTGTGCCAGCTGCCCGACTACTACGTGCGCGAACCGCTGCACCAGGGGCGGCTGGTGGAACTGCTGCCGGCGCACACCCCGCCCAACACCGCAGTGTGGGCGGTCTACCCGCAGCAGCGCCATCTGTCGGCCAAGCTCCGGCTGATGGTCGACCACCTGCGCGAGGGACTGGCCCAGTTGCCGGAGTACCGCTGAGTGGGCTCCTCAGCCCTTGATGCAGATCTTGGGCCGCAGGAAGGCCACGCGTCGCGCCAAGCCGGCGGCTTCGGTCACCTCCGCCACCCGGTCGACGTCCTTGTAGGCCCCCGGCGCCTCCTCCGCCGCGCCACGCAGCGAGCCGGTACGGATCAGGATGCCGCGCGCCGCCAGCTCGTCCACCAGCTGCCGGCCGTGCCAGTACTTGAGCGCTTGGTGGCGGCTCATGGCGCGCCCGGCGCCGTGGCTGGCCGAGGCGAAGGCGCGGTTCTGCTCCGGCGGATTGCCGGCCAGGATGTAGGAACCGGTGCCCATGCTGCCGCCGATGATCACCGGCTGGCCAACGGCGTGGTAGGCATCGGGCAGGCCGGGATGGCCGGGACCGAAGGCACGGGTCGCGCCCTTGCGGTGGACGTACAGCGTGCGTTCATGGTCTTCGACCCGGTGCCGCTCCACCTTGCAGGTGTTGTGTGACACGTCGAATAGCGTCTCGATGCGGCAGCCCGGCCAATAGCGCGCAAACACGCGCCGCGTCAGCGCGGCGAGGATCTGGCGGTTGGCCAGCGCGCAGTTGATCGCACTGTTCATCGCGCCGAGATAGTGCTGGCCGACCTCGGAACGGATCGGCGCGCAGGCCAGCTCGCGATCCGGCAGCGTCAGGCCGAGGCTGGCGGCCGACTTGGCCAGCAACAGCAGGTAATCGGTGCCGATCTGGTGGCCGAGCCCGCGCGAACCGCAATGGATCGACACCAACACCTGCCCCAGCCTGAGTCCGAAGGCCGCCGCCGCCTCTTCGTCGAGAATGCGATCGACCACCTGCACTTCCAGGTAATGGTTGCCCGAACCGAGCGTGCCCATTTCCCCGAGCTGGCGCTTCTTGGCCAGGTCCGACACCCAGCCCGGTTCGGCGCCGGCCACATTGCCCCGCTCCTCGATGAAGGGCAGATCCTCGGCCGGACCGAAGCCTTGCTCCACCGCCCACAGCGCGCCCTGCCGCATCACGCGGTCGAGCTCCTTGGAGGACAGCCGCAGCCGCCCTTCCTCGCCGACCCCGGCCGGAATCTCGCGGAACAGGCTATCGGCCAAATGGTGCCGCTGCGGAGCGAGTTCATCCCACATCAGGTCGGTGCGCAGACAGCGGATGCCGCAGGAAATATCGAAGCCCACGCCGCCCGCCGATACCACGCCGCCGGCGTCGGCGTCGAACGCCGCGACGCCACCGATCGGAAAGCCGTAGCCCCAGTGCGCATCGGGCATGGTCATGGCCGCGCCGGCCAGGCCGGGCAGCCGCGCCACGTTGCGGATCTGCTCCAGCACCTTGTCGTCCATCCCCCGTAACAGCTCGGCGTCGGCAAACAACCGTACTTCGCCGCATGCCTCGCCCTGAGCCGCCGGCAGGGTCCATTCATACGGCCCGGCCTGCCGCAAGCGCGCGATATCCATGGCGATTCCTCCTTCCAGAATCCCCGCTACACGTCCACCACGCAGCGGGCTTGCCAGCCCCCGTCCTGCCGTGTCAGCGCCAGCTGCGTCAACGTGGCGCCTTTCACCTCGACCCCACGCTCCAGGCTGGCCGTCCAGGGCTGCCCGGCGGCCATACCGACCCACTGATGACCCGAGCGATGTAGCCGGAAGCGGCACAACACCAGCCGCCGGCTCTGGGCATGCGCCAAGAGCAGATTGAGCCAGGTCACCAGCGCCAGCTCAGGGTCTGCCTCCTCGAACTGAACCTCGAGCTCCTGCTCGGGCTGCACCGCGGCCAGATCGGTCATCACGCCAAACATCGCCTCGGCTGCCGCCTCCATCGCCGCCTCGGGGGTCGGCCCGCAGCCCGTGATACCAAGATCGGCGTCATGGTCGAAATAACCGAAACGGGGCGGCGGCCTGGCCGGGTCCGGCTGATCTGCCGCGAACGGCGTCTCGGGTTCTGCCATGGCTAGCCTCCGCTCTTGCCCCCGGACTCGTGCGGGAGCGGCTATCGTCATTATAAGTTAGTTCCACGCTAGCAAAATGCGGCAATCCATTGATTCATATAGCATTATTCAATCGCCACAAGGCCACAGCACTGGCCGGTGCGGAATAACAAACCCCGCACGGAGCCGCCACTTCGGACTAGGCTACGAAATGGGAGAGCCACTTACAGGAAGGAGACGACGATGACCACCCTGGCGCTGGCCGGTGATGTGATGCTCGGACGGCTGGTCAGTGACGTCGTGCAGACCGTGCCGGCGGCCCGGCCCTGGGGCGACCTGCTGTCCATCATGACCGGCGCCGACACCCGCCTAGTCAACCTCGAATGTGCCCTCACCAAACACCTCAAGCCGTGGACGCGCACCGACAAGGTGTTCCATTTCCGCGCCGACCCGCGGGTCGTCGAGGTGCTGCGCGCCGCGCGCATCGACGCGGTGTCGCTCGCCAACAATCACGTGCTCGACTACAACGAAGCCGGCCTCGTCGATACCCTGCAGCATCTGGACCGCGCCGGCACCGCCCACGCCGGCGCCGGACACACGTGGGACGAGGCCTG
>JACPUY010000001.1 GCA_016192025.1 Pseudogulbenkiania sp. | reverse complement strand
CGCTTTGGCCGAAGGTAGCGAATTTCTCCTGCTTCAGGTCTCGCAGGATGGCGCTGTCGCTCATGCCCAGCCGGTTGTCCAGCGTCCGCAGGGCGCTGAGTGTGCTGCCGCCGTTGGCCTGGCCGTTTTCGTAGCTCAGCAAGTCGCCGTCGCGCTCCAGGCGCCGCCCGCTGAGCCGGCTGACCACAGCCTGGAAGGCCGCGTTGCGGCTGCTGTAGCGGCCGGCGTTGAAATCGGCGAAGCGGTACAGCATCTCCCGGTACGGTGCCGGGTATTGCAGCAGGATGGCGATGCCGAAATACAGGCCGCCACGGCGGCTGAACACTTCATTTCTCAGACTGTTTTTACGCGAGTAGGGGTAGGGCCAGGCGCGCACATGGCCTTCGGCAAACTCCATGCTGACCTGCATCGGCCCGCCGGTGCGGATCGGGTTCTTCTTCATGATGGTGGGAAAGCCGATCTTCTCCGCCTCGGCCGACATGTCTTCGTACAGCTCGTTCATCTGCTTTTCGGTACGCAGACCGTCGATGCGTTCCTTGTAGCTGCGGCCATTGGGCGAGGGTTTGAGCAGCGCCGTCTTCACCAGCGGCAAGGGGATGTGATAGCCCGCGGCCTTTTCCCCGATCTTGCCCCAGACGATGCCGGGCAGGCCCGGCACCACCGGGTCGGATTGCCAGCTCGATTCCTGCTCGATCACCGCGGCGGCGGCGCAGAAGTTTTCTGCCGTGTAGGGCAGCTTCAACGCGGCGAAGGCGTCGAAGATATCGTCGGCCCAGCCGTTGCGGCCACGGATCTTGGCCGGCAGGACTTTGTCGAGGGTGGCACGCCCCTGCGTCTCGCTGATCGGCAGTGCTCGCGGTGCCGGGGTCGCCGGCGTGATGACGAGCGGGGCAGGGACGATGAGCGGCGTTTCGACGGGGGGCACTTCTGCCTGCGGCGACAGGGAACTGTCTGGCTGCGGATAGCCATCCGGTGGCAGGACGATCGGTGCTGCAGGCTGGCTGAGCGGCGTGGCCGTGCTGGCGCAACCGGCCAGCAAGGCGCTGAGCAGCAGGGGCAGTGCATGGAGGTGTTTCTGCACGATGAGGAGCTCGCAAGGCTTGAGAATTGGCGCAAGAGTAGGGGAATGCGCGAGCCACGGCAAGCGCCTCGTCCCGCGTTCGCTTATGCAAGTTAACGCTGATGCTGGCTGGCGCAGGCTTTATAATGCGTTGTTTTGATTACGAACCGGATGCTTTCGCCGCATGAGCAACAAGATTCTGGCCGTCGAGGGGGTACGCGGACTGGCCGCCCTCGCGGTGATTTTTTCCCATGCCTCACTGACCTTCTGGCCCTACCTGCACGGCGACCTTACCGACTCCCGTTCCGGCTTCGAGCGCTGGCTGTTCGATTCGCCGTTCGGCTTTGTCTATTCCGGCGCCGGGGCGGTATGTGTGTTCTTCGTGCTGAGCGGCTTCGTGCTGGGCCGCAACGTGCTGGACCGAGACGGCCTGTTGCAGGCCTTGCCTGGCATGGTGGTACGTCGTTATTTCCGGCTGATGCTGCCTGTCCTGCTCAGTTGCCTGCTGGCCTGGGCGGTGTTTGTCTTTATGCTGCCACATGTCGACCGGCATGCGCTCGGCGAGTGGATCCGCTTGTTCGGGGGCTTCGATTTCTCGTTGTGGAATGCCCTGCGCCAGGGGGCATTCGACACCCTGCTGTGGGGGGAGTCGGACTACAACTGGGCATTGTGGACGATGCGTATCGAGTTCTTTGGTTCGCTCTTGGTGTACGGCCTCGCCGCCTTGCTGGCCAGCTGGCCGCGCCCAGCCTGGCTGTTGCCGACGGCGGCTCTGGCCTGCCTATGGCTGGTGCCGGGTGGGGACGGTGTGTACTACGCGCTGTTTGTGTTCGGCATGGCACTGGCGCAGGGAAAACAGACTTTCAACAGTCGTGTACTGGCCGTTTTGCTGTTGATGGTTGGGCTGTACCTGACCGGCTATCACGAAGAGAGTCGTTCTTACCGCTTCATCGAACAGCATCTGGCACTGACGTGGCAGGGGGAGCCGCTGGGCAATTACGATCTGGCCAACATGCTGGGTGGCATGCTGATCGTCGGCGCGGTGCTGAAGAGTCCCTGGCTGGGGCAGGGCTTGTCCGGGCGGGTGATGGTCTGGCTGGGACGGATGTCGTTTTCCGCCTATCTGCTGCACATGCTGGCCCTGGCCACGGTGGCGCCACTGGTGTTCAACGCGCTGCGTCCCGCGCTGTCTTACACCGGCGCAGCGGTGCTGAGCCTACTGGCCTCGGTGTCGACCATTTACCTGCTCTCGTTGCCCTACGCGCGCTGGGTCGATGAAACCAGCATCCGCGTCTCGCGTGCTATGAGCCGCCTGCTGCTGCAGCGCTGAGGCGGGCCACCCGCTGCAAGAGGGTTAGCGCAGCCGCTCATCCTTCCCGGCGCTCAGCATGAGTTTTTCGAACTCCATGGCCGAAATGGGCCGGCTGAAATGGTAGCCCTGAATCTCGTCGCAGTCGTTGGCGCGCAGGAACTCGAGTTGCGCTGCGTCTTCCACCCCTTCGGCAATGACCTTGAGGTGCAGCTTGCGCCCGAGGGAGATCACCGCCCGGGTGATGGTGCGGTCGTCCTGGTTGTTCGGCAGCTCGCTGACGAACGACTTGTCGATCTTCAGGCGGGCGACGGGAAAGTTCTTCAGCGCACTCAGGCTGGAATAGCCGGTGCCGAAGTCGTCGATGGAGAGCTGGATACCCATGTCATTGAGTTTCTGCATGGTCGCGATGGCCTGCTGCAGGTCCTGCATGACCAGGCTCTCGGTGAGCTCCAGCTCGAGATAATGGGGGGCGAGCCCGCTTTCCCGCAAGGCCAGCCCCACGCGCTCGAGCAGATCCTTTTCCCGGAACTGGCGCGCCGATACGTTCACCGAGATGCAAAGCGGGGGCAGGCCGGCATCCTGCCAGGCCTTGTTCTGCTTGCAGGCCGTCTGCAAGACCCAGTCGCCGATTGGCACGATCAGCCCGGTTTCCTCGGCTAGTTGAATGAACTTGGCTGGGGCGATCAGCCCCAGCTCTGGATGCTGCCAGCGCAGCAAGGCTTCCACACCGATGATGTGTCCGGTGTGCAGGTCGAGTTGCGGCTGATAGTGCAGCAGGAACTCGTGGCAGGATAGCGCATTCAGCAGCCCCTCCTGCAACGCAAGGCGTTCCTGCATCTGCACGTTCATGTCGCTGCTATAGAGCTGGAAATTGTTGCGTCCCACCTCCTTGGCCCGGTACATGGCGGCGTCGGCGTTGCGCAGCAGGGTCTCGACATCCTGGCCGTCGTGAGGATAGGTCGCCAGCCCCATGCTGCAGGTCACCTGAAGTTCGTGCCCGGCCATATGGATGGGCTGGGCGATGGCTTCGCGGATCTTGTTCAGGGTCGGCGCGATCACCCGCGACTGGTCGGGCTGATCGAACAGGATGATCACGAATTCGTCGCCGCCTAGCCGCACCACTGTGTCGGTACGCCGCACACAATGCAGCATCCGTTGCGCCACGGTTTTCAGCAATTCATCCCCGGCCTTGTGTCCAAGGCTGTCGTTGATCAGCTTGAAGTGGTCTAGGTCGATGAACACCACGGTGACCAGGCGGCCGTAACGTTGGGCGAACAGTATGCCCTGGTTGAGCCGGTCTTCGAGCAAGGCCCGGTTGGGCAGGCCGGTCAGTGCATCGTGATGCGCCATGAACTGAATGCGCTCCTCGGCGTGCTTGCGCTCGATGGCGATGCTGGCGATACGGGCCGCCATCTCGATGAACGGCATTTCGATCGGGGTCGGTTGGCGTGCTTCGCGGAAATGGAGGGCAAAGACGCCCAGCGCCTGGCCTTGATGCGCCAGGATCGGGATCGACCAGCTGGCGCGCAAACCGTGCAGCGCTGCCAAGGTGCGGCTGTTGTTCCACAGCGGCCCCGGCAGGGTATCGGATACGAACACCGCCTGGTGCTGCTGGATGGCCGCGCCGTTCGGTCCGGAGCCGGGGGTGACCTGCTCGCCGGCGGGGAAGGCCGTCGCATGGTCGGTGCGATAGCTCTCCGGCAGGCCGGGGGCGGCGACAGGGTGCAGATGCTGACCGTCGCCGTCCAGCAGCAGCACGACCGAGAGCGCCCCTTCCAGCTGCGACTCGATCAGCTTGGCCAGGCTCAGCAGCACATCGCCCAGCGGGGCGCTGACCGCCATCATCTCGAACACCTGGCCCTGGCCAGAGCGAAGCGCCTCCGCCCGCTTGCGCTGATCGATGTCGTGGATGACCAGGATCGCCCCCTTGGACGGGGCGCGCTGGTCGAGCGCCGTCAGGATGGTGTCCCCCCAGAACGTGCTGCCGTCCCGCCGGCGGCACTGGGTATCGGTAGTGTGCACCCCGCCCTTTTCGAGCGGCTGGTACAGGGTGTGTTCCAGGTAGTCGCCGGTCTGCTCTCTGGCGTAGAGCCGGCGGGGCGATTGCCCGAGCAGATCCTCTATCGGGTAGCCGAACATCGCGGCCAGCTTCTGGTTACAGCGCACGATCCTATGCTCCATCAGGAAGGCGATACCGACCCCGGTGTTCTCCAGGATGCGCTGCTGTTCCAGCATCAGCTGGCGAATGTCCTCTTCGGCCCGCTGCCGTACCATCACTTCCTGCTGCAGATGCTGATTCTGCTCGGTCAGCCGTTGCTGCATCGTGCACAGCGCCAGATGGGTATTGATGCGCGCCAGCACCTCCTCGATCTGGAAGGGCTTGGTGACATAATCGACCCCTCCGGCCTCGAAGCCGGCGATCTTGTCGCTGCTGTCGGTCAGCGCCGTCATGAAGATGACTGGTATATCCCGCGTGCTCTCGTTCCGTTTCAGGTGGCGACAGACTTCGAAGCCGTTCATTCCCGGCATCATCACGTCGAGCAGGATGATGTCCGGGAGCACGAACTGGGCGCGTTTGATGCCTTCTGCGCCATCCTGGGCCACCACCACCTGAAAGCGCTGGTCGTCGAGCTGGTCTACCAGCACTCCCAGGTTGGCCGGGGTATCGTCCACGATCAGGATCGTTTGTCCCTGCGTTTCCGTGCTAGCGGTTGCGATGTTCATAGGATGGACTTCCTTTCCCGGTGTTTTTCCACTAGCTCCAGAATGGCCTTGGATTGGAACGTTTTGGCCAGCTGGGCAAGCTTGTCGGCGAAGGGGTGGTAGCGCTCGTCAAGCTCGGCCAGATAGCTGGCCCGTTGTCGGATGTCGCGCATATTGCCGATCAGGGCCAGTCGGTATAGCGCGTCGATTTCGTCCTGCGGCGGGATGACCAGCAGCCCGCTCTGCGGCGGTTTGGGGGCGGCCTCAGCCGCCGGCGCGCTGTGCACCCATTGCAGCCCCAGATGCATGCCGATCAGCTGCAGCAGCTTTTCCTGGTTGACCGGTTTGGTGATGAAGGCATTGGCCCCGGCGGCCAGACTCGCGGCCTGGTCCTCGTCGGTGGCGCTGGCCGAGACGACGATGAT
>JACPUY010000321.1 GCA_016192025.1 Pseudogulbenkiania sp. | reverse complement strand
TTCACCTTGCTGTGCAGGTACTCCGCCAGCAGTGCGGTGCGCTTGGACAGGTTGTAGCTGGTGCCCAGCACGTACTCGGTACGACGCTTGTCGCTGTCGTACTTGTAGTTCTCGGTGCGGGTGGCCGAGGCACGCAGCGCGAAACGGTCCGGCTTGTATTCGGCGCGCAACGTCAGACTCTTCTGCGCCGCCGGGTCGGCGGGCACGACGAACGAGCTGCCGAGCAGCGTGGCACTGGTCGAGAGTTTGGCGTGGTTGTATTCCGCGCCCACGGTCAGCCCATAGAGCGGCGTCAGCTTGCCTGCCAGCACCCAGTCGCTGGCGCTGCCGGCGGCGCTGTAGTTGCCGGCCGTGCCGTTGACCAGGTCCTGCCGGGTGTAGCCGGCGTGCAGGCCGTAGTTGGCGCCTTCATAGTTCGCGCCGAGCGCCCAGGCGTTGCCGGCCTTGTCCGACGTGCCTTCCTTCTCGCCGGCCGCCCAGCTCGCCGAGGCGTTGAAGTGGCCGAACTTCGGCGTTTCGTACTTGACCGCCCCTTTCTGGCCACCGGCATCGCCCAGCCCGAGCACCCCGCCGACGCCGCGGTCCGCGCCGTGGTCGCCGACGTCGTAGAAGTTGGCACCATAATAGTTGTCACCGTAGGCGTTGATGCCGTGGCCGAGTTTGACGGTGCCGAACGACCCCGCCAGACCGACGAAGGTGTCGCCGGAGGCGAAGGTGTCGCCGGACTGGGCGCCGTCCAGGTGCACGTTGTTGTTCATCTGCCAGATGGCCTTCAGGCCGTCGCCGAGGTCCTCGCTGCCGGAAAAGTCGATTTCCGAGCCGAAATCCTTGACGCCGTTCAGCGAGGTGCCGTCGGCCATGCGCTTCCACTGCAGGCCGCCTTCCATCTTGCCGATGATCTTGACGCCGCTGTCGGCGTACACGACCGTGGACAGGCCAGCCAATACCACTGCCAAATACTTTAGTTTCATCGCTCCACTCCCTTTCTTGGTTTAGGCCGGTCGTCGCCCGCCGCCGCCGCCGTGAGGACGGCGGAGGGCAGGCGGGGTACCGCCGGATTTTTTCTGTTTCAGATCGCGGCCGTGGCGGCCGGCGTGAGGTCTTGGTGTGCCAGCCGCGGCAAGGCATCGCCCGCGCCGTCGAACACGTGCAGGCGCTGCGCCGGCAGGGAAAACGGCAGCGTGTCGCCGATGGTGGCCTGGCGTTCGCTCAGCTTGACCACCAGTGGGGTGGCGCTCAGCGGTGTTTCCAGATAGGCGTAGCTGTGCTCGCCCAGATGCTCCAGGTGGCTGATGCGACCTACCAGACGACCACTGCCGACGCTGACGTGCTCGGGGCGGATGCCCAGCGTCACCGTGCTGTCGCGCGCCAGACCGGCGGCGTCGGCGGCGGCGGTCAGTGGCACGCCGCCGGCGCTGCAGGCCAGACCCGCCTCATTGGCGTTCAGCACCGTCGCATCGATGAAGTTCATCGACGGCGAGCCGATGAAGCCGGCGACGAAGCGGTTGCGCGGCTGGTGGTAGAGCTCGAGCGGGTGGCCGACCTGGGCGATGCTGGGCACGCCGTGCTGGCCGGCCAAGGGCTTCAACAGCACGATCTTGTCGGCCAGTGTCATCGCTTCCACCTGGTCGTGCGTGACGTAGACCATGCTGGCCTTGCCCAGCGCGCGGTGCAGGCGGGCGATCTCGACCCGGGTCTTGACGCGCAGCGAGGCGTCAAGGTTGGACAGTGGCTCGTCGAACAGGAACACCTTGGGTTGGCGCACGATGGCGCGGCCGATCGCTACGCGCTGGCGCTGGCCGCCGGACAAGGCGCCGGGCTTGCGATCCAGCAGCGCCGCCAGGTGCAGCGAGTCGGCGGCGGCGCGCACACGGCGGTCGATCTCGTCCTTGGCCAGCTTGAGATGGCGCAGGCCGAAGGCCATGTTGTCGTACACCGTCATGTGCGGGTACAGCGCGTAGCTCTGGAACACCATCGCCACGTCGCGCTTGGCCGGCGCCAACTCGTTGACGCGCACGCCATCGATGTGGATGTCGCCGGCGCTAGGGTCGTCGAGCCCGGCGATCAGCCGCAGCAGCGTGGACTTGCCGCAGCCGGACGGGCCGATGAACACGCAGAATTCACCCTCTTCGACGGTGAGGTCGATGTCGGCGAGGATGGGGTTGTCGCCGAAGCGTTTCTGGATTTTCTCAAGACGGATTTGGCACATCACTGTTCTCCTGCGGCGAGGCGGATGAAGGCGGCGGACAGCGCAGGCAGGGTCAATTCGTTCTCATTGCACGCGAGCGCGAAGCCGCTGCCGGGGAGCAGCTCGGCACCTTGCGGCAGCGCCAGCGAGGTTGCACGGTCGGACAGGTTGAACACGCACTGCACCGCTTCGCCCTGGTGATGGCGCTGGAAGCGCAGCAGCCGGTCGTCGGCGTCGAGCAGCTCGAGCCGGCCGTAGCGCAGCGCCGGCTGCTGGTTGCGCCAGGCGATGAAGCGGCGCCAGAACGCCAGCGTGCTGTCGACGTCGTCCTGCTGGCGGTTGACCGCCAGCGGCAGCTGCTCGGCCGACAGCGGCAGCCACGGCGTGGCGCTGCCGAAGCCGCCGTCGCCGCTGTCGTTCCACGGCAGCGGCGTGCGACAACCGTCGCGGCCCTTGTACTCCGGCCACAGCACCTTGCCGTACGGATCCTGCAACAGCTCGTACGGCACGTCGGCCTCGGGCAGGCCCAGTTCCTCGCCCTGGTACAGGCATACCGCGCCCGGCAGCGACAGCAACAGCGCGGCAAAGGTGCGCGCCCGTGCCTTGGGTTCGCCGCCCAGCGCCGCCCAGCGGCTGACCACCCGGGCCACGTCGTGGTTGGACAGCGACCAGCAGACGTAGGCGTCGCGGGCGTCGGCCAGGTACTCGGCCAGCACGCCGTGCAGGTAGCGCGGCGCGCACTGCTCGTTCAGCATGGTGAACACGTAGGCCATGTGCAGCCTGTCGTCGCCGCGGGTGTAGTCGGACAGCGTCTGGTACTGGCGGTCGTCGCCGATCTCGCCGATGGCGACGCGCTCGTCGTATTGGTCGCACAAGGCGCGCAGCCGGTTGATGAACAGCAGGTTCTCCGGCTGGGTCTTGTCGTACAGGTGGCGCTGGAACGCGTACGGGTTGTTGCGCGGCACGCCGGCGGCAAACTGGCCGGCGGCTTGCGGCGGGTTGTCGCGCAGCTGTGCGTCGTGGGTGTAGAAGTTGACGGTGTCGAGGCGGAAACCGTCGACGCCGCGCTCGAGCCAGAAGCGCGCCACGGCGAGCAGGGCGTCCTGCACCGCCGGGCAGTGGAAGTTCAGGTCCGGCTGGCTGGCGAGGAAGTTGTGCAGGTAATACTGCTGGCGCCGTGCGTCCCACTGCCAGGCGCTGCCGCCGAACAGGCTCAGCCAGTTGTTGGGCGGGGTGCCGTCGGCCTTGGCGTCGGCCCACACGTACCAGTCGGCGCGCGCGTTGTCGCGGCTGGCGCGGCTCTCGGCGAACCACGGGTGCTGGTCCGAGGTGTGGCTCAGCACCAGGTCGATCAGCACCTTGAGCCCCAGCTCATGGGCGCGGGCGACCATGGCGTCGAAATCGGCCAGCGTGCCGAACATCGGGTCGACATCGCAGTAGTCGGACACGTCGTAGCCGAAGTCGGCCATCGGCGAGGTGAAGAACGGCGAAATCCAGATCGCCTCGGCGCCCAGCGCCGCGATGTGCGGCAGGCGGCGGGTAATGCCGGCCAGGTCGCCGATGCCGTCGCCGTTGCTGTCCTGGAAGCTGCGCGGGTAGATCTGGTAGATCACCGCACCGCGCCACCATTGGGGTTGAGTCTGCAGCTTGTCCATGTGTTGTCTCCTGTTATCCCTTGACGGCCCCGGCGGTCAGGCCAGAGACGATGTGGCGCTGGAACACCAGTACCAGTGCGATCAGCGGCAGGGTGACGATCACCGACGCCGCCATGATGTTGCCCCACGGCAATTCGTAACTGCTGGCGCCGGAAATCAGCGCGATGGCCACCGGCACGGTGCGCTGCTCCGACGACAGCGTGAAGGTGAGCGCGAACAGGAACTCGTTCCACGCCGCGATGAAGGCGAGCAGCGAGGTGGCTGCCACCGCCGGCCACAGCAGCGGCAGGAAGATGCGGAAGATCACCGTCAGCACCCCGGCGCCGTCCATCAGCGCGGCCTCTTCCAGCTCCTTGGGCAGCTCGCGCATGAAGGTCACCAGCACCCACACCGTGAACGGCAGCGTGAAGATCAGGTCGGACAGCACCAGCGCCCACAGGCTGTCGTACAGGCCGAGCGCCGAGACCAGCTCGAACAGCCCGGACAGGATCGCCACCTGCGGAAACATCGACACGCCGAGGATGGTCATCATCAGCACGCCGCGGCCGCGGAAGCTGACCCGGCCCAGGGCGTAGGCCGCCAGCAGCGACACGCCGAGCGAAGCCAGCACCACGCCGCCGGCCACCAGCACCGAGTTGAGCAGGTTCTGGCCAAACGGCTGCTCGGCGAACACCGCCGCGTAGTTGGCCGCGCTCCACACACGTGGCCAGAAGTCGCTGGAAAACAGCGCGTTGCCGAGCTTGAACGAGCTGGACACGGCGTAGACGAAGGGGAACAGGGCAAAGCCCAGCACCGGCGGCACGGCCAGCCAGTAGGCGATATCGGTCCATTCGAGGCGTTTCATTTCAGTTTCCCTCCAGGCGGCGGCGCGCCAGCGTCATGTAGCAGACGGTGATCAGTGCGATCAGCAAGAACAGCAGCGTGGCGGCGGCCGAGCCGTAGCCGGCCAGCTGGAAATCGATCAATTGCTCGCGCACGTACACCGACATGCTCTTGGTGGTGCGGCTGTTGGAGGTCATCACGTAGATCAGGTCGAACACCCGCAGCGCGTCGAGCGTGCGGAAGATCATCGCCACCAGCACCGCCGGGGTGATCAGGGGCAGGGTGATGTTGAGGAACACCGACCACTTGGGTACGCCGTCGACGCGGGCGGCCTCGTAGCAGTCGCCCGGCACCATCTGCAGTGCGGCCAGGATCAGCAAGGCCATGAACGGCGTGGTCTTCCACACGTCGACCAGCACGATGGTGGTGAAGGCGAGGTCGGGGTCGGCGGTCCATGCCAGCGGTTCATGGATCAGTCCGGCGGCCAGCAGCAGGGCGTTGATCACGCCGAACTGGTCGTGCAGCATCCAGGTCCACATCTTGGCCGACACCACGGTCGGGATCGCCCACGGCACCAGCACCGCGGCTCTGAGCAGGGTCTTCAGGCGCGAGGGGTGGTTGAGCATCAGCGCCACCCCCAGCCCGAGCACGGTTTCCAGCGACACCGACAGCACGGAGAACCACAGCGTGTTCTTCACTGCGCCCCACCACTCCGGGTCGGCTAGCACGCCGTTTTCACCCAGGTAGTTGGCCAGCCCGACGAACTGGCGCGTGGACAGATCGGACAGCTGGGCGTCGGACAGGCTCAGCCACAGCGTGCGTGCCAGCGGCAGCCCGGCG
>JACPUY010000298.1 GCA_016192025.1 Pseudogulbenkiania sp. | reverse complement strand
GAAGCGGCCGGCGCCTCCCAGCCCGCCCCGCTGCTGCCGTGGCGCGTGCTGGTGGTGGACGACGAACCGGATGTCCACGCGGTGACCCGGCTGGCGCTGCAAGGGGTCGGTTACAAGGGCCGTGGCATCGAGCTGTTGGGCGCCTATAGCGCCAAGGAAGGGATGGAGATACTGCGCGGCGAGAAGGACATCGCGCTGGTACTGCTCGACGTGGTGATGGAGAGCGACCATGCCGGCCTCGAGATGGTCAGGGAAGTACGCGAGGGGCTGGGCAACCGCCTGGTGCGCATCGTGCTGCGCACCGGCCAGCCCGGCCAGGCGCCGGAGCAGGAAGTGATCCTGTCCTATGACATCAACGACTACAAGGCCAAGACCGAGCTGACCGCGCAAAAGCTGTTCACCACGGTGATCGCCTCGTTGCGCGCCTATGAGAGCCTGTTCATCATCGAGCGCAGCCGCCAGGGGCTGGATACGATCCTGAAAGCCTCAGCCAATCTGTACCAGATCCAGTCGCTGCGTGAGTTCGCCTCGGGGGTACTGCACCAGATCAGCGCCATCCTCGACGTCGGTACCGACGGCGTGCTGTGCGTCAGCGAGGGAGTAAATGCCGTCGAAGGGCCACTGCAGGTGATCGCGGCCACCGGCATGTTCGCCGGCTTGCAGCACGCCGGGCAAGTGGACAGCGACAGCGCGATCTACCATGCCATGCAGCACGCCGCAGAGCAGCATAGCTGCATTTTCGACCACCCCGGCTCCGTGCTGTATTTTGCTACCCAGTCCAAGCGCACCTTCGTGATTTATTTCACCCCGCCCTGCCCGTTGTCGGAAGTGGATCAGGAGTTGCTCAAGGTGTACTGCAACCGTATTTCCGCCGCCTTCGACAATCTTTTCTACCACACGCAAATGAAAAATGCGCAGGAGGCCACCGTGGTGGCGCTGGCCGACCTGGCCGAGTACCGCGACAGCACCACCGGAGAGCACGTGCTGCGCGTGCAGCGGCTGACCAATGCCATCGCGCACCGCATGGCCGCCAAGGGGTTCCGTCCTGACATTCTCACACCGAGCTTTCTCGAAATGGTGGGTATGGCCAGCATCCTGCACGACGTCGGCAAGGTCAGCACGCCCGACCTGATCCTGCACAACCCCAGCAAGCACAACCCGGAAGAATGGGAGATCATGAAGCAGCACGCCAGCATCGGCGCCAAAATCCTGGACAAGGCCGCCCACATGGTCGAGGGGGAGAGCTACTTGTCGATCGGGGCGGAAATCGCCGCCGGGCACCATGAGTATTTCAACGGCAGCGGCTACCCCAACGGCGTGGCAGGCGAAGAGATTCCGCTGTCGGCGCGCATCGTCTCGGTAGTCGACGTGTTCGATGCCTTGTTATACCGGCGCCCGTATAAGGAACCCTGGCCGCTGCCCGAGGCGGTTGCCTATATCCGCGACCATGCCGGCGAACACTTCGACCCGGAGGTGGTCGAGATCTTTCTCGAGCTAATACAGGAAGAGCATCCCGAGTTGGTAGTGCCGCCAGCGCAAAAAGCCTGAAGAGCACAGCCCAATGTGAGAGGGCGACCTGTACGCCTTGGCGATCCATGACATCTGAAGGGAATGGAGCGCCATCACCCGGGACGGACAACGCAGACTGAAGCATCGGCGTGCCCGGCCAGCACGGTGCTGTCAGTCAGCGGGGGGATCAGCCTCGGCACTAGAGCCGATAGGCGCTGACCACCTGGCGCATACGGCCGGAGACCTCTTCCAGCCGCTCGGCCAGCGCCGCCGCCTGGGTTGCCACGCTGCTGTTCTCCTCGGCCATCTGCGCCACCTTCTCCACCTGCTGGGCGATGGTGGTGGTCGCCTCGCCCTGTTCGTGGATCGCCTCGGTGATTTCGGCCACCAGCCGCACGCTGTGACCGGACGAATCGGAGATGCTGCTCATCGACTGCTGTGCCGAGCTGGCGCCGGACACCCCCTGTTCGACACGTGTCACGGCGTCCTGCATGCGGCTGACGGCACTGTCCGATACGCTCTGGATGGCACCGATGATGGTGCCGATTTCCTGTGTCGAGGCGGCGGTGCGCTCGGCCAGCTTGCGCACCTCGTCGGCCACCACGGCGAAGCCGCGGCCCGATTCGCCGGCGCGTGCGGCTTCGATGGCGGCGTTCAGCGCCAACAGGTTGGTCTGGTCGGCGACGTCGCGGATCACGTTGATGACCGAGGCGATCTCCTTGCTCTTGGCGTCGAGCTGATGGATGTCCTCGGCGGCGGTATCCACTGCGGCGGCGATGGCATGAATGTCGCTGACGGTCTGGCCGATCACCTGCCGACCGCTCTCGGCCTTGTCGCCGGCATCATTGGACAGCTGGCGGGCTTCGCCAGCGCGTTCGGCGACGTGGCCGATGCTGACCGTCATCTGCTCGACCGAGGCGGCCATGTGCGAGGACGATTCGCTCTGCACCCCGGAGCTCTTCGCCACCTGCTGCGAGGCGCCGAGCAGTTCGGCCGAGGTCTGGCCTACTTCCTGCACACCTTGCTGCAGGATCCTGAGGCTGTCTTGCAAGCGGGCGATCAGGCGGTTGAAGGCGGTTAGCGTCTGGCTGATCTCGTCGTTGCCCTTGACCTCGGCGCGGTGGGTGAAGTCGAGCGAGACCTCGATGGCGCCGATGGTGCGCTGGGCGTTGGCCAGCCCGCCGCTGATCTGGCGGTAGATCAGCCAGCCCAGCACACCGGTCAGCAGCAGGATCGCCAGCACTGCGCCGCCCATGATGAGCTTGGCCTGCTGTACCGTGCGTTCAGCCAGCTGCTTGCCTTGTTCTGCCGACGTGATCTTGTAATTGACGCTGGCTTCCAAAGCCAACCTGGCGGCCAGCCCCAGCTTTTTAAGTTCGGCCAGTTGAGTGTCGGCCTCGGCGATACGGTCTTGCCGGGACAGCGTCAAGACCTGCTCGGCAACGCTGAAGAAATCGCCGAGTTGCTGCTTGGCCGTATTGAATATCCTGCGCTCCTCACCATCAGCAATCAGCGTTTCATAGCTGGACAGTGACTCTTCCATGTCTTTTCGCCGCTTGGCTATGTCTTGCTCCCGTGTCGACTTGACGGTGGGATCGGCCGTGGCGATGTGTTCCAGCAGGAGGATGCGTAGATTGAGAAATCTGACGGAGCTCTTGTCCAGCGCCTGGAGGCTGGGCAGCGTGTTGGTGTTGGTGTAGGCCAGTTCCTTGTTGATGCTGATCAACTGCCCGAGTGCCATGGCCCCGATGAACACACTGCCGATGATGGCGACTGCGATCAGCAGCAGAAGACGGTGAGCAATTTTCATCTTCCAAACCTTTTAAAGTGTTACCACGCTAATATGAACACGAAATGTTAGTATTCATTATAAATTATTCCATGACAAATAATAATTTGCGTAATATAAAAATTACAAATGTATTTATTCGGCGTCGCAGCGGTGCGATGATGACATTTTGATGAAGGGGCGGGAGCGGTGCGTTGCTTATCAATACCGTATGCCAACGCTGCTGCAGCGTGGCGTGTTCTGCTGTGGTTTGCTGGGCTGCTGTTGATACACCTGGCCGTTCATGCCGGCCCGTTGCCGGTTCAACTGGTGGCGCAGTCGTTCCCACCACTGCAATATACGGGCGCGGACGGGCGGCCTACTGGTTACGTACAGCAATTCGTCGACGAGGCCTGCGCGAAGTGGCCGGCAAGCTACCGATCTCGGTGACTCCGCTGCAGCTGCTGCCACTCAAGCGCGCACTGCAGCAGGCGGAAATACAGCCCAACACGCTAGTGCTGAGCTTGGCACGCACCCCAGAGCGGGAAGCCCACTACCAGTGGCTGAGCGAGGTCTCGCCCTATACCCTGTGGGTGTACAAGGCAAGCGGCCGGCGTCTGGCACTGAGGTCTCCGTCCGATCTGGCGGGCAAGGGATTGCGCATCGGAGTGCAGGACGGCGCCAATTTCCATGAGTGGCTGAAACAGCGGGGAATTGGTGCACCGCCGGACAACACGGTGCTAGATCTAGTGCCGCAGAACGAACTGAATTTCCGCAAGCTGCAATTGGGGCGTATCGACCTACTGGCCCAACCCGATGTCAGCTTCCATTACCGGGTCATCAAGCAGGGCCTGCGCCCGGCCGCTTTCGAACCGCT
>JACPUY010000297.1 GCA_016192025.1 Pseudogulbenkiania sp. | reverse complement strand
GGCCGTCTTCCAGCGCGCCGACCAGCCGGCGTTCAGCCTGGCTCAGGCTGAGCGAGCCCATCCCCTGCAGGCATTCGCGCGGGCGTGGCTGATCGCCGGGCAGGAAGGAGAAGCCCAGGTCGATGTGGAATTCCTTGAGCAGCGGCAGGTTGAGCGGCTTGATGCCGGTGGCGAGGTAGATGCGCGCCAGCACTTCGGCCACGCGGCTGCGGTCGGGTGCAGTGACCACGAACCACAGGTTGACGTGATGGGCGCGAGCGTAGTTGTGGTTCACCTCGGGCAGGCTGCTGACGTAGTGCGCCACCGCGAACTGGGCTACCACGCCAACGCCATGTGCGTGTGGCGGGTGGAAGACGAAGAAGAGCGCGACGATCTGGGCGTGAAACTGGCGGCCGAGCAGGCGGTGACGCTGTGCTACGCCCGGCCGGCGCGCCCGCCGCTGTGGCCGTACAACCTGTTCTGCATGATCCACGCGCCGGACGCGCTGACCGTGCGCCAGACCGTGGACGAACTGCGCACGCGGCACGACGTCATACACCTGCCGCACGCGGTGCTGATCTCGACCCGGCGCTACACCCAGCGCGGCGCCCGCTACGGCTACCGCCATGACTGAGCTCGACACGATCGACCGCTGCCTCATCGACCGCCTGCAGGGCGGTTTTCCGCTCAGTACGCGGCCGTTCGCCGAGGCGGCCGCGCCGCTGGGGCTCACCGAAACCGAGCTGATCGCCCGTCTCAACCGCCTGCTGCAGCAAAACACGCTGACCCGCTTCGGCCCGCTGTACCAGATCGAGCGCATCGGCGGCGCCTTCGTGCTGGCCGCGCTGGCGGTGCCGGAAGCGCGTTTCGACGAGGTGGCGGGGCAGGTCAACGCCCTGCCCGAAGTGGCGCACAACTACCGCCGCGAGCACCTGCTCAATATGTGGTTCGTGCTGGCCACCGAAACCCCGGCCGGCATCGCCACCGCCATCGCGCGCATCGAAGCCGACACCGGCCTGACCGTGCACGCCTTCCCCAAGGAACGCGAATACTTCGTCGGCATGCACTTCGCCGTGGGCGGCACGGCACCCGTCGGGCAGGGCGCGTCCCGCCCGGCGGACGCCGCCCCGGTGACGCTCGACGAACTCGACCGCGCGCTGATCCGCGCCACCCAGGCCGGCCTGCCGCGCCTCCCCCGACCCTACCATGCCCTGGCCCAGGCGCTCGGCTGCCGCGAACGCGACGTGCTGACGCGGCTTGCCGCCATGCTGCACAACGGCGTCATCCGCCGCATCGGCGCCGTCCCCAACCACTACGCCATCGGCTACACCGCCAACGGCATGGCGGTGTTCGACGTGGCCGACCACGACATCGACCGCCTCGGCGCCCAGCTCGGCGCCGACCCCGCCGTCTCCCACTGCTACCGCCGCCCCCGCGCCCTCCCGCACTGGCCCTACAACCTGTTCGCCATGGTCCACGGCGCCAGCCGTGACCAAGTCCGCACCGAGGTCGCCCTCCTGGCCGACCAACTCGGCCCCTCCTGCCGCTCCCACGACATCCTGTTCTCCAGCCGGATTTTGAAAAAGACCGGGCTGCGTATCTGAGTCGTTGCTGGTCGCTGTGCAGGTAGGGCGCACCTGGACGAGTGGTCAACGCCATGGTCGACCGGCAACCAGCCGCCCAAGCTGGCGGGTGGTGACGTATTTTGCTTATGATTAGTGCATGTCTCGGACTGGGAAGCCAAGCTGGGCGGGGTTGCCCAGCGACCGAGTTCGCAGGTGACGTAAAAAATTACGTCTTTTGGGACGTCTAATACAAAGTTCGGCCCCAAGGTGACACATGTCTCTTAGTCCAGCAGAGCAGCTTGCCCATAGCACAGTAAGAATCGAGTGCGACCTGATAGGTGGTGGAATTGGTACGGGAACGGGCTTCTTCTACAGCCTAGACCGAAACGGTGACCAGCATGTTCCCGTAATCGTCACAAACAAACACGTCATCGCCGGCGCTAGCAAAGGTAGGTTCCTGCTGACGCTACAAGACGAAAGTGGAGGTCCAGCGGTAGGCTCGTTTCGGGCATTCGAACTCGATTCATTTGAACGGCGCTGGGTACCGCACCCCGACGCCAGCATTGACCTCTGTGTAATGCCAATCGCTCCACTCTTGCAGGACGCAGAGCGAACGAACACCAAGTTTTTCTTCGCCACTCTGGACAAGACACTGATTTTGTCCGCCTCAGACATCGAGGATATGGTTGGCTTGGAAAACATCACGATGGTCGGATATCCCAACGGATTGTGGGACAGTTCCAACAACCTTCCAATCTTTCGAAGGGGAGTTCTCGCGACGGACTACAAGCGGGATTGGAATGGAAAGAAGGAGTTTCTAATAGACGCCGCTTGCTTTCCCGGATCAAGCGGGTCTCCGGTGATGCTATTCGAAATAGGTAGCTACCAGACCCGAAAGGGAAACTTCATGGGTACGTCGCGCATAAAGTTACTGGGCGTCTTGTATGCAGGGCCGCAGCACACCGTCGAAGGCGAAATAAGAGTTGTGTTGGTGCCCACGCAACAAAAGGCCGTTTCGGTTGCAGGAATTCCGAACAACCTTGGAATAATCATCAAAGCCGAGCAACTCCTTGCGTTTGAGGGAATATTCCGATGAGGTGCCGAACCCATCATTCCACCGGACGCTGCGCGATAAAGCCGCGCAGCGCCGGTGAATTCAAACGTTGGGCATTGAAATGAAAAAGCTATCCTTCCTCGTCGGTACATTCCTAGTTTTCAGCGCGGCAAACGCCGGGTCGTCTCAGTACGAATGCAGCACAAAGGAATGGTGGCAGCTATCAAACAACGGAGTTCTTGAGAAAGTTGTTCCGCATCCGAACAGCTTGGCGGCCAAGACCTTCAGCAAACCATTCTTTGTAGACAGACGTACTGGTGCAGTGCTGGGGTCATTTCCATTCTGGCTACAGTCAAATGCGAAGATCACAGTCCTGAATAGAGGGAGCCCAGAACAGACCTTCTCTGCCATCTACATGGGCTCACCTGATTATGCCTTTTCTTCAGTAATCGCTATTCCGGCGACCTAAACTGAAAGGGAGGTAGCAAATTAGGAGCGGCATCATGATCAACGGCATCCAGTTTCAGAAGGGGTTGTCTCTTCCT
>JACPUY010000325.1 GCA_016192025.1 Pseudogulbenkiania sp. | reverse complement strand
TTAAAAAGCCCGGTCAGGCACTGGGGCCTGACCGGGCCATGTCCTGGCCAAGGACGGGGCACTAATGCAAGTGCGCCCCTGGGCCGGGGATGAGCTTACTGGCCGATACCGATGCCAACGCCGCCTTGGGTTTTGACGCCTGCGGCTCCGCCGCTGCTGCTGCCGGCGCCGACATTGGCCCCGGCTCCTACTCCGACCTCCACGCCGACGCCAGTTCCGACTCCAGCACCGGCACTGGCGCCACCGGAGGCTTCCACCGGGCGCTGAACAGCGGTGGCGCTACCTGCACCGGCACCTGCGGCGCCGGCCTGGCCAACAGCGGATTGACCAGCAGCGGTTGCTGCCGCGTCGGTACGGGCTGCCGCGTTGGCGTTGCTATTGAGCTTGGCGCTCACTTTCTGGAGTGTCGCCTTGGTGACACCTTTGACTTTGAGCAAGTCGGCCGACGAATGAAAATCGCCATGCACCTTGTGGTAAGCCACGATCCTCTCGGCCTGCGTCTTGCTGAAGCCGGCTTGCACCAGCTCGACAGAGCTGGCGCTATTGATATCCAGTGCCAGAGCGGCGGAACTGCTCACCGCGATAAGCAGGGCACCTGCGAGGTAGGAACGAATCGGAAGGGTTTTCATTAAGGCTCCTTTTCCCTGACGGGTCTTCAAAGGGACCTTGATGGTAGCCAAGAGTTTGTTCGAAACTGTTAATGAATTCCTTCATTTTGTTAAGTTTCTTTTCTTGATGGCGCGAAGGCCGATTCAGTCCGCCGCTGACACAGGCTGTAACCCGCATGTGCTGCACTGCCGCTTGGACGCTGCCCCCCATGCCGACACCTCTCACCGACCAGCGGGAAGCCGCTGTCCGACAATACGCGGTAAGCGGCCCTGCCTGAAGTAACGAAGCCGCCGGGCCGGGCAACAGCTTCTCGACTCCGCCGTTTTACTCTCGACTGCTTGATCGTGGCAGGACGCTCGCCGGTAAGAACTGATCGGTGCTGCGTCGTTAGGCTGAGGAGGGCTTCGGCACGATGGGTGTGGCAGGAAGTTCGATGCGGCCCGTGATTGCCCCAAGCGCGGCACCGGGCCCGTCTGCACCTTCAGGCAGGCAGAGGGTCATGCCAGAGGCCGCCTGCGGCGGCCCCTAGCGGTGCTGGGCGTCAACGACTACTTCGGCTGCGCGACCGTACGCAAGTAGGGTTTCAGCGTCTTGTAGCCCTGCGGGTATTTCTGCTGCGCCTCCGCGTCCGACACCGAGGTCGGGATGATCACGTCGTCGCCCGGCCGCCAGTTCACCGGCGTCGCGACGGTGTGCTTGGCGTTCAACTGCAGCGAGTCGAGCAGGCGCAGCACTTCGTCAAAGTTGCGGCCGGCGCTCATCGGGTAGACCAGCATCGCCTTCACTTTCTTGTCCGGGCCGATCAGGAAGACCGAGCGCACGGTGGCGTTGTCGACGGCGGTGCGCGGGCCGGGGCTGGCATTCGGGTGGATCATGTCATACAGCTTGGCCACGTTCAGGTCGGCGTCGCCGATCAAGGGGTAGTTGATCGCGTGGCCCTGGGTCTCGGCGATGTCGCCGACCCAGGCGCGATGGTCGCTGACCGGGTCGATGCTGAGGCCGATGATCTTGGTGTTGCGTTTGTCGAATTCCGGCTTGAGTTTGGCCATGTAGCCCAGTTCGGTGGTGCAGACCGGGGTGAAGTCTTTCGGATGCGAGAACAGGATGGCCCAACTGTCGCCAATCCAGTCGTGAAAGCGGATGGTCCCTTCGGTGCTTTCGGCGGTGAAATCGGGCGCTTCATCGCCAATGCGGATTGCCATGTTCAACCTCCTTGCATGTGTTAGGGCTGCTGCCGGCGTGACGGCAGCGGGCAGGCGCCTGGGTGCGGTGGCATCATCCCAGGAGGAGTCAGTATAGATACTGCAGCGTCGCCTGCAGGGCGATCTTCACCTTGCTGCCGGCGGCCAGGTCACTGACTCATCGGTGGCATGGTGGCGGCGAAGCTCGGCCGCTTGCTCATGGCCGAATGCGCGCCGGACGTTGGAGAGCAGCTCGAGAATGCCTTGCCCTCGGGCATGCTGGGAACATTCGAGTATTCTTTGACATTGCTGAGCCGGGAACTGGAGCCGATCCTCAACAACATGGAGCTGGTGGCCCGGAGGCTGAAGCGACGCCTGGGCAAGGAGTCAAACTGATAGCGCATCGGCTGTGGGCTTACCCCTTGGGCATTCCGGTGGCGCCCCCCTCCGATGTCGCCCATAACAGAGCTTGGAAAAGGGAGCGGTGATACTGGCTATCTGAAAGGCGGCTTGATGGCCGGTACTGCGCCATTCATTAGCCGAAGCAGCCTCTGTGGGAAGGCAGTTTCTCTAAACCGGGAACCCAGCATGGACAAGGGCAGGTTAGAAGCATTCAGCGATGGCGTGATCGCCATCATCATCACGATCATGGTTCTGGAGCTGAAGGTGCCTCATGGCGAGAGTATCGATGCGCTGGTGCCGTTGATCCCGGCATTTTTGAGCTATGTGTTGAGTTTTGTTTACGTCGGCATCTATTGGAATAACCATCACCATATGCTGCATACGTGTCGCAGCGTGACGGGGCAGATGCTGTGGGCCAACCTGCATCTGTTGTTCTGGCTTTCGTTGTTTCCTTTTGCCACGGGTTGGATGGGAGAGAATCACTTCGCAGCCGCGCCATCCGCTGTCTACGGTGTGGTGCTGTTTATGGCCGCTGTCGCTTACTGGATACTGCAGCAAGCCATCATCGCTTCACAAGGTCGCGACTCCCTCTTGAAGAAGGCTGTCGGCAGTGATTGGAAGGGAAAATTTTCGCCCTTGGTATACGCCATCGCCATGCTATTGGCGTTCTGGTCGCCATCGATTTCTCAAGGCCTGTACGTTCTCGTTGCGTTGGTCTGGCTTGTACCAGACAAACGCATCGAGAACACTCTTGCCAGCAAGGAAAGATAATCCGCGGTTCCTGTGGACGGCCTATCCGTAGCGCTTAAGCCTGCACTTCAAACGTTCACATTCTATTCTGTCAACAAGCCCTTTCGCGTCAATAGCGCCAGTTGAGTTGTCCGTGAAAGCGGGCGCCCAATACGCCTTGTGGGTGCCTGCTATCTGTGCTCTACGAATGACCGTCTCGTCCGGGCTACAGACGGATGCGCCAATTTCTGAATGTCTGCTCAACGTCTGGGAGCGGCCAGTTAGAAGTAGGGCGCTCGACTGTCTCCTCCGGGGCGTGATGCGACGGTCTGCGACCGGCCAGAAGCAAAAGGTGGACACGATAACGTGTCTCGTCTGTCGGCAGGAAACCTTACTAACGCACTTCATGATTTCCGCACCATTAAGCAACATCGGGATAAGGAGAAGTTTGAGATGCAACTCATCACTCTAAAAATCGATAAGCCGGAAGCGACCAACTTCATTTTTGGTCAGACGCACTTCATCAAGTCCGTCGAGGACATCCACGAAGCGTTGGTAGCAACCGTGCCAGGCATCAAGTTTGGTATGGCCTTTTGTGAAGCCTCTGGCAAATGCC
Organism: Pseudogulbenkiania sp.; assembly: GCA_016192025.1. GTDB lineage: Bacteria > Pseudomonadota > Gammaproteobacteria > Burkholderiales > Chromobacteriaceae > Pseudogulbenkiania. The sequence continues at coordinate 13,515 of JACPUY010000325.1, read as the reverse complement.
TAGTGCGATGGTCTGGCACCGATCCCGCCATGATCGAACTGGCCCAGAAAAATGCGCAAGCCATTGCCGCCGGCCATTGCTTCATCATTTTCCTCGGGGAGGGGTACTATCCGCTGAACGTGCTGAACACCGTCAAAATGCTTCCCGAGGTCTGCCGCATTTTCTGCGCAACAGCCAATCCAACGGAGGTGATTCTCGCTGAGACGGAACAGGGGCGGGGTGTACTCGGCGTGGTGGACGGTTTCTGTGCCAATGGCATAGAAGGCAACGACGACATCCAGTGGCGGAAGAATTTGTTGCGGCAGATCGGCTACAAGCTATGAATGAAGCCGGTTTTTGAAGTCTGACCCCCTTTTTCAGCGCGGGCGGTGGACGTCTTGCTAAAAGTGCTGACCGTGGGCGGCGCGGCGTTTGCCGCGCTGTTGGGAGTCGTGTTCGTGCTGCAGGGGCACCTTCTCTACTTCCCCGACATGGGTCGGCAGATTCTGCTGACGCCCAAGGACGTCGGGCTCGACTATGAGGCGGTGTGGCTGACGACGGAAGACGGGGTCCGGATCGAGGCCTGGTATGTCCCTGCGCCGGCGGCGCGCGGGGCGGCGCTCCTCGCCCACGGCAACGCCGGCAACATCTCCCACCGGGTGGACTACGCCCTCATGTTCCACCGCCTCGGCTACTCCTTGCTGCTTTTCGAATACCGTGGCTACGGCCGCAGCGAAGGCAAGCCCAGCGAGGAGGGCACCTACGCCGATGCCCGCTCCGCTTGGCACCACCTTGTGGCGGAGCGGGGATTCCCGCCCGAGCGCATCGTGCTGGTGGGCGAGTCCCTGGGCGGCGCAGTCGTCGCCCGGCTCGCCGCCACCGAGCACCCTGGGGCGCTGGTACTCGCTTCGAGCTTCATTTCGGTGCCCGAGTTGGCGGCAGAGCTCTATCCCTGGCTGCCGGCGCGGTGGCTGGCGCGCTACCGCTACGACACGCTGGAGGCCCTCGGGCGCGTCTCGAGCCCGGTACTCATCGCCCACAGCCGCCAGGACGACATCGTGCCATTCCACCACGGCGAGCGGCTGTTTGCCGCCGCCAAGGAACCGAAAGCGTTTCTGGAGCTGGCCGGCGGCCATAACGACGGCTTTCTGTTCATGCGTGAGGCATGGCGCGAGGCGCTGGGGGGCTTCCTGGCGCAGCACCTCCCGGCGGGAGCCATGAGGCCTGCCCCACGGTAAAAAGTTCGGGTCCGGTATTCTTATTCGGGGTTTGAACGGTTACTGCCTCAGGCTTCGGGGTGAGATGGCGCATCATTTCGCCCCTTTCATGTGCAAGCCCCCTCCGCGCTTTCCAGTACGACGCTTGAGAAGGACGCTCCTGGCGGCGCGCCCCTTCAGCGTTGCGTGCCGTCTGCTTCTCGTGACGGTAACCGGCCGGGTTAGGGCGTATCGAACCCCTCTCTGGCGGGCGTAAACCGGCCATTATGTAGAGTGCTCAGTTATGGATAGCGTTCAGTCCGGCCGGTCGGCCGTACCGCGTGTGTCCTGGCTGTGCTGCATGCGCGGCATCAGGATGGTAGACATAATGCAGACTGTGAGCACACAGCATCCTGCTCGAAAGCGGCCGCATGCAGCCGGGCGAACCGAGCAGCATGCGACCGTCGCACATCAGCTCCACACTAGACCTCAGTCTGCTCCGAGATCTCTAAGGCATCGTCAACCTCGATGCCGAGGTATCTGACCGTACTCTCCAGCTTGGAATGCCCGAGCAGCAGTTGGACGGCCCACAGGTTCTTCGTCCGCTTGTAGATCAGCGTCGCTTTCGTCCGTCGCATGGAGTGCGTGCCATGGGCTGTCGAGTCAAGCCCGATGGCCGCTACCCATTGCTTCACGATCCTGGCGTATTGCCGAGCTGAAACGTGAGGTGACTTCATGACGCGACTCGGGAACAAATGCTGCTCAGGGTTAAGATTCGCCTTCCAATCCATGCTGCGACGGCGGTCCTGGTGGGCTCGGTGAGTTCGAACTGGACCGGGCGCTGCGTCTTCCACTGTAAGACCATCGCACGGGCAAGCACTTGGCTCCCATGGCTCATCGCGGACACGCAGATTGACGAGATCGAATCTGGGATGCATACAGTCGGCTACAAGCTGTCGGTGGCCGTTACATTTCACTTGAATGCTGTCGGCGACCAGCTACGTTGAAACAATGAGCTGGCAAGAGCCTCGTCCCACCTCCAATGGGGAACCTGCGCGAAAAGCCGCGCAGGTTCGGTGATTTCGAACGTTAGCCCGTTTAAACGACTACCGTTCCAATGACACCAACTCAATAAAGGAGAATACCGATGAAGTACATGATCAGCTGGTTCGAACGTCCGCAAGGATCGCCTACAGAGTATGAGAATGCCCAGAAGCGGATATTGGAGGTTTTCACTCAATGGACGGCGCCCGCCAATTTCAAAATCGAGTTATTCGTTGTGCGAGTGGGAGAGTGGGGTGGGCACATGTTGGTGGATTGCGACGATCCGTTGGCCGTTCACAAGGCATGCTCGACCTTCCCCGCTTTTGAATTTCAGGCGCGCCCCGTGATTGCCGTCGAAGAAGCTGTCCGGGTCGAACTAGAAGCGATTGCCTGGCGCGATGGGCTCAAACCCAAGTGACATTCGAGAGGATCACATCGCATTCAGGTCGTGAGAACCCGCGACACTATCCTTTTATTGGCTGAGGCCAGCGTCTTCGCACCTCGGATGGGCCGCGGGCTACCCTCTTCAGCGCATCGCCGAAGGTCTTGTTCAGCTCGATACCCAGCCGCTGCAGCCGCTCGTCTGCTGTAATCGCGCCACTTTTTAGCCGCTTGGTCAGCTCGGTTTGAGGCTCACACGGTTCCGTAGAAGGGGCGGCAATTAAGCTGCGTTTATAGCTCTCCTGTGACCCATCGCCGTTCCTGCCTTCCCTCACGCCAATGTTTGGACGTCGGCTTTTCGCTCCGGGCTACTTCCGCTCAGGGTCGTCATACGACGGCCGTTGACCGGCGCGCCTAGCCCGCTCGTCACTGACGCACTCCCGCACGGACCGTAACGCGCAGCCAAGAGCCGTCGTTCACACGTTCAATTGTGCTGCCCGCGAGCGGAAGGCGGCTTTCCTGCCGAGCCCGTTTCCAGGACGCCCACGAAAGCCCGTCATCTGCTATCGTCATGTCTATGCAGCCCATCATCACCATATCGAATCTCTCCAAAACCTACGCTTCTGGCTTCCAGGCGTTGAAACGCGTCAGCCTGGACATTCGGCGCGGAGAGATCTTCGCCCTGCTCGGTCCCAACGGGGCAGGGAAGACCACGCTGATCAGCACGGTCTGCGGCATCGTCAAGCCGACCGAAGGGAGCGTCCTTGTCGCTGGTCACGACATCGTGGCGGATTACCGCGCGGCCCGCTCGATGATCGGCCTCGTGCCACAGGAACTGACCACGGATGCGTTTGAATCGGTGTGGGCCACGGTGTCGTTCAGCCGTGGGCTGTTCGGCAAGAGCAAAAACGCGGCCCACATCGAGGAAGTGCTCAAAGCGTTGTCACTGTGGGACAAGAAAGACAACAAGCTCATGACCCTGTCAGGCGGCATGAAGCGTCGCGTTCTCATTGCCAAGGCCCTATCGCATGAGCCCACGATCCTGTTTCTCGACGAGCCGACCGCGGGCGTCGATGTCGAGCTGAGGCGGGACATGTGGCAACTGGTGCGCTCGCTGCAAGAGCGTGGCGTGACCATCATCCTGACCACGCACTACATCGACGAAGCCGAGGAGATGGCCGACCGGATCGGGGTGATCAGCAAGGGGGAGATCATCCTGGTGGACGACAAGGCCGAACTGATGCGCAAGCTCGGCAAGAAACAATTGGCGTTGCAGCTGGAGACCCCGCTCGAGCGTATTCCCCCCGAACTCGTCGCCTACAACCTGGATCTTGCGAGCGACGGAAGCGAACTGATCTATACCTACGACGCGCAAGGCGAGCGTTCCGGCATCCTCGCGCTGCTGCAAGACCTTAACGGGGCGGGCATCCGGTTCAAGGATCTGCAGACGACGCAAAGTTCGCTGGAAGATATCTTCGTCAGCCTGGTGAGCAAGAAAAAATGAACATCCACGCGGTCCGTGCGATTTACCGGTTCGAGATGGCTCGTACCTGGCGCACGCTGATGCAAAGCATCATCTCCCCGGTCATTTCGACGTCGCTCTATTTTGTCGTGTTCGGCGCGGCCATCGGCTCGCGCATCCCCGAGAGCCAGGGCATCAGCTACGGCGCTTTCATCGTGCCGGGGCTGATCATGCTGTCGCTGTTGACGCAAAGCATCTCCAACGCCTCGTTTGGCATCTATTTCCCCAAGTTCACCGGGACGATCTACGAGCTGTTGTCGGCGCCGGTTTCCTATCTGGAGATCGTGGTGAGCTACGTCGGGGCGGCCGCGACCAAGTCGATCATCCTCGGCCTGATCATCCTGGCGACGGCGGGACTGTTCGTGCCGCTCCAGGTCGCTCATCCCTGGTGGATGATCCTGTTTCTCGTGCTGACGTCGGTAACGTTCAGCCTGTTCGGTTTCATCATCGGCATCTGGGCCGACGGCTTCGAGAAGCTGCAAGTCATCCCGCTGTTGGTCATCACGCCGCTGACGTTTCTGGGCGGTAGCTTTTACTCCATCGATATCTTGCCGCCGTTCTGGCGCACGCTCGCGCTGTTCAACCCCGTGGTCTATCTGATCAGCGGCTTTCGCTGGAGCTTCTACGGCATGGCGGACGTGAGCGTCGGTGTCAGCCTTGCCATGACGCTGGGCTTCCTCGCACTGTTTATGGCGATTGTGGCGTGGATTTTCAAAACCGGCTATCGCCTCAAGGCCTAGGTTCTGTTGACGTGCCGTTCCTTGTAAAGCCGCCAATCGCAGCGGCGCTGTTCCCCCCAATGTCAGGATGGTTAACCCGGGGCGGTATCACGCATGCCTGTCCTGAACTGCCGTGCGACATGCTGCGATTCGGGAGCATCGCCCTTGTCCGTTCCCAAATCGCAGGCAGTTCCCCCACGCAACTGAGCGTTTAGGTTCCATCGTTCCCATCCCCCTGCAACCTCGGCTTGCCCCGTTTTGTTGCCCTTTCGCACCAACGCACTGCGCGCCTCAAAACAATTCTTGCAATTCAGTCTAACTTGTATGATAACCTGATCACACGGTAACAAGATGGATCGGGATCGCGAACCAGTGGCGCGCCGCTGCCTGACCAGGTCAGGCTCATGGATCGGCCTCGCAACCAGCAAAGCACGAAGAGCAGGGCACCTGAAGTGCGCGAACCCGACCCGAAATAGACGGAGACAGCAGATGAGTAAAACGCTTGGAGTGATCGGCCTCGGCTCGATGGGATTCGGTGCCGCGCTCAGCGCCTTGCGCCGCGATGTGAGTACCTGGGGTTTCGACCTCAACTCGCAAGTGTGTAAACGCTTTGCCGCCGAGGGCGGCAAGGTGGCGGCCGATCTGGACGAGCTGGCACAGCATAGCGACGTGGTGCTGGTGCTGGTGGTGAACGCTGCGCAGACCGAGAGCGTGCTGTTCGGCGAAGGCGGCATCGCCGCGCAGCTGAAGCCAGGTTCGGTGGTGGTGACCGCCGCCACGGTAGACCCGATGTTGCCGCCGCAGTGGGAGGCGCGCCTGGCCGAACGCGAGATTTTCCTGATTGATGCGCCGGTGTCGGGAGGCGCGGCCAAGGCCGCTGCAGGCGAGATGACGGTGATGGCGTCGGGCAAGCCGGAGGCGTTCGCCGCTGCCGGCAACGTGCTGGAAGCCTACGCCGGCAAGATCTACCGTCTCGGCGACAAGGCCGGGGTCGGTTCGACCGTGAAGATGGTCAACCAGCACCTGGCCGGTGTGCATATCGCCGCCGCCTGCGAGGCGATGGCGCTCGGCATCCGCGCCGGCGCCAATCCCGACGAGTTGTATGAGGTGATCTGCAATTCGGCCGGGATGAGCTGGATGTTCCAGAACCGCGTGCCGCATATCCTGGCCGGCGACTACACCCCGCTGTCGGCAGTCAACATCTTCATCAAGGACTTGGGCATCGTGCTGGATGCCGCGCAGAAGTTGGCCTTTCCGTTGCCGCTGGCTTCGGTCGCTCATCAACTCTATCTCGGTACCGCCGCCGCCGGTCACGGCCAGGAAGATGACAGCGCCGTGATCAAGCTGTACGCCGCACTCACCGGTATCGAACTGCCGCAAGCGAAGGAGGCCGTATGATCCTCGGCGTGATTGCGGATGATTTCACCGGCGCCACCGACGTGGCCAGCATGCTGGTGCGCGCCGGGCTGCGCACGGTGCAGGTGATCGGCGTGCCGGACGGCCCGGCGCCCGAGGCCGACGCGGTGGTGGTGGCGCTCAAGTCGCGTACCAACCCGGCACAGGAAGCGGTGCGCGATTCGCTCGCGGCGCTCGAATGGCTGCAGGCCGGCGATGCGCGTCAGTTCTACTTTAAGTACTGCTCCACTTTCGATTCCACCGCCGAGGGCAATATCGGCCCGGTGACCGAGGCGCTGATGCAGGCGCTCGATACCGATTTCACCATCGCCTGCCCGGCCTTCCCCGAGAACGGCCGCACCCTCTTCCGTGGCCACCTGTTCGTCGGCGACCAGTTGCTGTCCGACTCCGGCATGCGTCAGCACCCGCTCACCCCGATGACCGACGCCAACCTGGTGAACGTGCTGCAGGCGCAGGTGCAGGATCGGGTCGGCCTGGTGCACTACGACACCGTGGCGCAGGGCGCGGGGGCTATCGGTGAGCGCTTTGCCCAGCTGCGTGGCGAGGGGGTGAGGTTTGCGGTGGTCGATGCCATTTCCAACGACGACCTGCGCGCCATCGCCGCTGCCTGCGTGGATCTGCCGCTGTTGACTGCCGGCTCCGGCGTGGCGCTCGGCCTGCCCGAGGTGTACGCGGCCCAAGGCTGGGTGACGCCGGACGCCAGCGCCGCCGAACTGCCCAGCGTGGGCGGGTGCGCGGCGGTGCTATCCGGCTCCTGCTCGCAGGCCACCAACGGCCAGGTGCAGCACTGGATCGATGCCGGCTGGCCAGCATTGCGTATCGACCCGCGCGAGCTGGCCGCCGGCCGCCCGGTGGCAGAGCAGGCGCTAGCCTGGGCCGCTGCTCAGAGCGAGCCGGTGCTGGTCTACGCCACTTCGCGCCCCGCAGACGTACAGGCGATCCAGGCCGAACTCGGCGTCGAGCGCGCCGGCCAGCTGGTGGAGCAGTGCCTGGCGCAAATCGCCCATGGCCTGGTCGAAAACGGCGTGCGCCGTCTGGTGGTGGCCGGGGGTGAAACCTCGGGGGCGGTGGTGCAGGTGCTCGGCGTCAGCCAGTTGCGCATCGGCGCCACCATCGACCCCGGCGTGCCGTGGACCCAGGTGGAAGGCCGCCCGCTGCTGTTGGCGCTCAAGTCCGGCAACTTCGGCACGGTGGATTTCTTCAGCAAAGCGTTGCAACAGGTGCCGTGAGCATGAGCCAAGACCAAGAGATTCTGCGCCACGAGATGTGCCGTGTCGGTCGCTCTCTGTTCGAGCGCGGCTACGTACACGCCAGTGCCGGCAATATCAGCGTGCGGCTGGATGAAGAGCAGGGCGGTGGTTTCCTGATTACCCCCACGGATGCCTGCCTCGGTTTTCTCGAGCCGGACCGTATCGCCTGGGTCGGCACCGACGGTGAACAGCGTAGTGGCGACCGCGCCAGCAAGACGCTGGCCCTGCACCGGCGCATCTACCTGGCCGAGCCGGATGCGCGCTGCGTGATCCATACCCATTCGACCCATCTGGTGGCACTCACGCTGCAGGGAGTATGGAGCCAAACCGACATCGTGCCGCCGATCACGCCGTACTTTGTGATGAAGGTGGGCCATGTGCCGCTGATTCCCTACCACCGTCCGGGTGATCCGCTCGCCGCCGAGCTGGTGGCGGAAACGATTGGGGCCGCACGTGCACGAGGTGTGCCGATTCGTGCGGTGATGCTGGACCGGCTGGGGCCGAACGTATGGCACGACAGCCCGGCCAACGCGATGGCCACGCTGGAAGAGCTGGAAGAAACTGCCCGCCTGTGGCTGACGGTCAACCCGCGACCGGCGCCGCTGAGCGAGCAGCAGATAGAAGAATTACGGCGCACTTTTGCAGTGCGCTGGTAGCACGGCTGGTGTTCCGGCCGGGCTGCATCCTGGCCGGTCCCAGGCGATCTCGGTGAGTAACCAAATAAAAACAACCCGGTTACTCACATCTAAAAATAGAGGAGACATTACCATGAGCAGTATTGCCGAGCAGCAAATCAATACGGCCGTCTTGAGCCGTGAAGACAGTGTTTTCCGCAAGGTATCGTGGCGCATCGTGCCACTTATCATGCTGTGTTACGTGGTTGCCTACCTGGACCGCGTCAACGTGGGCTTTGCCAAGCTTCAAATGGCCCAGCAACTCGGTTTCAGCGAAACCGTGTTCGGGTTGGGGGCCGGGATATTCTTCATCGGCTATTTCCTGTGCGAAGTTCCCAGCAACCTGGCCTTGAACCGCTTCGGCGCCAAAGTCTGGATTGCCCGCATCATGATTACCTGGGGCCTGATCTCGGCCGGTTTCTATCCGGGGAGCATCCTCTACCTGACCTATTGGTACCCCTCGCACCGCCGTGCCAAGATCATCGCGATGTTCATGTCGGCGATTCCGGTGTCGGGCATTTTCGGTAACCCGCTGTCCGGTTACATCATGGATGCCTTCAGCGGGACCGCAACGTGGGCCGGCTGGCAGTGGATGTTCGTCATCGAGGCGGTACCGGCGGTGTTGGTCGGTCTGGTGGTGCTGTGCTATCTCGACGACTCCGTTTCCAAGGCCAAATGGCTCTCCGATGACGAGAAGCGCGTGGTCGAACGGGCCATTGCCGACGACGTCAAGCACAAGGATGCGGGCGCCACTGCCTCCAGTGTGTTCAGCGATCCGCGAGTGTGGTTCATGAGCCTGATCTACTTCTGCTTCGTGATGGGGCAGTACGGCTTGACCTTCTGGATGCCGACGTTCATCAAGTCGACCGGGGTGACGGGTAATCTCCATATCGGCGTACTCAGTGCCATTCCCTTCCTCACTGCTATCATCGCCATGAATGCCTTCGGGCGGAGTGCCGATTCGCGCCGCGAACGCCGCTGGCATCTGGTGATTCCGGCCATGATGGGCACGGTCGGCTTCATCGTCGCGGCTTCGTATACCCAGAGTACGGTGGTGTCACTGGTGTTCCTGTCGCTGGCCGCTGCCGGTGTGCTGACCTGCGCTCCGCTGTTCTGGTCGCTGCCGACGGCCTTCCTCGGCGGCACCGCTGCGGCAGCCGGCATCGCCGTGATCAATTCGGTTGGCAACCTCGCCGGCTTCGTCAGCCCCTATCTGATCGGCACGCTCAAGGACATGACGGGCAGCACCTCCTCCGGCATGTATGTGCTGGCGGGCAGCCTGGTGGTCGGTGCCATCGCCGTGCTGCGGACCCCGGCCAAGCTGGTCAACCGCTAAACCGGGTTGCAACCTGGCGGCAGACCAATTACTGCGTTGTTCCTGGGTTCCGGGCACCATGTTTTTGGTCTCTTCACCGATGTTGACATCCTGAGTATCTGATCGCCATTGAACTGATAAGAGATCACCATGCCGCAATTTGCCGCCAACCTGACCATGATGTACACGGAGCACGACTTTCTCGACCGCTTTGCCGCGGCAGCGAAAGATGGGTTCCATGCCGTCGAGTATCTGTTTCCCTATGACTACGATGCTGGCGAGATCACGGCTCGCCTGCGTGAATACGGCCTGACCCAAGCGCTGTTCAATCTGCCGCCAGGCGACTGGGCGGCCGGAGAACGTGGCATTGCCGCCTTGCCTGGGCGCGAGGACGAGTTCGCCGAGTCGGTCGAGCTCGCGCTGGGCTACGCCGAGGCCACCGGCTGCCGCCGCCTGCATGCGATGGCCGGGCTGGAGCCACAAGGTGCCGACCCTGCCGCGATGCGCGCCACCTTTATCGCCAGCCTGCACCTGGCGGCACGCCGCTGCGCCGCGCACGGCATCACGCTGCTGATCGAACCAATCAACAACCGCGACATGCCGGGTTATTTCCTCAACTACCAGCAGCAGGCGCACGACATCGTGGCCGAAGTGGGTGAGCCCAACCTGAAAGTGCAGATGGACTGGTACCACTGCCAGATCATGGAGGGCGACATCGCCATGCGCCTGCGCCGCCACTTCGCCGGCGTCGGCCATGTCCAGATCGCCGGGGTGCCGGAACGGCACGAGCCGGACACGGGCGAGCTCAACTATCCGTATCTCTATGCGCTGCTCGACGAGCTGGGTTACGACGGCTACGTCGGCTGCGAATACCGGCCGCGTGCCGGCACCTCAGCCGGACTGGGCTGGTTCCAGCCGTACAAGGAGGCGCAACGATGAAGCTGCTGATCACTGGCGGTGCCGGTTTTCTCGGTGCGAGGCTGGCGCGCACGCTGCTCGCCCGTGGCGAACTGGCAGGGCGGACGATCGAACGGCTGGTGCTGGCCGACCTGGTCCCCGCTCCCGACGAGCTGCGTGCCGACCCGCGCGTGGAAGTGCGCCTCGGCACCGTGCTCGAGCTGGCCGGGTCGCTCAACGGCGAGCGTTTCGACGGTGTGTTCCATCTGGCTTCCGCCGTATCGTCCGAATGCGAGGCCGATTTCGAGCTCGGCCTGCGCTCCAACCTCGACAGCACACGTGTGCTGCTCGACGCCTTGCGTGCCGCCGGCAATGCCCCTCGCCTGGTGTTCTCCAGCTCGGTGGCGGTGTTCGGCAGCGACCCGCCGCTGCCGCTGCCGGCGGTGGTGCGTGACGATACTCTGCCCACGCCACAGTCGTCCTACGGCGTGCAGAAATTCATCTGCGAGCAGTTGGTGGCCGACTACACGCGCAAGGGCTTCATCGATGGCCGGGTGGCGCGGCTGATGACGGTGTCGGTACGGCCGGGGCGCCCCAATGGCGCGGCGTCCAGCTTCCTGTCCGGCATCATCCGTGAACCCTTGGCTGGCCAGGAAGCGATCTGCCCGGTCTCGCCCGATACCGAGGTGGCGCTGGCCTCGCCGGCCAACACTATCGCTGGACTGATTGCGGTATTCGAAGCCAGCCGCGAGGCCTTCGGCGGCCGTACCGCGCTCAACCTGCCGGCGCTCACGGTGCGGGTGCAGGACATGCTCGATGCGCTGGAAAGCGTGGGCGGCAGCCAGGCCCGTGCGCTGGTGCGCTTCGAGCCGGACGAGACCATCGCCCGCATCGTCGGCAGCTGGCCGGCGCGCTTCGAGTCGCCGCGCGGGGCGCGCCTGGGACTCAAGGCCGACGCCGACTTCCGCAGCATCGTCGAGCAGTACTGCAGCGATTTTCCCGCTGCCGTTCGGCTCGCCTGACCTTTTCCTGATCATCCAATTTCTTTTCCGCATGCCGGGCTGAGCGCCCGGCAGGGGAAAGGCTTGCCTGCCGCACGCGACGGGCAGGCCCTCCCGTGCGGAGCGGGAGCGCACACCATGAAACCGAACAAATCCACCAAGATCATCGCCACGCTGGGGCCGGCGAGCAGCACGGTCGAAACCATCGCCGCGCTGCACGACGCCGGCGCCGACGTGTTCCGCCTCAACTTCAGCCACGGCGCGCACGAAGACCACGCCGCCCGCCTGGCGGCCATCCGCCAGGTCGAACAAGCCTGCGGCCGCCCCATCGGCGTGCTGCTCGACCTGCAGGGGCCGAAGCTGCGCGTGTGGAGCTTCGCCGACGGCCAGGCCGAGCTGGAGGCCGGCCAGGCCTTCCGCTTCGACCGCAACCCGGAACCGGGCAACCACGAGCGCGTCTGTCTGCCGCATCCCGAGATCTTCGCCGCCGTCTCGCCGGGCGACCAGCTCTTGGTCGACGACGGCCGGCTGCGCTTCCGCGTGATCGAGGTCGCCCCCGACCACATCGACACCGAGGTGGTGGCCGGCGGCCTCATCTCCGACCGCAAGGGCGTCAACGTGCCCGACGCCGCGCTGGCCGTGTCGGCGCTGTCGGTCAAGGACAAGCGCGACCTCGAGTTCGGCCTGGAACTGGGCGTGGACTGGGTGGCGCTGTCCTTCGTGCAGCGCCCGGAAGACGTGCTCGAAGTACGCGAGCTGATCGGCGGGCGCGCCAAGCTGATGGCCAAGATCGAGAAGCCGCTGGCGGTGCAGAACATCGAAGCGATCATCGAGGTGGCCGACGCCATCATGGTGGCGCGCGGCGACCTCGGCGTGGAACTGCCGCCGGAAGAAGTGCCGTCGATCCAGAAACGCATCGTGCGGCTGTGCCGCGAGGCCGGCAAGCCGGTGGTGGTCGCCACCCAGATGCTCGAATCGATGATCAAGGCGCCGGCGCCGACCCGCGCCGAGGCCTCCGACGTCGCCACCGCGGTGTACGACGGCGTCGACGCGGTGATGCTGTCGGCCGAATCGGCCGCCGGCCACTACCCGGTCGAGGCGGTGTCGATGATGGAACGCATCATCCGCCACACCGAGGGCGACCCGCTGCAGCGCCAGCTGATGCAGGCGGTGACCACGCGCCACCAGGCCAACTCCACCGACGCCATCGGCGCGGCGATCCACAGCGTGGCCGGCGTGCTGCCGGTGGGCGCCACCATCACCTACACCACCTCCGGCGCCACCGCCTTCCGCGTCGCCCACGAGCGGCCGGCCTCGCCGATCCTGAGCCTGACGCCGAACCGCAGCGTGGCGCGCCAGCTCGCCCTGCTGTGGGGCGTGACCTCCTACGCCACCGACGACGCCAAGAATGTCGAGGACATGGTGGAGAAGGCCTGCGCCGCCGCCCAGAGCACCGGCTACTACCAGGTCGGCAAGCCGCTGATCGTGGTCGCCGGCATCCCGTTCGGCACCCCCGGCTCCACCAACCTGTTGCGCGTGGTCTGGCCCGACTGAGAACTGCCCTGCACCCCACACACTGCACAAAGGACACCCGAGTGAACACCATCGAACAACTGCAAGCCCTGTTTCCCGACGAGAGCGCCGTCCCGGCCGACTGCCAGATCCTCGCCCCGCTGCACCAGCGCACGCTGCTGGTCAACGGCCAGCTGACCATGTGGCACGGCGAGGTGCGCAAAGTGCTGTCGCCGGTCTACACCCGCCAGGACAACGGCGAGCTGGCCCGCGTCGAGATCGGCAGCATCCCGGTCACCGGCGTGGCCGAAGCCGACGAGGCGCTGGACGCCGCCGTGAAGGCCTACGACAACGGCCGCGGCGCCTGGCCCACCATGTCGGTGGCCGAGCGCATCGGCTGCGTCGAGGAATTCACGCGCCAGATGCTGGCCAAGCGTCGCGAGATCGTGAACCTGCTGATGTGGGAGATCGGCAAGAGCCTGCCCGATTCCGAGAAGGAATTCGACCGCACCATCATCTACATCAAGGACACCATCGACGCGCTGAAGAAGCTCGACAACGACAACTCGCGCTTCCAGATCGTCGACGGCACCATCGGCCAGATCCGCC